>CANHFG010000029.1 GCA_947459875.1 Ignavibacteria bacterium
GCAGTGTCCGCGCGCAAAGAGCGATACAAGGAGCTGGTCGACAACATCGTGCTGACCGACGATGACCTTGGAGATCTCGCGTTTGACGGATGTGATGTTCTCAGAGAGCGAAGCAACAAGGGAGGTATCTGACATACGTTTCGCAGTGGTTCAGTTATGCTCGTGCGGATGCACGTGCTTGGTGACGGCCGCCGTAACGGCGTGAATAAGTCGATCGACCTCGGCTTCTGTTGTATCCCGACCAAAGGAAAAACGCACCGTTGCGTGCGCCTGATCCGGAGTACGGCCCATGGCCACCATCACAGGGGAAGGGGCTGGCTTGGACGTTGAACATGCGCTGCCTTTACTGCAGGCGATCTCCGGCATGTCGATAAGCAGCAGCTCGGCCGGAATGGTGCCGATGGTAACGCTGCTGATAGACCCGATGCGCCGAGCTCCGGCTGCATTGATGGTCACATCGGGAAGTTGAGCGATGGCCGCCTCGAACCGCGCGCGATGAGCACTGATGCGTTCCATCTCTGCATCCATCTGGCGGATGGCCTTTGTACCGGCGGCGGCCAGACCCATGATGCCGGGCACATTGTGCGTACCGCTTCGCATGCCGCTTTCCTGTCCGCCACCAACCAGCAGAGGCCGCACCAATGGGGCTGCAGAGCGCCGAACATACAGCGCACCAATGCCCTTGGGGCCGTAGATCTTATGTCCGGAAAATGCCATCAGATCTATGCCCATTTTCTGAACATCGATCGGGATCTTGCCGTAGGCCTGCGTTGCATCGGTCATAAACAGCGCACCATGTCGGTGGGCCAGCTCTGAGAGAGCCGCAACATCCTGGATCACGCCGGTTTCATTATTCACGAGCATGACCGACACGAGCAGAACCGTATCGTCGATCAGCCGCTCGGCTTCCGACAGAACAACACGTCCGTCGGCGTCCACCGGGAGCCAGATCACGGTAAAACCGTCCTCTTCGGCCCGCTGAACCGCGTCACGCACCGCTGCATGCTCGGATCGTACACTTACGATCGTACGACGTCCCGTCGGTGTGCGCAGCTCGCCCCCTACCAGACCCTGGATGGCGATGTTGATCGCTTCGGTGGCACCGGACGTGAAAACAACTTCGTCGAACCCGGCACCGACGTGCTGGGCCACCTGCGCACGGGCCGTCAGAATGGCGGCCTGCGCCATCTGTCCGCCGTAGTGCGAACTGGCGGCATTGTAGTAGACCGTGGTGAGATAGGGCTTCATCGCCTCCAGCACCTCGGGATCCAGCGGCGTTGTTGCCGCATAGTCGACGTAGACGATGTCCATGGGTTACGAAGATACGAGGCCGTAGAGGATGGTTGACAGCAGAGCAGCCACCATTGGTAGCCAGACAAGACGCAGCAGTTCGGGGATCGTCGCCCCGCTGATCGATCCGGTAAAGTGCATCACGGCGGAGACGGGAGACGTTGTGCGGCCCAGACTTGCACCGATCGCTCCGGATATGCCGAGCATGACGGCCAGCGAGAGCTGTCCACCGGCGGCCAGTGCCGGCAGCACGCCCTGCGAGAACGCAACACTTGGGGCCGTGCCGGAGCCGCTGATCACGGCAAGAACGCCTGTGATCATTGGACTCATCACATGGGCCACGTCGGGATTTGAGGAGATCAACCCCGTAAATGCCCGGATAGCACCAACACTCTCGAGTCCGGCCAGGAAACACGTTGCAGCGATGATCACCGAGATCACCGTCGTAAAGGCATGCCCCATCCCTTTGAAGAACTCCACGGTGATCTGGCTGACGTGACGTCCAAGTCCGCCGGATTCTCCATCACCCGTCACGCGCATCGTCCTGCCTGCCGTGAACACCATCACCAGCGCCGTACAAACGAGCATGATGGCGCTGACGGCGATACCGTTGGGCCAGATCTGCTGCAATGCCGGCACAAGATTCCACCGAGGCTGTAGCAGCAGCAGCAGGATCACCGGCAAGGGGGCGAGCACGGCCCGCACGGCATCATGAAGGGTAAGCGGGGTGTCGGCCGGGTGCTGGCCCGACGCACGGCGCGCCGGCAGTATTCCGCGGCGTGACAGTACCAGAAGCAGCACACAGATTGCCACCGCGGCAGCCAGCAGCGTGGGCACTGTTGCCGAGGCGATCACATCGGCAATGCTGACGCCGGTAGCCCCCTTCACGGCAACAATGTCGGGCTCTCCCGGATTGAAGAGATTTCCGCCCACACTGCAACCGATAAGCAGAGTAGCACCCGCTGCCGGGGCAGTGAACCCCGCAGCAAGCATGAGAGGCACAAGGATCGGCCCAACGGCCGCTGCTGCAGCGGTCTGACTGGTGATGGCCATGTTGGTGACAAACCCGATGGCGACGCCGGCCGGCACCAGTGCCCACGACAGATCGCGCACGGGACGGATCAGCAGGCGCACCATCTGCGTGTCACAACCGGTATGGCGCAGAACAAAGGCATAGCCCATTGCCGTACAGATCGGACCGATAATGTCTCCCCGTCCGACGGCATTCTGAAACACATCAAGAATCCGTGCTGGTGTTCCGGCAAGTCCGGCCAGCAGCACGCCGGCAACGATCAGCACCAGCCGCGCATCGACGCGCCGGGCGATCAGAATGATCGCTGCGACGACGATGATGATGGTTGCCGTAAAGATCACAGCCGTTAGAAGCCCTGCCGGTCCCAGTGACTAACGCTGTCGACGAACGGGCTAATGGCCGACTCGACAAGCGTCGTCACACCGGCCGCGCCGACCACCCATGACGCGGTGGAGAATAGTGCACTCTGCACCGGCAGCAGATCGTCCGGCGCAAGCTCCTGCACGCGGCGCACATACTGCTCAAAGTAGTCGAATGGCAATGCGTAGTTCACGATCGTATGCAGCAGCCATGCGGTTTGCTGTGGTGTTTCGCACGAGCGGGCAAAGGAGCCGACGATATGCTGGCGGGCGTTCTCGAGCTCGTCTTCATCGATACGCTGCGAGCCAAGGCGCGACACTTCTTGAGAGATCGTGGCGATGGTGTCGGCCGTGAATTCATTTCCAACACTTGTCGAGATCACGATCGACGCGTCGAGCGGCCGCACCATGGGGCTGGCATACGCCCCATAGGTGTATCCTTTCTCCTCCCGCAGGATCGTAAAAAGTCGGGCCAGCGTAAAGCCACCCATGACATTCGTCAGAAGTTGCGCCGCTGCATAGTCGGGATGCCCCATGGGCAGACCCGGCAGGATGATCCGAAAAGAGGTCTGAAGAGCCCCCTCATGAGAGGCCACCATGCCCAGGCCGCGCGATTTGACGGCAGGGGGCATGGGCTGCGGCTGCCCTGACGGCGGCAGTGCGCCAAAGAGTGTCTCAAGACGCTGCACGGCTTTCTGCGCATCGACGGGGCCGGCCACGATGATCCACCGAGGTGCTGCGAGCAGATGCCGGTGGACCTTGCGCAGATTGTCGACCGTGATCGTGGCCAGCCAGGCAGGCGTTCCCTCACGCGGCCGTGCATACGGGTGTGTCGTATAGGCGCCCTGCGTCGCGGCCCGCGACGCAAGCCAATCCACATCGGACAGGTCGATCATCATATCGGCCACACTGCGGGCGCGGAGCTTATCGAGCTCCTCGGCATCAAAGCGCGGACGAAGCAGGCAGTCGGCCATCAGGTCTGTGACGTCGTCGAACCACTCGCCCAGACCCGTCACCTGCACGGTGGAGATGTCATGGTCGGCAGCGCAGCGAATCCAACACCCGCGCGACTCTACCTCTTCGTTGAACTCCCTGGCCGTATGGCGTTCGGTGCCCTGCTTGAGCATTTCCAGCGTCAGGCACGTCTCGCCCGGAACATCATCGCGGCAAGCGCCGTGACGCATGGCAAAGGTGATCGTGAGAACGTCCTTTGTCGCCGATGGCACGATGTACACCGGCGTTCCGTTGGACAGAACGGCGGATTCAAAATGCGGCATGACGAACGACAGAGGAGTACTAGCAAGCAACGGGGGCGTATCCATTTGATAAATTTACGGCAATGAAACCCTCACACGTCATCATCACGGGCGCATCTTCGGGCATTGGCCGCGCCTGCGCAGAGGCCTTTGGTCAGCTTGGTGCCAGCATGTCGCTCTGGGCACGCCGGCACGATCGGCTGCAGCAGCTGGCTGAATCTCTGACCTCACAGCATGGAGTTACCGTGCATACGGCAACGGTTGACGTGCGCGATCGCCAAGCGGTAGCCGAAACGGTTGCATCGCTGCCGGCCCCCTTCATGTCTCCGGATGTGCTGGTGAACAATGCCGGACTTTCCCGTGGTCTGGTTCCGCTCCAGGATGGTCTTGTAAGCGACTGGGAGGAGATGATCGATACGAACATCAAGGGGCTGCTGTATGTAACCCGCTCGCTGTTGCCGAACATGATCCAACGTCGAACGGGGCTTGTCGTGAACATCGCCTCGATCGCCGGCATTCAGCCCTATCGCGGTGGCAATGTGTACGGCGCAACCAAAGCCGCCGTGAAGATGATCTCGGATTCCCTGCAGATCGACGTCAACGGAACGGGCGTTCGCATCTGCAACATCGACCCGGGATTGGTCGAGACGGAGTTCTCGGAGGTGCGCTTCCATGGCGACACCGAGCGCGCAGCAACGGTCTACAAAGGCTACGAGCCACTGAGCGGACGCGACGTGGCCGAGTGCGTTGTGTTTGCCGCTACACGTCCTGCTCATGTGAGTATCCAGGACATTCTTATCACCCCCACCGCACAGGCCAGCGTCAACCTTACCGACAAGCGCCTGTAGGTCTTTCCCTACATCCATTGGAAACCGTACACTACATCGTTGAAGGACGCGTGCAACGCGTCGGCTTCCGCCGTTTTGCCCTGCATCATGCACACCGACTTCATCTTTTCGGATTTGTCACGAATCTGGAAGATGGCTCGGTGGAGTGCATGGCACAAGGAACCGTCGATTCACTGACGGAGTTTGAGATGCTCCTGCGTCAGGGTCCGCAATTTGCAGAGGTCACATCCGTTACGTGCGCGGACGTTCCTCAGCATCGGGACTTTCACACCTTCCGCATCCTCTGAAGTTTATTTCACCAGCCCCCTGCCTGTTTATGAATCTCGACACTTCTTCCGTTGCCGTTATCACCGGCGCATCCTCGGGTCTGGGCGCAGCCCTTGCCACGGACCTCGCCGCCAAAGGCTGCCAGGTCGTTCTTGTTGCCCGACGCGAGGATAAACTCCGCGCTGTGGCCGACCTTATCACGCAGAACGGCGGACGTGCAACGTGCATCGTAGCAGATGTGGCGCAGGAAAGCCATTGCGAGCGCGTCATTCGGCAGGTCATTGCCGACTTCGGACGCATCGATGTGCTGATCAACAATGCCGGACGCGGAAACATGAACAGCGTGGAAGACACGCCCACCGAGCAGTGGCGCTCGATGTTTGCCGTGAATGTTGATTCGATCTTCTGGCTCACCGCCCGGGCCCTTCCGCACATGCGGCAGGCTAATGCGGGCAGTATCGTGGCTATCTCCAGCGTGGCCGGACGGTATGGTCATCCCTACAATGCCGCCTACGTTGCGGCCAAGCATGCCGTTGTTGGTTTCATCGCGGCACTGCGCACGGAGCTTGTTGGCACCGGTATCAATGCAACGGTGATCTGTCCGGCAGGCATCATCACCGAATGGGGTGATGTGACCGAAGGGGGCTCGATTGGTGCACTGTACGGTCAGGCTATCCCGCGCTCGCGCACCATCGCCCGCGACCGCAGTCTGGCTACCGCCCCGCTGTCTCGCATGATGTCAGCACAGGAGTGCTCGAAGATCATCATTGAAGCGATCGAAGCCGGACGCGGCGATGATGTGTTTACACATGCTGGCACCAAGGATATTGCCGTGCAGACCGTGCAGGACAGGTGCGCGCAGGAAGACCGGTTCGAAGCCCTGTGGGTGGCGATGGCTGAGGCCTATCATGCACAACGGGGAACTTCCTGACAGACGCCATCATGCGGGCAATTGCGATATCTGCACTCCTTTGCCTGACGGCGCTCACCGCCTCGTCACAGCGCGACCGCGTAGCCCTGGTGCTTACGGGAGGGGGCGCGCGTGGCCTTTCACAGATCGGTGTGCTGCAGGTAATGGAGCGGGCCGGCATCCGGCCCGACGTGATCATCGGATGCTCTTTCGGGAGCGTGGTCGGCGCCCTGTATGCTTCGGGCCACACGGCGCAGGAGATCGACAGTATCATGCGCACGGTCGACTGGGATGATATAGCATCGCTGCGCTCAGACGCTGAGCGCGAGTACATGTTCCTGTCGCAGAAGCAGGAGAGCGATCAGAACCTCCTCAAGCTGCGGTTCAACAACTTCACACTGCGTCCGCCGACGGCGATCGGCGGCAGCGCCCGCTTTTCGCTGCTGTTGCAGCAGATCCTGTGGCGCACTCCCTATGGCCATACCACACTTTTCGATGATCTGCGTATCCCGCTGCGCGTTGTGGCAACCAACCTCGCCACCGGACGTGTGGCAGTGCTTGACAAGGGGAATCTGGCCCTGGCCGTGCGCGCCAGCGCAACGTTTCCGCTGCGCTATTCTCCGGTGCGCTGGAGCAATGATTCCATCCTGGTCGACGGTGGCCTGGTGGCAAACATCCCTACCGACGTTGCCCGGCAGCTCGGAGCAACGAAGATCATCGTGGTGAACACCGTAAGCCCCCTGGAAAAACCAGATGCTCTGAACACTGCCCTCTCGATCGCCGATCAGGCTCTCATGTCGTCCATGAAGCTTCTCGACTCGGCACGTCTGGCCGTGGCCGACATCGTGATCACCCCCGAGCTTGGTGGCCTGACCACGTTTGACTTCGACCAGGTCGACTCGCTGGTGGCCCTGGGAGCCCGCTGTGCCGAGCAGCAGTTTGGTGCTCTTCAGGCACTGGCACAACTGCAGAGTGCACAGAGCGAGCGCCTGCAAGCTCCCCCCGTGCGCATTGTTTCGGTCGATGGTGATGCAGCCCTGGCCTCTGCCATTGCCTCAGACCTGTCGCTGCCACAGTGGTATCCCTCCTCCGACATCCGCGAGCGGGAGATCCGCACGCAGGTACTGCGCAGTCTGCGCTCGCGAGGCATCGAGCATGGCTTCGTCAGATCCATGTCCATGCAGGGGGCTGACCTTGTCATCACGATAGACCGTGGAGCACAGATCACGACATCGCTGCTGCTGCATGACGACGTCGACGAAAACGAGGTGCGGCGCGAGCTGGCCTATGACGAGTCCGACACGCTCTCCTTTTCTGGCTTGGTGCGCACGTGGCAGAATCTCAATGCCAGCGACCTCTTGGGTGAGGTGGATGTGCGCGCAGAGCCCAATGTCGATCGAGGCACGCTCGTGACGATCGCCGCACGCAGCCAGGGTAATCAGTCCGTCGGCCTCGGCATACGCGTCGACAACGAACGCTATACGCAGGGCTCTCTCCAGCTGACGCAGGAGAGTTTTTTCGTGCCTGGCCTGCGCCTTATGGCGAGGGGCTCGATCAGCGAACGCATCGGCACTCTTTCTCTGGGCATGGAAATGCCTCGCATCGCCGGCTCGCTCTGGACGGCCACGCTGCGCGCGTACACCAGTTTCCGCAATGTGTGGATCTACACCAACCGACCAGACCGGCCCGTCCATGCGCCGATTCCCTTGCGAACCGATGAGTTCTCCGAGGACCGCTACGGTGCACGTTTGAGTGCCGGCCGCCAGCTTGAGCGCAACGGTGTCGTGCTGGCCGAACTGCGATACGAGAACTTGCGGTACCGTGATCTGAACGTCACATCGCGCACCCCGTTTCAGACCATCGGCACGGTGCGAGGCATCGCGCGCTGGGACGATCGTGATCGTATCGCCTTTGCAACGAAGGGACGAACCATCGACCTCTTCGCCGAAACATCCGTACTGCGCCTGTCCAATCAGGCGTCCTTCACCAAACTGTCGGCCGCTGTCACGTCGGTCTTCAACTCCGGCTGGCTCACCATTACCCCGTCAGGCATGATCGGTGCTGCAGATCGCACACTGCCCCCGGCCGAACTGTTTTCGCTCGGTGGACAGGACATGCTCTTTGGCATGCGAGAAGATCAGATCCGCGGTCGTCAGATTCTTACCGGCAACCTCGACGTGCGCGCCAAGCTTCCTTTCAAGATCTTCTTTGATACCTACCTGTCGGTGCGCTATGACCTTGGCGCTGTCTGGGAAAACCCCGAGTTCATAAAGCTGGACCAGTTCCGTCAGGGTATCGGCGCAACGCTTGGCATTGATACGCCGATCGGACCCATTAACGTTTCCATCGGTCAGTGCTTCTATCGCCTGCCTCAGACAACCCGCATCGTGATCGAACCGATCCTGCTCTACTTCAGCCTCGGTGCACGATTGTAACTTGCCGCCATGGGACAGCTGTTTGATCGCCTTCGCAACTACGTACGATCCACCGTTTCGACTCGTGGCCCGAGCGGCTCGTGGGCCGAACGCTTGATCGATTCGGAAGACGACGAACTGCGCCGCATCATCGAAGAGCTCAGTGGCGATGGGGCTCCCCAGCCTGATACCGGACGCGCGAGGTCGACCTCTGACGCGTCATCCCGACGTGACCGTCCGGCGACTGAGCCTCCGAAGGCGGCTCTTCCGGTCGAGGTCCAGCGAGCACATACAACCCTGAACGTGCCGGTAACGGCTGATGTTGCAGCGATCAAGCAGGCCTACAAGAAAGCGATCGCCGAGTGGCATCCGGACCGCCATGCTGGTGCCAACGCCGAGCAGCAGGCTCTGGCACACCGCAGAGCCCGCGAGATCAACCAGGCGTACACAACGCTCAAGAAGTTTTACTCGATTTCCTAGCCCTATGCAACAGACCATCTTTGAACGCATCATCGCACGGGAGATCCCCTCGACCATTGAGTTTGAGGATGACCGCGTGATCGCCATCCGTGATATTGCGCCAAGTGCACCCGTTCATGTGCTGATCATCCCGAAACGCGTGATCCGCAATGTGGATGATCTTGCCGAGCAAGACGCCGAACTCATAGGACATGTCTTCCTTGTTGCCCGTGACCTTGCACGGAAATACGGCGCGGTCGATAACGGCTATCGCATCGTTACCAATTGCAACGAGCACGCCGGTCAGACGGTCTTCCATCTGCACTTTCACCTTCTGGCTGGTGAGCCCCTTGGCCGAATGAACTCCCGTCCGCCCCGCCCTTCAGGGTCAACACGCACGATGCTGTTCGAAGGGGGCTTGCTGGTGATCGCCGCCATCGCGCTTGCGGCGGTCTTCAACAGCATCAATCCGCGGCAGATCCCCTGGGTGAAGAAGGAGTACGAACGCACTCAGGCATCGCAGAGCGATCTTGAGAAGTATCTCGCGGTCTCAGATACGGCTGCTCAGAGCAAACCGATCGATGTGGCCGTGAACACACCTACCCCGGAGCCCACCAAAACAGAGCCTGCTGCTGCGAAAGCCACCGCTGCGCCGGTTGCGTCACCAGCATCCGAGAAGCCAATGAATTCCTTCGTTGCCGACCCCGGAAAGGTTCTCGAGATCGGCCACGATGCGTTTGTTCGACTCATGAGCACGGGATCTTTTCATCTGATCGACGCCCGCACGCCGGAGAAGTACGCCGAAGGTCACATCGCCAGTGCCATCAACATATACGGCGGTGAGGCGCAGTCACGCATTCCCGATATCATCCAGGCACCCCGCGACCGCGTCATCCTGATCTACTGTGATGGCGGCGAGTGTGAACTCTCGCACCACGTGGCCGACGTGTTGAAGCAGTTCGGTTATGGACCCATCTTCATCTACACCGGCGGCTGGGCCGAGTGGAAGACCAAGCACTGAGATAGCACCATGCAGGTATCACGTCAACTCCTTCGGCAGCTAGCCGTCCGCTTCGGACTCGTGGGCGAATCCCCGCAGATGGTCCAGGCAATGACGCGCCTCTTGCAGGTAGCCCCCACCGACCTTACCGTACTGGTAACCGGTGAGACCGGCACGGGCAAGGAAGTGTTTGCGCATGCGGTGCACGACCTGAGCACGCGCAAGAAGGCCCCGTTCGTGAGCGTGAACTGTGGCGCTATTCCCGAGACGCTCCTGGAGAGTGAACTCTTCGGCGCCGAAAAGGGGGCCTTCACGGGCTCGGTGGAACAGCGCAAGGGATTCTTCGAGACTGCCAACAGAGGCACGATCTTCCTCGATGAGATCGGGGAAATGCCCATCGCCACACAAGTAAAACTGTTGAGGATCCTCGAGTCCGGCGAGTACTCCCGCCTCGGATCGTCGGACGTGCTTACGGTGGACGTGCGCGTCGTTGCCGCAACAAACCGCGACCTGGCCTACGAGGTGCGCCAGGGGCGTTTCCGTCAGGACCTGTTCTTTCGGCTCAACAGTGTGAACATTCACCTGCCGCCGCTGCGGCAGCACCCGGATGACATCGAGCATCTCGTTGAGCACTTTGCCCGGAAAGCTGCCGACAAGAACATCGTCACCTATGAAGGCATCGATCAGGCAGCACTGAACTTTCTACGTCAGCAGACCTGGCCCGGAAATGTGCGCGAACTGCGCAACGTTATCGAGACCATGGTCACCCTTGAGCAGGGGGCCCGCATCACCGAGGATATGGCGATGCGATATCTACCGCAGGATGCTTCGCAGCAAGCCACGGTCTCGACGGCGCTCATGAACATTCCAACGCACAACGGCCGGCCGCAGGATTTCGATGTACAGATGCTCTACCGGACCCTGCTTCAGCTCTCTACTGATGTGGCCGAGGTCAAGTCCGTCCTGCGTCACCTCCTGTCAATGAGCGTCGATGCCGCAGCCGCTCCCGTTCAGCACAACCCCGTACCCTTCGACGATGGCCTTGCTATCCGTCCGCGTACACCGAACCCGTCTGCCCCCTCGGCCGATGCAGATCAGCTGGACCTGGCAACACTCGAACGCCAGGCCATCGAAACCGCTCTGCGCCGCACGCAAGGCAACCGCCGCGATGCCGCCAAACTGCTCGGCATCAGCGAGCGCACGCTGTATCGGAAGATTGATGATTATGGGCTTATGTAGACTTCAGCAGCACCGGTCTTGACGGAGCGGCGTCACCGTGAAACGGGGCGACGTTGAACATCACCGCATAGAGGCCGTCGGGAACGTCATCGGGAACGAAGATCAACTCCGTTATGGTGCAGTCGGCGCGTGGATCTTCGGGCCATTGCCAGAAGCGGTGATGGGCAACAAGAGCCCCTTGATCTTCTTCACGGTCGACCGATGGAAGATCGACCATAAGATGACGGATGCCGCGCTCGACGATGAGGTTCATCGCTTCGATATGGATGTAGGGCGGATTATGTGCAGACCAGCGGCGTGTTCGTTTTGAGCTATCGTTCGGCAGTGTGCGAATGACCAGCGTCGTGGAGCCCGATGATGCAGTCCATGCCGCGGCCAGGTGTTCTCGTGTGACCACGTAATCACGATCGACAAGCGCAAGAGGAACACTCACAAGTGTTGCTACGTCCACCAGTTCGCGCATGCACACATCCACGGTATAACTGCGGCCTGCGATGTGGCCCACACACTCAGTGTGGGTGCCGTTACCATGTGGAGCAAGTGTGACAACGTCGCAACGAACCGGACCGCCCTCTTCGATGCTTCCAACGAACGAGCCGATGCGGAATGGTTCGAAAGAGGCCGCCGGCAGAGAGAATGCATTGGTTGCCTCGTCCGGAGTGATCGGCAACCAGATGTCGTGACCGTGCTCCAGATCGAAACGATGACCGTTGAGGACGAGCTCGGAACGTGTGTTATGCATAGGCATCGCAGCAATTTACGCGAGGGCTTGTCACGATTTGCAGGCCCCCTGCCTCATAGACCGTAAAGCCCAGATATTGCGTAGTTTACTTGAACTTCGACAATCACTTGGGCATAATTCTCAACCCTCGTGTTTACGGAAGAGGTACTCCTATGTCTCGTACTCTCAACAAAGTGATGCTCATCGGGAACGTCGGCAAGGATCCCGAGGTCAACTTCACACCAAGCGGCGTTAAGGTCGCCCAGTTCCGCATGGCCACCTCCGAAACCTGGAAGGACAAAGACGGAGCCGTCCAGGAGCATACAGACTGGCATACGGTGATTGCATGGAGGGGGCTGGCCGACGTTGTGGAGCGCCTTGTTCGAAGGGGCACCCGACTCTACGTCGAGGGCAAGATTCAGTCACGCACGTATGACGATCGTGACGGAAACAAGCGCTACGTCACGGAAATCGTTGCCGAGAATCTTTTACTGCTCGATGCCAAGCGTCCGGACCAACCTGCAGGACATGCAGAGACTGAATCGGCCAATGGTACGTCATCGCCGGCCGGCGATGAAATCCCCTTCTAATACAACGGAGAATTCGGTTTGGACGTGTCGCGTAGCACGGAGATTCGTGTCGGGATTGTAAGCATTCTGTCGATCGCACTGCTGATCGGCGGGATCATGCTCGGTAAGGGAGTCAGCTTTGATCCAAGCAGAAAACAGATCACCATCCGTGCGGAGTCTTCCGGCGGCGTCGAAAGTGGAAGCCCCATCGTCGTCAATGGCGTCAAACGGGGTCAGGTAACCAACGTTGTCAACCAGGACGGTACGGTGCTTATCTCGGCAGAGATGGATGACCTATCCGACCTGCATGCCGACGCAACGGCGCGCGTGATGATCCTGGAGATCACCGGCGGCAAGAAGATCGAGATCATCCCTGGCACGTCTGCGCAGGCCTTCGATGCATCCAAGGAGATACCGGGAACGATATCGGCGGATCTTAGCCAGTTGATCGCAACGCTTGGCGATGTCAGCGGCAATGCCGTGAGCATCGTCAAGCGTCTCGACACGCTCAGTGGAAGCCTGACGGATCTGACACGTGACGGACAGCTGGTAAACGATGTCCGGACGATCACCTCGGAAGGTGCAGTATTCGTGAAGGACATGCGCTCGTGGTTCGCCGCCAACAAGGATCCGCTGAGTCAGTCGATCCGCGATCTGCGGTCGATCGCCTCACAGCTTCGCACGAGCATCGATAAGAACGAACCAAAGGTCTCACGCCTTGTGGACCGTTTGGATGCGACACTTACTTCGATCGACGGCACGATCGGTAGGGCCGACCGGGCACTGACCAATGCTGATTCACTCATCCGCCGTATCGACTCGGTGATGATCGAGGTCAGGTCGAACAAGGGGCTCCTCAATGCCATGATCTACGACGAGAAGTTCGCCGATCGTTTCGACAGTACACTCTACTGGATTCGCGCCATTCTTCAGGACGCTCGCAATAAAGGCGTCAACGTCAACGTCGGCCTCGGACATGAGTGAGAATGTCGGAACGTTTCCGCGTCGCGTGCGCCACCTCAGCCCCCTACTGCTTGTCGGCATCCTGCTGCTAGCCGGGTGCAAGGGTCCGAAGTACCTCAACCAGGATTTTGACCTGCGCGACGACGGTGAACGTGTCGCGGAACTGCGGTTCACGGCCACACGCCACATTGACTCGATCGCCGACGTCAGGACCATCAAGGCCGACGTATGGAAGCTGGAGCATTATGCGTATCCCGACTCGATCCGCATGTTCGTGCGCGTGATCGACACGACGGGCTTTGTGGTAACGCATATGGCCGCCCCCTACAAAAAGCCCGGTGCTCCCGACTACTTTCCGTCACTCGTCGAGCATCTCGGCTCGCGACGTCGCGTCAAGGACTCCGTCGTGCGCCAGTACACTGTGCGCGAGATCGGTGCGCTCGACTCGATCCCGGCCAACATTGCGCTGGCTATCGACTGTTCGGGCTCGATGAAGGGGGCGAAACCAACGCTTGACCTCGGAACGGAATTGTTCGTGGGCATGAAGCGTGGCTTCGACAAGATCTCACTCACGGCGTATCATAAAGTGATTGACCAGGTGTTTGCGCTGACGGATGATTCGGCAGCGATGATGCGCGAATTCCGCGAGTACGTCAAGCGTCCGATAGGGCTGTTCACCTCCACCTATGACGGCATTATGACGTCGCTCAGGACGCTCGACAACGTTCCTTTGGATCAGCCGAAGGTCTGCGTGGTTTTTGCCGACGGCGACGAGAACACGTCAAACACGAAGGTCACGGAGATCTTCGAATACGCCACAAAGCATAACATATCGATCTACTGTGTCGGGTTTGGTTTTGCCAAGGATGAGCCCCTTCAGGACCTGTCACTCTATACCGGTGGCAAGTACTACCGAGCCTATACCAAGCGTGATCTCCTTGCGATCTTTCAGGACATCTGGAACAGTCTTCGCAACTACTATCTCGTGACATACCGTCCACCGCGGTTTGAAGGCCTTCACACGGCAGACCTGACGGTGCAGTTACCGGGACGTGACACGCTGATCGCCCGCGGCGTGTACGACAAGACGCCGCTCAATCCGATGATCGACTCGTCGGAGTTCTCCAAACGCATCCTGTTTGCCTTCGACGAGAGCATCATCGAGCAGGCTTCGTATCCGATCCTCGATGAGCTGGCCGATGCACTCCAGCGCTTCGACAACGTCGTGCTCGAGATCCAGGGTCACGCCTCTCGCAATGGCTCCGACGATAACCGCACGGAATACAATCAAAAGCTCTCAGAACGCAGGGCTGAATCGGTGAAGGAAGCACTCGTCGTGCGCGGCATTGATTCTTCGCGCCTGCGCACACGGGGCTTCGGCTTCCTCATGCCCGTGGTCCCGAACGACACGCCTGAGAACCAGGCTCTGAACCGTCGGACGGTGTTTAAGATCCTGCGTAAATGACGGCAATGGCGCGGGCCACGTTCTGTCCGTCCAGAGCAGCACTCACGATGCCCCCCGCATAACCGGCTCCTTCGCCGCATGGGTAGAGCCTTTGCACCGTCGGATGCTGATAGGTCGACCTGTCGCGCGGAATGCGGACAGGAGAGGACGTGCGCGATTCGACGCCCACCATCACGGCCTCATTTGTCAGGTAGCCCTTCATCGTGCGCGCAAACTCCATGATGCCGGTGCGAAGACGCTGGTCGACCGAAGGGGGCAGGATGCTTGCCATGTCGGCCGAGACGTGACCCGGGATGTACGACGTCCGCGGAAGGGTCGACGAAACACGATGCTCCAGGTAATCGACCAGACGCTGTGCCGGAGCGCGCTGGCTGGCATCGTCATTGGCGGCAAAGGCTGCCCTCTCGGCGTGGGCCTGAAACTCCAGAGCACCAAAGACGCCGTCATATCCGCCACGCTTCCAGTCTTCGGGTTCTACGGCCACCACCGTTCCGGAGTTGGCAAACGGTGAATCACGTCGGGACATGGACATGCCGTTGACGACGATCTCGCCGGGCGATGTGGCAGCCGGTACGATGAGTCCACCGGGACACATGCAGAACGAGAACACGCCGCGTCCGTCGGCCTGGCACACCACCGAATACGACGATGCCGGCAGATATGGATCACGCGGTGTCTGGTGATAGCGGATCTCGTCGATCAGCGCCTGTGGGTGCTCGATTCGAACGCCCAGCGCAAATGGCTTGGCCTCCATGTGCACGCTTCGGCGCGCGCACATCGCAAACACGTCGCGCGCGCTGTGTCCGGTGGCAAGCACTACGGCATCGCCCATGTACTGCGCACCGTCGGACGTGACCACGCCTCGTATCACGCGATCCGGGCCCACGTCACTGATCATCAGATCGGTCACGTGCGCGCCAAAATGCACCTGACCGCCATGCTGCTCAATGGTCATCCGGATATTCTGCACCACCTGCCAGAGCTTGTTCGAACCGATATGCGGGTGGGCATCGACGAGGATCTCACGCGTAGCCCCGTGCTCAACAAGCAGCTGCAGGACGGTTTCAATGCTGCCCCGTTTGTGCGAGCGCGTGTAGAGTTTTCCATCGGAGTACGTCCCGGCGCCCCCTTCACCAAAGCAGTAGTTCGAATGGGGGTTCACGACGCCGTCCTGCTGAATCGCCCTGAGGTCGCGACGTCGAGCCCGCACATCCTTTCCCCGGTCCAGCACCACCGGCGTAATGCCGTGCATGAGAAGCTCGAGTGCGGCAAAGTAGCCGGCCGGACCTGCTCCGATGATGATGACGCGTTTGCCGGGGTCGGCCTCAAGCAGCCGGTCGCTGATGCGGCGCTCGGCAGGGGGCTCCTGCCCGACAAATACCTCGGCAACGATGCGCACCAGCGGACTGCGTGAGCGGGCATCGATCGAGCGGCGGATCACCCGCACCGCAGCGTCAGCACCCTCCGGCAGGGCGGCATGCATCATCGCCGCGTGGCGCACGGCGGCCGGATCGGCGGCCTGCGTGGGGGTCAAAACCATGTCAATTCGCTGCATCACGGGCCAAAGTTACGGCCGTATCTTGGAGCAATGGACCTCTACGAGCGCATCTACGATATCGTTCGGTCGATTCCTGCCGGCTCGGTCACCACCTATGGACACATCGCTGCGGCCGTCGGCACGCGCGGCGGCGCGCGTCTTGTGGGGTGGGCCCTAAACGCCGTGGCCCTGTCGGACCGGCTGGATATCCCCTGTCACCGGGTCGTGAACCGCCTGGGCGAGCTCTCCGGGCGGATGCACTTCGAAACACCGTTTGTGATGCGCGAGCGGCTTGAGGCCGAAAACGTCACATTCGTCGGCGAGATGGTCGACATGTCACGTCACCTTTGGGTACCACCGATGCCCGACTGACCGTATCTTTGCGGTCCTTTCCACAATCCCCACGAACACCCGCATGCGTATCGCAGCAGCCGTTTGCCTTTCTTTGTGTCTTGTTGTCGGACTCGCCCTTACGGGTTGTGATTCCGACGGTGTGAAATTGACAACAGCAAAGGACTCCACCAGTTACGCCATGGGCGCACAGGTCGGCAAGTCCATCAATGAGGCCAAATTCGATGTCGACCCGGAGATCATCGCAAAGGCCGTGGTTGAAGCGATGAACGGCTCGTCGGCCATGCCCGATTCGGTGATCGCTCAACTGATGTTCAAGCTTCAGGATCAGCGTCGTGGTCAGCAGATGGTCGAAGATCAGACAAAAGCCAAGGGCGCGATCAAGGCCGGGAAGGATTTCCTTGAGGCCAATAAGACCAAGCCCGGCGTGATCACCACGGCAAGCGGACTTCAATACAAGGTCGTCAAGGCCGGCACGGGTGCAAAGCCACAGGCCACATCAACGGTCCGCATCCATTACGTGGGCACGCTGATCGACGGAACGGAATTCGACAACAGCATCAAGCGCGGCCAGCCCGCCGAATTCCCTGTCAACGGGGTGATCCCGGGATTTGCCGAAGCCCTTTCGCTGATGAGCGTTGGCGCAAAGCATACGGTCTATATCCCGCACGAACTGGCCTACGGCGTTCAGCAGGCCGGATCAATTCCACCAGGGTCGGTTTTGGTGTTCGAGATCGAGATGCTGGGCATCAAGTGATCGCCCCCTCATCAACAGCAGAAATTCCACATAAGCTTCCCCCACATTTTCCCACTCATCGTATGAACACACGCATCTTTCTGACGATCGCCATCGCTGCGTTGATGGCAGGTACCGTCGGCACGACGGCACAGAAGAATGGCAAGAAGGCCCAGACAACAACCAATGAGATCACCCTTACGTACGCGGATCCCAAGACCATGAACTCAGCATTCGATTCGACAAGCTACGCCATCGGCCTGCAGATGGGTAAGTCCCTCTCCGAGCAGGGGATCAACTTCAACGTTGAAGACCTCATGGCCGGCATACGCGACTTCAAGGCAGGCACTCCGAAGTTCACGCAGGAGCAGATCCAGCAGGTGCTCATGGCTCTTCAGGAGCAGAACATGAAGCGCATGCAGGAAGAGCAAAGCAAGCGCGGCATCGAAAACGGCAAGAAGGGCGAGGCATTCCTTGAGGAAAACAAGAAGGACCCAGCAGTTAAGGTAACGGCCTCAGGTCTGCAGTACAAGGTCATCACCGAAGGCAAGGGCAACAAGCCAACCAAGGCCAACACGGTAAAGGTCCATTACACCGGCAAGCTCATCGACGGAACAGTTTTCGACAGCTCCGTCGAGCGTGGTGAGCCGATAGAGTTCCCACTGGCCAACGTCATTGCCGGTTGGACCGAAGGCGTTCAGCTGATGCCCGTCGGCTCCAAGTACATCCTCTACATCCCATCGAGCCTGGGCTACGGACCAAATGGTGCCGGCCAGACGATCGGACCAAATGAAACACTGATCTTCGAAGTCGAACTGCTCGATATCACGAAGTAAGTCCTCACAACGACCATCCTCAAAGCGTCGATGCGCCCCACGCGTATCGACGCTTTTTTTCAGGTTACAGGTTTCAGGTTTCGGGTTTCAGGTTTCAGGTTACGGGTTGCAGGTTATCCGTAATTTTCAACCCATTGCAGCATCCGAGTTGCGGCATTGGTGCTTGTTCGATGTCGTCTTCACCTGTAAACCGAAACCCGTAACCCGTAACCCGTAACCCGAAACCTGAAACCCGAAACCTGAAACCCGAAACCCGAAACCTGTAACCTATCGTGCACTCCCTCCCCATCTACGGCCTCGTTGGCCTGCCCCTTGCCGCCGTTATCCTTGTTGCCTATCAGGCATTCACGGGCGACATTTCCACGTTCAACGTTGTGATGTGCATTGTTGGCGTCGTGCTGACCGAGTTCGGCATCACCTTCGCCTATCACCGCATGGTGGTGCACAAGGCCTTTGAGGCCCACCCGGTCATCAAGGCCATCACACTGGCCTTGGGATCCATGGCCTTCCAGGGTCCGGTGCTGCACTGGGCAAGTGTGCACACCAAACACCACGCCCACAGCGATCAGGAAGGCGACCCGCATTCTCCCACGATCGGTGGGTTCATACACGCACACTTCGAGTGGCTGCTGGAGATGAACAGCGCCAGTCTCGATGAAGTCATCGAAAAGTGGGGCGGACGCTACAAGAAGGACCCGATGCTGGTGTGGTTCACCTCGACGTTTCTCTTCTGGGCAGTGCTAAGTCTCATCATTCCAGCAGTCCTCGGATACATGGCAGGGGGCTGGCACGGCGCATGGACGGGCTTCCTCTGGGGCGGTCTGGTACGCATCTTCATCTCATCGCACGTCACATGGAGCGTCAACTCCGTGTGCCACTACTTCGGTGCACGCACATACACCACAACGGACAAGAGTCGCAACAACCCGGTGGTCGGCCTTCTTGCCCTGGGCGAAGGCTGGCACAATAACCACCACGCCTTTCCGGCATCGGCCTTCCATGGTCTTGCCTGGTGGCAGCTTGACGTTACGGGGCTCTCCATTGCCCTTTTTGAAAAGCTGGGTCTCGTGACAAAGGTCACACGCATTCCCGAGACGCTCATGACCAAGCGTCGCATCGACAGTCAGTCAACGGCCCTGAACGTTCAGGAACTGGCCCTCACTGAAGAACCGGTGCTCGAAGACGCGTGACGCTTTTCTCTGCCTCGCAACTTTCCAAGTCGTACTTCGAAAAGACCCTTTTCGAAAACGTCTCCTTTGGCATGCAGGAAGGCGAACGCGTGGGCATCATCGGTCGCAACGGCGCCGGCAAGACATCGCTGCTGCGGATCATTGCCGGCATTGACGAGCCGGATGCGGGTGAGATCGCCTTCAACCGCGAAGCACGCTTTGAGTATCTGTCGCAGTTGCCGCACTTCGATGTGGACGACCTTGCGCTGACCACCGTGATGAATGCCTACGACGCCAAGCACGGTCACCTCGAAGACTGGGAGCTCGAAACCAAGGCACGTCAGACACTCGGCAGGCTCGGCATCCATGAGCCCCTTCGCAGCGTTCATGCCATGTCGGGCGGACAGCGCAAACGCGTGGCCATTGCCCGTGCGCTGATCGCCGATCCGGACCTCTTGATCCTGGACGAGCCCACGAACCACCTCGACGCTGCCAGCGTGCAGTGGCTGCAGGACACGCTGCAGAACTCCTCGCGGGCGCTCTTGCTGGTAACGCACGACCGCTACTTCCTTGATGCTGTCTGTAACCGCATTGTGGAGATCGACGAACACCGCCTGTTCTCCTACGAAGGCTCCTACGAAAAGTACCTCGAGCGCAAAGAGTCGATGATCGCCGTGGCCGATGCCACCGCCGCCCACCAGCGCAACAAGCTCCGCACGGAGCTGGCATGGCTGCAGAAGGGGGCGAAGGCACGCCGCACAAAGCAGCAGAGCCGCATCGACTGGATCGAGCGCATGAAGCAGGAACAGCGCACGGAGAGCACGGAGTTTCGCGATATCGATATCGAGATCGGCGGGAAGTTCCTCGGCGGCAAGATCATCGACGCAGTGAACGTGTCGCTGGAAAAACTCGTAACGGATTTTACCTATCGTGCGGCGCCCCTTGACAGGATCGGGATCATTGGTCCGAATGGGGCTGGCAAGACTTCCCTTCTTACCATGCTCGCCGGACGTCGCCCACCGACGTCGGGCCACGTCACCCTGGGCGAAACCGTCAACCTCGGCTTCTTTGAGCAGGAGATCCGCGACCTTAAGGACAACGAGACCGTGCTGTCCAACGTGCGCGACGTAGCCGAGTACATCGATGTTGGTGTTGGACGTGAGCGCTACATCTCGGCGAAAGAACTCTGCGACCGCTTCGGGTTTTCTTCCAAGCAGCAGCATGCGTTTGTGCATACGCTCTCAGGGGGCGAGCGCCGGCGTCTTGGCCTTCTGCGCATTCTGATGTCGAACCCCAACGTACTCTTCCTTGACGAGCCCACCAATGACTTCGACCTCGTCACCCTTGGCGCGCTCGAAGAGTACCTGGGGAACTTCAAGGGCGTGCTGCTGATCGTCTCGCACGACCGGGCGTTTCTTGATGCCACCGTTACCACCATCTGGGCCTTCGAAGAGGGTGGACGTATCAAGGAGTATCCGGGCAACTATTCGGCCTATCTCGAGAAGATCGAATCACGTCCGAAGAAGCAGCAGGAAGAACGTCCGGCAGACCAGGCTGCATCAGCCCCTTCGGCAAAGAAGAAGCTCTCCTACAAGGAGCAGCGCGAGCTCCAGTCGCTCGAAACTCAGATCCCCGATGTGGAGAAGCGCATTGCCGAGATCGAAGCCCATATGAGCTCTGGCGAGGGTTCCTACGCCGACCATACCGAATGGGCCCGCCAGCACGCCGAGCTCACCACGAAGATGGACCAGCTCACCCTGCGCTGGCTGGAACTAAGCGAGATGGCCGGGTAGGGTTACCGCAGATGCGTGCAGCACCACCAGACGTTGATACCTACATCGCGGAACAAACACCTGCGGTTGCCCAGCTGCTGTCGGAACTTCGTCAGATCATCCTGAGCTCCGCACCCGAAGCATCGGAGGGGATTTCCTACGGAATGCCCGCCTACAAACTCCATGGCAAGCCACTGGCGTACTTTGCGGCGTTTGCACGGCACCTCGGCCTGTATGCCACCCCCTCCAGTCATGAAGCCTTTGCTGCGGAACTATCCGGCTACAAGCAGGGAAAAGGATCGGTGCAGTTCCCACTAGACCGTCCGCTGCCGGTAGCGCTTATTCGGAGAATGATCGCTCATCGGGCCGAGACCATCCAAGGCCAGACGACCAGATCGAAGTAGCACGAATGAATCAGTTCCACGTACGTGGCCTGGTCTTGATCCGTTGTGAAAATCCCAAAGTTTTACGAGTTTCGTATCGATCATTCTTTGTCATACCAAAGCCCGTTCGATAATCATGAGCACCACCGTAACCGTTTCGCCGAAGTACCAGGTAGTGATCTCCCAGGAGCTGCGCGACCTATTCCATATCAAACCGGGTCAGCGTATGCAGTGGATGAACCACGACGGCATGCTTGTGCTTGTGCCGCTTCTATCGATCGACGAGCTTCGTGGCTACCTCAAGGATTACGACATTAGACTGATTCGTGACAAGGAGAAGTTTGAACCATGAAAACGCGTCCCGTTGTTCTTGACTCGTCCGCATGGATCGAGTACATCCTCGACGGACCGAACGCGCCGCATTACGCGAAGACGTTGAAGGCGCAAACCGATAAGATCATTGTGCCTTCAGTCTGCATTTTTGAGGTCTACCGCTCCATCGAGCGGATTGTATCGGTCAAAGAAGCACTTGCTGTAACCATGAGCATGCAGACATTTCGCGTCGATCCACTTTCAACGAGTCGTGCCCGTGAGGCCGCGACAATAAGTCGTCAGCACAGTCTTTCAACTGCAGACGCCATCATCTATGCTACCACCCTCGCCCACGATGCTGAACTGGTAACACAGGATGCTGACTTCATGAAACTGCCATCCGTTCGCTACTTCAAACATATTCGGTAAACACCACCATGGCCACA
Organism: Ignavibacteria bacterium; assembly: GCA_947459875.1. Classification (GTDB taxonomy): domain Bacteria; phylum Bacteroidota; class Ignavibacteria; order Kapaibacteriales; family Kapaibacteriaceae; genus UBA10438. Next base: position 22,336 of record CANHFG010000029.1, read on the forward strand.
CAAGACATCTCAATGATCGAGCGCCTCTATGCGGCGCTACCCGCAAAGGTCGAAGCAGCAAGGGGCTTGCTGAATCGCCCCCTGACACTTGCCGAAAAGGTGCTCTATGCCCACATGGCAGAGCTTCCGTCAGCCCCGCACCAGCGCGGCAAGGCGTATGTAGACTTCAATCCCGACCGTGTAGCAATGCAGGACGCAACAGCCCAGATGGCGCTCCTGCAGTTCATGTCGGCCGGCATCCCACAGGTTGCCGTCCCATCAACGGTGCACTGCGACCACTTGATCCGCGCCGAGCATGGGGCGAAGTCGGACCTCGACAAGTCACTCGAAGAGAACAAGGAGGTCTTCGACTTCCTCGCCTCTGTTTCGAAGAAGTACGGCATCGGCTTCTGGAAGCCGGGTGCCGGCATCATTCACCAGGTTGTGCTTGAGAACTACGCCTTCCCGGGTGGCATGATGATCGGCACGGACTCGCACACACCAAACGCCGGCGGCATGGGCATGGTGGCCATTGGCGTTGGCGGTGCTGATGCGGTGGACGTGATGGCCGGCATGCCATGGGAGCTGCAGATGCCGAAGCTTATCGGCGTGAAGCTCACGGGCAAGATGAACGGCTGGACCAGCCCGAAGGACGTGATCCTGAAGCTAGCCGGCATCCTGACGGTAAAGGGTGGCACGGGCGCAATCGTTGAATACTTTGGCGACGGAACGGAATCGTTCTCGGCAACCGGCAAGGGTACGATCTGCAACATGGGCGCCGAGATCGGTGCAACCACGTCGATCTTCCCGTATGACGCGTCGATGGACCGCTATCTGCGTTCGACCGACCGCAACGACGTGGCCGATCTGGCCAAGAGCGTTGCCGAGCACCTGTGTGCCGATGCGGACGTTGTGGCGAATCCGGAGAAGTATTACGACCAGGTGATCCACATCGATCTTGATGCCCTGGAGCCCCATATCAATGGTCCATTCACACCGGACCGCGCCATGGAGCTCTCCGAGTTCGTCAACGCCGTGAAGGAAAACAACTGGCCGGAAGAACTCCGCGTTGGCCTTATCGGCTCGTGCACCAACTCCTCCTACGAGGACATGAGTCGCGTTGCGGCCATTGCCGAGTATGCCTCGCAGCATGGACTCAAGGCCAAGGCCGAGTTCACCATCACGCCGGGTTCGGAGCAGGTGCGTGCGACCATCGAGCGCGATGGAATCCTTGCCAAGATGGAGGCCATCGGCGGTCAGGTTCTGGCCAACGCCTGCGGTCCGTGCATCGGTCAGTGGAAACGTCACGACGTGCAGCAGGGCGACAAGAACTCCATCATCACGTCCTTCAACCGCAACTTCACGGGTCGCAACGACGGCATCAAGGAAACGCATGCCTTTGTTGCATCGCCCGAGACCGTTGCCGGTTTTGTGCTGGC
>CANHFG010000030.1 GCA_947459875.1 Ignavibacteria bacterium
GCGCGTGGTGACGCGGCAGGTGCTATGCGTTGTTACCTGTCGGTTCTCGATACGATCCAGAAAGACGGCGGAGAGGACCTGCATGCGCGGATGCTTGTGAATCTTGCAGGAGTGCTCCATACCTCCGGGAACATCGAGGAATCCGAGCGACGGTTTTCGCAGGCACTGCAGACTTCGTTATACACACGGCCGGGCCCTGCCAGGGTAGAAATCCTCGTGCGGCTTGGATTTCTGCGCAAATCTGCCGGGTGGCTTGATGCATCGCAAGCGAGTTATCTCGAGGCCATGTCGATGATTGACCATCAGCATCCTTCGGCCATGTCTGCCAGCATACGCTGCTCACTTGCTGAGCTCACAGAAATGCGCGGCGACCATGCATCTGCCCTCGCACAGATTGAAGATGTCCATTCGACCTGCGCCGACGTCCTGCTTCTGCATTCCAAAATCCAGAGTTATGCGGTGAAGGCACGAGCCCTCTGGATGATGGCACGTCATGCAGAGTCCGCTGAAGCTCTTCGGACGGCAGTGAGTTTGGCACGCGCATCGGACGAGATCGAGTTGCGGCATCTTCTGCTTGCTGATGCACTGGAGTTTGTCGACGAGCCATCTCTGCGGATGGAGATCCTTGAGGAGTATCGCACGGTTCAGGATGAACGAATGAAAGCGACCGCAACGAGCACAGCGGCAATGCTGGATCTGAGGGTCTCCTTCGAGCAGGAACAGTCCCGGCGAGAGGTCAGCCGACAGAAAGAGATCGCAGCTCTCATCGTGGACACGCAAACAGCAACACTGATCGAGATCGGTCGAGAACTTCATGACTCGCTCGGGCAAGATCTCACTGTCATGCGACGGCTGGCTGATCGCATGGCAGACAATGAACAACGCTTTCCGGAGGATCTCGTGCCCGTCATCGCCACGTTGCGTGACGTCAGCCAGCGAGCAGCCCATGATGTGCGGCGGATCTCCCACTTGCTGGCCGATGGGGGAGTCTCAAGCCGAGGTATCGCTGATGCATTGCGTGGGATGCGCGATGAAACCGCCCAGGCCGTGCCGGAACTCGATCTGAAGGTGCTGACCTTCGGTGATCTCGAAGGTATGCCGCAGACCATCGCCCGAACATTGTACAGAGTGACGCAGTCCCTCGTCCAGAACGTCGTGAAACACTCTCGGGCAACACGATGCACCGTGAACCTGGTTGTGCATCCCGACCACTATCATCTCGACATCGAGGACAACGGCATCGGCTTCGATACATCGGAAGCAAGCAGCGGAATGGGGCTCCGGGAATCCCGCGCACGCATTGAACTCATGGGCGGAAGCGTACGCGTAGAATGTAGCCCCGGAAGGGGAACGTATGTGGAAGTGACGCTGCCAAGCCCGACGTAGGGTACTGGGTACTGGGTACTGGGTACTGCCGCGAAAGCGGGAATCTATCTTCGAACCTCTGGATTCCTGCTTTCGCAGGAATGACACCTCAAACCTCAAACCTCAAACCTATCTGGTGGTCGCTATAGGATTTGAACCTATGACCTTTCGCGTGTGAGGCGAACGCTCTGAACCAGCTGAGCTAAGCGACCAAATGGGCTGCAAGTCTACGGCTCACGGGGCATTTCTCCAAAGTTGGAGGCCGGCGGGAACCGTAGTTTCGCAGTCCGGTGAAGACAACGATCACGATATGGACGATGGGGTTGCTGCTAGCCCCTTTCATGACAGTACAGGCATCCGAAGCTGATTCGCTGCGTGTGGTCGGACGCGACAGTGCGATCATCGTGACGGCCTCGGCATGGCTCGGTGATGCCACCGGTGCGGGGCCGGCTCGTTCGGTGTTGCCGCGTGAAGTGATCGATCGTCTGGCGCCGATGTCGATGGCAAGTACGATGTCACTCTTTCCCGGCGTGTTCGTTAAAGACTATGGCGGAATTGGTGGACTCCAGACGGTGTCTCTGCGAGGGGGCTCTTCGGCCCAGTCCTTGGTGATGCTTGATGGCGCGCGTCTCTCCTCGGCACAGAACGGGAGTGTCGACCTTACAACGATCCCTGTGCGCAGTATTGAATCTGCCGAGGTGCAGCGTGGCAGCGCTTCGGCACTTTACGGTGCTAATGCTCTGACGGGTGTTGTGGACGTGCGGCTTCGACTGCCGGAGACATCAGGCGTCGGATTGACGCTTTCTCAGGGTGCCTTCAACGAGTGGCGATCGGCCCTCGACGCAAACATGCGTCTCGGTTCGGATGTGCGCATTGGCGTTGATATGGATGTCTTCGGAACGCGTGGCTCGTTCCCGTTCAGCGTTAACCAGTTCGGTACGACCTACGACGTGAACCGTCAGAACGGTCACGCGCGGCACATGCGCCTGCTCGCGCGCGCTGAGTTCGGCCAGTGGCACTCGGCAACGGTTATCGTCCGCTCGGCAGACCGCGGCGTTCCCGGCGCAGTGGTGCAGGGGGCGATCGCCCAGACACGGGCGCAGCTGCGCGACGAGGATCTCATGGCGGTGGTGCGATCGACGCTGTATACATCAGCCCGCGACAGGGTATGGATGACGGCATCTGCTCGATACCTTGATCAGCACTTTGTCGATCCCGATGCCACGATCGTCGGCACACAGGGGATCGACATGCGCTACCTCCAGCACGATGCAACGACCAGCGCTATCTGGCAGCGCCAGCACGAGGATCTGCAGACCACGCTGCGATTCGATGCCTCGCATGCCGACCTGCAGGGGGCGTCCATCGCATCACGATCCGGTGAACGTGTCGTGCGCCGCTCGGCCAGCATCTCGGGTGATCTTCAGGCGATGAACGTTCTCGACACCGACGTCGAACTGCGGGCGGCCATGCGTGCGGACGTGTTCTCAGACGTCGCCTCGGCACTGTCGCCGCTGCTGGCTCTGCGACGCGTTATCGCGCGCGGACTTGCTCTCAGGGCCAGCTGGAGCCTGAGCTTTCGTCCGCCAACATTTAACGAACTGTACTATCTCAATTACGGTACGCGAGATCTGCGCCCGGAGCGCGCTTCGACCATCGATGCCGGCATTGTTGCCGAACCATGGTCGTGGTGCAGCATCGACCTGACGGCCTACACCGGTACGATCCGAAACCTTATCGTTTCGGTGCCGGTAAGCCCCGTGATCACCAGTGCACAGAACGTCGGCACAGCCACCAGTCAGGGGGCGGAACTGGTCATCCGCTCCCGCGGGTTCGACGGACGGCTGCTTGCTCAGTGGTCCTATGCGCTGCAGTATATGCGCGACGCGACAGGTCGTGCCGGACTCGACGGAAAACTGGTCGCGTATGCCGTGCCGGAACTTGTCTCGGCCCTTGCGCAATGGGATGCAGGAGCGTGGTTTGCCTCACTGCAATGGTCCTATACTGGGTTTCGATATGCAACCTCGGGCGAGCCGTTCGAGATGATGCTCAGGCCATTTGCACTCACGTCGCTGCAGTCAGGCATCCGCATGAATGGCAGCACCGTGCGGGGCAGCGTGATGCTTCAGTGCGACAACCTCTTCGACGTGTCGTACCAGGTTGTTCGGGGGTTTCCGATGCCGGGCAGAGCAATCCGCGTGATCGTTAATTTTGACATGCGATGACAAAGCGCAAACCACCATCGGAACTGGATCATGAGACGCTGCGCCTGCATGACGAGGCCTGCGCCCGGGGCGAGGATGCATATGTCGATCCGGAAACGGGTTACCGCGTGATCACAGAGGTCGGACATCGGCATCGCGGCAGCTGCTGCGGAAACAAGTGCCGCCACTGTCCGTTCGACTGGTCGGCCGTTCCCGACGGACTGATCGGATGGATCGTTCTGATCATCCTCATGACAACAGGTGCTGCCGCGCAGTGGCAGCGTATGCCACTCGATACGGTGCGATCGGCAACCTTCGGGAGCAGCCAGCGGTCGGGTCAGGGCGCTTCATTCTTTCCTGCCAACATTCTTCGCGGTCCGTCGGCACAGGCACGCGACACCGTACCGGCTACCGACCCGCGGGAGATTTGCTCGATCGGTCTCGGCGGGTCGATCACCCTCGGACTGCGTCGAGGATTGATCGTTGACGGACCGGGTGCAGATTTCACGGTGTTCGAAAATGCCTTCACCTACGGTAGGGGGCGGATCTATGCCGAACCCGCCACCGTCGAGGTCAGTCAAGATGGTGTTTCGTGGACGATGTTCCCTCATGACTCCGTCCGATGCACAGGTCTGGCAGGGATGACGCCCACAAGCGGCGACAATCCCTTCGACCCGGCACGAAGCGGTGGCGACGCATTTGATCTGGCCGACGTCGGCCTGGACTCCGTGCGATGGGTGCGTCTGACGGACGTCACCGCGCTGATTCTCAATAATTCATCGAGCCCCTTTTTCGACCCGACACTTTCGGGCTTCGATCTCGACGTTGTGCTGGCGCGCCACGCCGTGCCCGTAGCATGGGAGCTTGATGCGCGCCCGGTGGTTCTCTCAAGCCTGGTCGAAGTGGCCATGCCCGTCGCATCGGTCGTGCGGATCCTGGACGTCACCGGACGTGTCATATCAACGACTGGCCACGAGGCAGGCATCGTGCAGCTCGACATGTCATGGCTGCCAGGGGGCTGGTACTACGTCATCGTTGATGATGGTCGCGAGCGTATTCTGCTGCGGTACCTGCGATCATGACCTGCAGGCCGCACGCGATCTCGTCGGCTCTGTGGCTTGTTGCGCTGCTCCTCAGCAGCTGCCTGCCAACGCCAACGGATGTGCCGACGTCGCAGGGCCGCATTGACGTTCCCGGGACCTTTGTTCTGTGCGAGGGTCTGTGGCGTCAGGACAACTCCACGCTCTGGTTCATTGGTGACGATGGAACGGTCTTGCGGGACGTTGTGGGCACCATCAACCCCGGACTGCGGCTGGGTGATACCGGAACGGACGTGCACGTGCGCGGAGACAGCATCTGGGTGGTGGTCAGCACGTCACGTTCGATCGAGCTGTTCCATCGTCGCACCGGCCTGTGGCTTGCGCGGCTGCGCTTTGATGACCTGCGCGAGCCCTACGCCATGGCCTTTGTGAACGACTCAGTGGCCGTTTGCACGTTCCTGAACGATGCGTCGATCGCCGAGTTCAATCCACGTCGGATGACCGTGCGCGTTGCGCGCGCACCCGTGGGGCCTGCGCCCGAGGGAATCACCGTCCTGTCCGGTCGGATCTTCGTAGCCAATAGTGGCCTTGGTGATCTGCGCCAAAGCGAAAAGGGGGCTGGAACCGTGACCGTCCTCGATGCGACGGATCTATCGGTGGTCGATTCGATCACCGCGCTGCCGAATGTGCGGACGGTGCTCGCAGACCCGCGCAGCGGGCGCGTCTGGTGCATATACCGGCACCTGGTGTCAAAGCCCGACTCGCTTGGAGGTGTGATCGCCTACGATCCGGTGGCAAAAACCATTACGGAACACTACCGACTGCGTGCGCCCACGTCTGCCTGTATCGATCCACGAAGCGGCAGTCTGTACGTGCTGCATGCGGGCGGTGTGAGCATGATTGCAGGGGGCGTCCTGCGGACCATTCTCAGCCGCCAGAACAATGATGCCTGGTACGGGCTGACGTGGGACCCCCGCACAGCCCGGCTGCTCATAGCAAATGCACGCAACTATGTGACCGATGGCGAGGTGATCGTCGCCGACACGTCAGGTGCGATCATGCGTCGCGTCGACGTTGGCATCAATCCCGGACGCATGGTTGTGGTGGACTAAGAAGGACGTCTCTTACCCGACGCGATAGCCTTCTTTGATGAGCAGGTCTTTGACGCGCTGCACATGATCGCCCTGCATCTCAATGGTCTGGTCGACGATCTGTCCGCCGGCACCAAGTGATTTCTTCAGCAGCGTCAGCAGACGCTCCAGCTCCTTGGGATGCGACGAAAAGCCCCACGCGATGGTGATGAGCTTGCCGCGTCGTTTTTCAGTTCGTACGCGCAGGCGCAGAACCTGTCCGTCATGGCCGACGCGTTTTGGTGTTGTAGAGGCCTGTTCGGCCTTGCGCTCGGGCATTCCGAGCATTGATGCGAGATCTTCGAGTCCGGGCATGTCGCAATATGCGTTTCATGCAGTTCTTGGTGAAGCAGCCGCGAGTTGCGAGGTTTGCCCAATGCGCACCTGGCTTGTTATCATCGCCCTTGTTCTGGTGACGGTTGCATATGCGATCGCGGTTACCATCCATATGCTGCTGTGGCGCAATCACGATGTGTACTTCGCCTATGCGCGAGCGTGGTCGCGTCTGGTGCTACGATGGTCTGGGGTGCGCGTCCTCGTCGAGGGCGCCGAACACCTCGTTCCCGGCGAACGCTACGTGTATGCTTCCAACCACGCCAGCATGTTCGACATTCCCGTGATCTTGGCCTTTGTGCCGGACAACGTGCGGATCATGTACAAAAAGGAGCTCGAGCGTGTTCCGTTCTTTGGCTGGAGTCTTGCCGTATCGCCCTTCGTTGCCATCGACCGGGGCAAGAAGCGTCAGGCCGCCGCGGTGCTCGACGAGGTCACGGCTACGCTGCGCAGTGGCTCGTCCGTGCTGATCTTTCCTGAAGGTACGCGCAGTCCCGACGGACATGTCCAGGAGTTCCGTCGCGGGGCATTCACGCTTGCCGTCAAAAGCGAGCGGCCGATCGTGCCGGTGGCACTCCTCGGAACGGCATCGATCCTTCCCAAGGGGACGCGTCGGCTCAGAGGCGGCGTGGTCCATCTGCGGATCTTCCCGGCCATTGATGTGCCGTCGGGTGCAACACGTGAAGAGGAAAAGGGGCTCATGCAACGCGTGCATGACATCATTGCCGATGCCGTAGATTCGCAGCCATGACCATTGAAGAGATACATGCCATCGCATCGCTCGCTCGTCTGCGATTCACCGACGAGCAGGCGGCGGCCTTTGCAAAGGAATTCACCGACATCGTCAAGTTCGTCGACGTTCTGACGTCGGTAGACCTTTCGAACGTCGAGCCAATGAGCGCCGTCAACGCAGAACCGAACGTCCTGCGTCAGGACGTCGTCGGCGAATCGGTGTCGACCTCTGCAGCACTCGGCAACGCCCCCAAGAAGAACGAAGCGTTCTTCAAGGTCCCGAAGGTTCTCGGATGATCGTCGGCGTCATCCCGGCACGATTCGCCGCAACCCGGCTGCCGGGAAAGCCCCTTGTCGATCTCTGCGGTCAGACCATGATCGAACGCGTCTGGCGCGGTGCCGCCGGCTGCCCGCTGCTCGACGTGGTGATCATTGCCACCGATGATGAACGCATCATGAGCGAGGCAGCGCGCATCGGTGCGCGCGCGGTAATGACCGATCCGGATCTGCCGAGTGGGACTGACCGCTGTTATGCGGCAGTGCGCGCGATGGACAGCCGTCCCGATATCGTCATCAACATCCAGGGTGATGAACCACTGTTGCAGCCGCACGTGCTGACGGATCTGATCAAGGGGCTGGAAGCCAGCCCGGCTGATATAGCAACGCCTGTTACGCGCATCTCAAGTCCGCATGATCTGGCAGATCCGAACGTCGTGAAGGTTGCCGCCACCGCACAGGGCCGGGCCTTGTACTTCTCCCGCTCAGCGATACCGTACATGCGCGGGGCCGACATGGATGCATGGCTCGATCGCGGCCCGTACTGGAAACATATCGGCATCTATGCCTACCGATACGCCGCTCTGGAGCGGCATGTTTCGCTCGCTCCGACAACGATCGAGCAGTGGGAATCGCTCGAACAGCTCAGGCTTCTGAGCGACGGCGCATACTTTCAATGCGTGGAAACCACGGCCCCATTCATCAGCGTCGATACTCCCGAAGACGCCGATCGAGTGCGGGCATTTCTACGCGCCCTCTAGTGTGCTTCAAGCAGCGCGGTCGCTGCTTCGACTGCTGTCTCAACGTGTATCGATAACATGTCGTCGCCCGGTCCGCTCTCAAGTACGCGCGCTCGATCGGTGTAGGGCCCCCAACGCTGCGCACTCATGCTCGGTGTGCTTGGAAACAGCCCAAGCACGCAAGTGCCCAACGACGCTGCTACATGCAGAACACCGGTGGAGTTGGCCACCAGCAGATCGGAAGCGGCGATGAGGTCGATCATCGACTCGAGATCAAGTGTGCCGCAGAGATTCTCTGCCTCCGGACAGGCCTGCAGAACCTCTTCACAGAGCGCCCGCTCGCGGCCGATACCCGTCACGATGATCTGAGCATTGTGCCGCTGCCGTAGCCGACTGGCAAGCTCGCCGAATCGCTCGGCTGGCCAGTCTTTGGCTGAGCCGCCGGAGCCGGGATGGATGATGACGCGAGACGGAGTTTGCTTGCCGCGCCTGGTGAGGTTGGTTCGGGGCGAGACGAGTTCGACATGTGGCATCGGGCAGCCAAAGGCATGCATGATCATCCGGACGTTGTACTCGGCCTCGTGAAACTGCGCATCTGCGCGATGTTCCCGAATGCGTCGGTTGTACAGTGGCGCATACCACCGATAGGCGGATCCGATGCGCAACGTAACGCCGGCGCGCACGGCTGCCCATGCCTCCGATGCCCGTGGCCGCGGGGCAAAGACCGCGTCCACCCCGTGACGGCGAAGGATCGCCTGCAGGTCGTCGGTCTGCGCATCGAGGTAGATCACCTCGTCGATACACGGCAGGTCTCGCACAAGGGGCTCAACGTAACGCGCTGCTATCAGCACAAGCCGCGCCGATGGAAAGATCGACCTCAGCGCAGGAAACATCGGCAGCGTCAGCACCATGTCGCCCAGACGGTCAGTGCGGATAACGGCTATCGTTTGCGGAGTGAAACTCATTACAGGGTCACATGAAAAAGGGGCGGAGCACAATCGATATGCTCTCGCCCCCTTTGAATGTCTGTTTACACTCTCAGATCAGTCAAGATCCAGATACCAGTCGATACCGATGGCCGGAGCCATGATACCGAAGCTGACGTTCTCATTGGTGCTGCTGAACGGCAGGTTGACCAGTGCGACCTGTGCCCAGACGCCGACGTTCTTGGTGGCCATGAACTGCGATCCTGCGCCAACCACGAGGCCGTCGTTGGCATACGAACCCAGCTTCGTCGGTGTGCTGTAGAACTTCGCGCCCGGCGAGATGTACAGCTGTGCAATGGCATAGGCGTTAAAGTCCTCGCCCTTGGCAAAGAAGTACTTGCCAAATGGCGAGATCGTTACGTCCGTCTCGCTGCCAAGCCCCTTGTCGTCGTGCATGCGCACGCCCAGCTGCGCGCCGAGCAGGAAGTTGCTGCTGATGCTGTAGCCGATGTGCGCTCCGGGCATCCAGCCCATTGCTGCCCCTACGACAACACGTTCTTCAGGCATTTGTGCCAACGCCGATGCGGCGGTTATGGTCATTGCGACCAGGATCGAGACGAAGATCTTCATGCTGTGCTCCATTCTACACTGATGGTGAAACATTGCCGATGCAATATAGCTTGCAGACTTCCTCTGCGTAACTTCGTCCCATTCAGGGCCGCCCAGAGAGTGATAACCGTCCATCCATACACGGCAGAGCATCGCGATGAATGGGATGCCTTCGTCGAGTCCTCCAACAATGGAACAATGTTCCATCTTCAGCGCTTTCTTGACTATCACCCTGAGGGTAAGTGGAACTGGCATCACCTGATGTTTCGCGATGGGCAGCGGCTCGTGGGTGTGCTTCCCGGGGGCATCAACGCCAGGGGAGAGTTCTGGTCGCCAACGGGAGCTTCCTACGGATCGATCTGTATTGCCGACTGTGGATTTGAGCTTACTCTGGAGATCGTCGACGCGTTCATCGGCTATTGCAAGGGGCGTGGCATTACCGACGCGTACCTGATCCCTGCACCGCTGATCTATACCAAGAATTACGATCAGCATCATGAGTATGCGATGCTTTACCGCAAGGCCGGTTTCGAGCTGCATTACATCTCGCATGCCATTGACCTCAAGCACGGACGAAACTACTTCCGTCACTTTTCGCCGTCGGCACGACGTAACGTCAACCGTGCTCTTAGGAATCCACGTCTGTCGATCCGCGAAAGCGACGACTACGAAACGTTTCATGCGATCCTGGTAGAAAACAAGGCCAAGCACGATGCCCGGCCGACGCATTCTCTGGAGGACCTGCATCGTCTGCGGGAGCTGGTTCCGGATAAGCTACGACTAACAATGGTCTATCATGATGACGAGCCGATCGCCGGATCACTGGTGTTCATTCCGAATCGCAAGGTGGCGTTGTGTTTTTACAACATGCTGCGGTACGAATACGAACATCTGCATCCGGTGTATCTGATCCTGAACGAGACGTGTCAGTGGGCCGTAGCGCATGGGTTCGAATGGGTCGACATCGGAGTATCACAAGACACGAAGTCGGACAACCCCATGACGCCTTCGCTGAGTCTGATCAATTTCAAGGAACGATTCGACGCTCGCGGAATTCTTCGCAGCACGTATCACCTTGACCTTCGCTAAGGCACGCAGCGTGGAGAACACGGACGTCTTGCTCATCGCCCTGGCGGACGTTTCGCGTGATGCGCGCACGCTGAACCTTGCCCGTGCTCTGTGCGCCTCCGGGCTGCGCGTGACGATCCACGGAGCGGTTAGTGCTGCGCTTACCGAGATAGAAGGTGCTGATGGCCTGCCCCTTTCCATCATCCCATGGAAAGACCCTGGTGGACGTGCCATCATGCGCTGGTGGTCACTGAATGCATCCGTGCGACGTCTGTCGGTGCGGCCGAGGGTTGTAGCGGGCATGGACCTTTTTGCACTGGCGTCTGCCCGCGAGATTGCCCGCCGCCATACCGTGCCGTTGATCTATGACATGCGCGAACTCTACTTCGCCCTTGGTCCGTTGGGCGGAAGGGGGCTTCGCCAGCATCTACTTGCCAGCCATGAGCGACGTCTGCTTGCCGATGTCGATCGTGTGATTGTCTCCGGTGAGCTCGATGCGGATCTTGCACGTGAGCGTTTCCATCTGTCACGTCGACCCTTCGTACTGCTCAACACACCTCCGTATCGCGATGTTGTTGAAAGTGATCTGCGGCGTCGCTGCGGACTCGACGATGCCGTTCGCCTTGCCATCTATCAGGGTGTTGTTCATCACGGTCGCGGGCTGCTGCCAACGTTTCGAGCCATGCAGCTGATCCCCGATCTGCATCTTGCGATCGTCGGTGACGGTCCGGCCGAAGCAGAGCTGCGTCAGGCCGCTACCGCCGAAGGCGTTGCCGATCGCGTCCACTGGCTCGGCAGCGTTCCATATGACCGACTCCATGCGCTTACATGCGGGGCCGATGTGGGCGTGTGTCTCATTGAGCCCCTTTCACTCAGCTACGAGTATGCGCTTCCGAATAAGTTGTTCGAGTACATGATGGCGCGCATTCCATCGCTGGTGACCGATCTGCCGGCACTTCGTGCGTTGCTCGATCAACATCCGGTCGGTGTAATGGTCGACCGTCGCCTTCGTGCCGCCGACATAGCAGACGCTTTTCAGGTGGCACTGACCCAACCGCGGCGTCAGCAGATGATCGACGCATGCGCTGCGATCACGCAGATGAGCTACGAGACCCAGTCTCACCGGGCCGTAGAGCTCGTTCGAGAGCTCCTTGCATGACGCTGTATCTCGTCATGCTGCTGCAGCAGCTCATCGCTTCGAGCACGCATCTCATCGCCAAGGACGCGGCTTCACAGCTCCATCCCATCAGTGTTGTGCTCGTGCGTGGCATGTGGACGTGTCTGGCCTTCGGGATCTGGTTTGCACTGCGACGCGGTACATGGAAGCCTGTCGATCGTCGAGACCTTCGGCTGATCATCCTGCTGGGCATCGTCAACCTTCCCATCAACCAGCTACTCTTCATCTGGGGGGTATCCTATACCACACCACCGAATGCCTCGCTTGCCTATGCGCTTACCCCGGCCTTTGTCGTGGCTCTGATGATCATCGTTCACCGACGATCGATGTCGTGGAAGAAGATGCTCGGCGTGGTCGTTGCCCTCGTAGGGGCGAGCATCGTGCTGGTGGACCGTGGTGCCGGTATCAGCGACGGGCAGACACTTGGGAACGTCATGGTTCTTCTGGCCAGCCTCTCCTGGGCGGTATTCACCCTGTATGGGCAGCGCATTGTAGAGCGATATGGTCCGGTGCAGGCCATCGCCATGACTTTTTTCAGTGGACTTCTTGCCTTCGTCCCGGTGTGGATACTGATGCCGGTTGACGCGCAGATCAGTGTTCTTGCTGCACCCTCCTCGGCATCTCTCTGGTGGCAGCTCTTCTACCTCGGTGTGATCACCTCCGGCATAGGATACGGGCTTTGGTACTACGCGCTGAGTCGACTGGATTCGGGCAAGGTTGCCGTGTTCAATAACCTCCAGCCGGTGCTGACTTCGCTGCTGACGCTGATCGTTCTCGGTACGGCGCCTACGACTCTTTTTCTGATTGGTGGAAGTGTCGCCCTGGTCGGCGTCATCATCACGCAGAGGTCGTAGTTTTGTCCGGCTGGCAGGCCCCTTTCACAAACATATCCGAGGCAGAAGATGCGCATCGATGCGAGTCATTCTATGGCCCTGTGCATTGACATTCAGGAGCGCCTTTTTCCGCACATTCATCAGCACGACGAGCTTGCTGATCGCTGCAGTCGACTCATCAAGGGGCTTAGGGCGCTGGAGATTCCGATCGTGGTGACCGAGCAGTACGTCAAGGGGCTTGGCCAGACCATCCCGATGATCCGCGAGGCACTGGGCGAGCACGAACCGCTGGAGAAGATGTCCTTCAGCTGCTGTGGTGTCGATGCCATCGAAGCTCGTGTGCTTGGTGCGAGGCGGCACAGCATGATCCTCTTTGGTATTGAGACACATGTCTGCGTGCTGCAGACAGCGCTGGATCTTCTCGAGCAGGGTCAGACCGTCATCGTCGTGGAAGACTGCGTCTCATCGCGCAATCCCAACGACAAGCGCATTGCGATCGAGCGAATGCGTACGGCCGGTGCGATCATCACCACCATGGAGTCGATCCTGTTCGAATTGCTCCGTGTTGCCGGCACAGATACGTTCCGCGTCATTTCGTCGATCGTCAAGTAATTTACCATCAGGGGGCCGATATGGCGTCACGCTCCGACCGATCCCGCACGAAGACACCACCGGTGGGTGACCGCATATCATCTGTGCTGCAAGAGAGTCGCAGCTTCACCCCTGCGACGTCGTTCAGCGCTCGGGCCCACGTATCGTCGGCCAAAGCGCTTGCAGCTCTGCGACGTCAGGCCGACGCCGATCCGGTCGCGTTCTGGCAGGAGCGGGCGCGCGAGCTTGTATGGTTTCGTGACTGGAAGCGCGCGCTGGTGTGGAAGCATCCGCATGCGCAGTGGTTTGTTGGCGGAACAACCAATGCCTCGATGAACTGTCTCGACAGGCATCTCGGCGGATGGCGGCGCACGAAGGCGGCATTGATCTGGGAGGGCGAGCCCGGCGACGTGCGCACGCTGACCTATCAGCAGCTGCATGCAGAGGTCTGCAAAGCGGCGAACGCGCTCCTGCATCTCGGCGTCAAGGCCGGAGACGTTGTGGCTATCTACATGGGAATGGTCCCGGAGGCCGTCATTGCCATGCTTGCCTGCGCGCGCATTGGCGCTACGCATAACGTGATCTTCGGTGGTTTCAGCAGTGAGGCCGTGCGTGAGCGGATCAACGATTCGAAAGCCGTTGTGCTCATCACGCAGGACGGTGCCTACCGGCGAGGTCAGACCGTTGAGCTCAAGACTGCAGCCGACGAGGCGGTACGCAGGTGTCCGACCATTCGACATCAGCTCGTGCTGCGGCGCACGCAGCAGCCGGTGAAGATGAAGCGCGGACGTGATCACTGGTGGCATGAACTGGTCGATGGTGCTTCGAGCATCAACGAGCCGGCGCAGCTTCCGTCGGAGCATCCGCTGTTTATCCTCTACACCAGCGGCTCGACCGGCAAGCCCAAGGGCATTCTGCATACCACCGGCGGGTATCTGACGCAGGTTGCCTACACCTGTAAGATGGTCTTCGATCTGCGCGACGATGACGTATACTTCTGTACGGCCGACGTGGGCTGGATCACCGGACACTCCTACATCGTGTATGGTCCATTGCTCAACGGTGCAACGGTGATGATCTATGAAGGCACGCCGAATCACCCGCAGCCTGATCGTTTCTGGGACATCATTGAACGTCATGCCGTCTCGATCTTTTACACCGCACCGACGGCCATTCGCAGCTTCATGAAATGGGGCGAGGCATGGCCTGCAAAGCACGATCTCTCGTCGCTGCGCCTCCTGGGTACTGTTGGAGAGCCCATCAATCCGGAAGCATGGATGTGGTATCATGAAGTCATCGGCAGGGGCCGCTGTCCGATCGTCGACACCTGGTGGCAGACCGAGACCGGTGCCATCATGATCTCGCCCCTTCCCGGGGCAAGCACCACACGCCCGGGCACGGCGACCGTCCCGCTGCCGGGTATCCAGGCCGATGTTGTGCGAAAGGACGGCACGTCGTGTGCAGCCAACGAGGGTGGCCTGCTGGTTGTCAAGCACCCCTGGCCGTCGATGCTGCGCACCATTTATGGCAATGACGAACGCTACCGTGCCGCCTACTGGAGTGAGTTCCCCAAGCGCAGAGGTCATCCTGGGTGGTATTTCACCGGTGACGGGGCTCGCCGGGACGAGCATGGCAACATCTGGATCATTGGGCGTGTTGATGACGTCGTGAACGTGAGCGGACACCGCCTAGGTACGGCCGAGATCGAGAGTGCGCTGGTGTCGCACGCCCGCGTGGCCGAAGCGGCGGTGGTGGCCCGGCCCGACGAGGTGAAGGGCAATGCGCTGGTGGCCTTTGTGACGCTCAAGGCATCGGCCACGCCCACGCCGGCACTGGCCGAAGAGCTGCGCGCGCATGTGGCCCGTGAGATCGGCCCCATTGCCAAACCCGATGAGATCCGTTTTACCGAGATGCTACCGAAGACGCGTAGCGGGAAGATCATGCGACGTCTGCTGCGCGAGATCGTTACCAGTGGTGTTGCCACGGGTGACGTGACCACGCTGGAGGACGCCGGAGTGCTCGAACGGCTCAGGGCCGGCGAGGAAGAATAGCGAAGGCCGGCATACGGCGGTGCTGGCTATTTTTGTCAGCCTGTCTTTTTTCCACTGCATCACTGCGCCACATGAGCATCCGCAAAGCCGTCATCATGGCCGGGGGATTCGGAACACGTCTGCGTCCGCTGACGATGTCCATCCCCAAGCCTATGGTCCCGGTGGCCAACCGGCCCATGATGGATCATATCGTGACGCTGTTGCGAGGTCACGGCATCAAGGATGTGGTCTCGCTGCTGTACTTCCAGCCCGAGAACATCACCGAGCACTTCGGCGACGGAACGTCGCACGACATCTCGATGCGATACATGCTGGCCGAGGCCGACTTCGGCACCGCCGGCAGTGTGAAGAATGCGCAGGATATGCTCGACGAGAGGTTTATCATCCTTTCGGGTGACGTACTGACAGACATCGACATTTCGGCGGCCGTTGCCTTTCACGAACAGCGCAAGGCCATGGCCACCATCGTGCTGACGCGGGTTGCCGAGCCCCTTGCCTATGGTATCGTGATGACCGATGAAGAGGGGCGCATTACCCGGTTCCTTGAGAAGCCTTCATGGGGCGAGGTGTTCAGCGATACGATCAATACCGGGATGTACATCCTCGAACCCGAAGTGCTGGAGCTGATTCCGGCCAAGACCGAGTTCGATTTCAGCAAAGACCTTTATCCGCTCATGCTTCAGCGCGGCATGCCTCTCTACGGCTACATCGCCGATGGGTATTGGAAGGATATCGGTAACCTTCACGAGTATCAACTCGCCCATGAGGATGTGCTGGCCGGACGCGTGAAGGTGACGTTTGACGCCACCGCCCAGGGGCGTTTTCATGGAGGAACGGGGCTGAGCATTGCGCCGAGTGCAATATTTGAGGGCACCGTCGTGCTGGGCGACAATGTGGTTGTGGGAGATCATGCCAAGCTGCGCGACTGTGTGGTCGGTTCCGGATGCAGTATCGGCGCTGGCGCTCAGATGAGCGATGCCGTGCTGTGGAGGGACGTGCAGATCGGCGATTACGCCGAGGTCTCGCGGGCTGTCGTGTGCGATTCGGTCACCATCGGCTCGCGGGCAACAGTTGGCGAGAACGCCATCATTGCCGAAGGTTGTGTGCTGGGCGATCATGCGCGTCTGCTGTCAAACGTCAAGCTCTGGCCGCGGAAGGTCGTCGAGTCCCATGCCATCGTCACGCGCAGCCTTGTGCAGGAAGAGCGCTGGTCGCGTGTTCTCTTCACCGATGCGCGCATCGGTGGTGTGTCGAACATCGACGTCAATCCAGAGTTCGCCGCCAAGCTGGGGTCATGCATGGGCATGGCCTTTGGCGTCGGAACCACGGTGGTCTCCTCGCGCGACGACGATCCTGTGTCGCGTATCATCAAGCGCAGCATCACATCAGGTTTGATGAGTGTTGGTGTCAACATCGCCGACCTGCAGACCACATCCATTCCGCAGACGCGACAGGAACTGCACACCGGACGCTATGTGGCCGGATTCCATGTGCGGCGTTCGCCAAGTGCACCGGACCGGACGGACATCATCATATTTGGTCGCGACGGACGGGACATTCAGCTGTCGCAGACCAAGTCCATAGAGCGGTACTTCTTCGGTGAGGACGTGCGCCGCGTCAGTCATGAAAACGTTGGCCGGCTGGGCTTCCCCGAGCGGTCCACGGCCATGTATGTGAGCCGCTTCCTGAAGACCATTGATGTGGAAGCCATCCGGGAGAAGCACTTCCGACTGCTGGTGGATTATTCCTTTGGCCTGGCATCGACGGCATTCCCGCAGATCCTCGGCGAGCTCGAGTGCCGAACGCTCTCGATGAATGATTACGTCGATTCGGCGCATTTCGCCGATCCACTTGCAGAGGTGCTCGACGAGTCTTCAACGATCATGCGGTCGCTCGGATATCAGATCGGATTTAAGATCAATCCCGGCGCAGAGAAGATCGCGCTTGTGGACGAGCGCGGGATATGGTTTACGTCACTGCGACTTCTAACGATCGTTACGAAGCTCTTCCTGGAATCCCATCGTGACCGTGAGCCGTATCGGATCGCCGTTCCGGTGCAGGCCACGCTGGAGATCGAGGCTATTGCGGCCTCCTACAACGTCGAGGTGGTCCGCATCCGCAATTCGCACTCAGCCATGATGGAGGCAACCAAGGATGCGTCCATTGCATTTGTTGGTGGCACGCGAGGTGGTTTCATCTTCCCGGAGTTTCTCAATGCAAGCGACGGAATGTACTCGGCCGTCAAGATATTGGAGATGCTCAGCAAGACCGGCTACCAGCTCTCGAAGCTGGATGCCGAGCTGCCCAAGCGGCATCAGGTGACGTGCAGCGTTGGCTGCACGTATGAACAGCGGGGCACCGTGATGCGGCACGCTATGGAGTACTCAGAAGGTAAAAAGCGCATGCTGGTCGATGGCGTGCGCATTCTCGAAGATCACGTCACGGTATTGCTTCTTCCGCACAAGGAGGAGGAGCTGTTTGTTGTCATGGCCGAGGCCGATGACATTCAGACGGCCAAGAAGACCTGTGACACTTACGCTGAACTTGTTTCGCACTGGCGCTTTGGACGCAATGATGGACACGAAGATCTCGTCAATACTTGACCCTTCCTGCATACGGCTGAATCTTGAGGTGAAGGACAAGGCCGACTGTCTGCGCAAGATGGTCGACCTTGTTGCTGCCACCGGAAAGGTTAAGGACGTCGAACGGTTTCATGCCGTTATCGTCGACCGTGAGCGCCTGATGTCGACCGGCATCGGTAACGGCGTGGCCCTGCCGCACGGCAAGACCGACGTCGTGGATGAGTCGATTGCCGCTGTTGCAACGCTGGCCTCGCCGATCGACTACGACTCGCTCGACGATAAACCGGTGTCGATCATCATACTTCTGGTCGGCCCGGAGGGCAGCGTCGGGCTGCATCTGCGTCTTCTTAGCAGGATCTCCCGCATGGTGGGCTCGGAGCAGTTCCGCTCGTCGCTGCTGACGGCGAAGTCTGCCGCCGACGTTATGGCGCTTCTGAGCGGTAACGAAGAGGAGCAGGGGTGAGCATCAGTGTCATTCGCGGAATGCGCGACATTTTCGGCCCCGAGATCAGCCACTGGCACCGCGCCGAGTCGATCTTCCGATCGGTGTCCGATGACTTTGCCTACCAGGAGTTCCGCACTCCGATGCTTGAAAGCACGGAGCTTTTCAAGCGTGGCGTGGGCGAAGAGACCGACATTGTCGGCAAGGAAATGTACACCTTCGAAGATCGTGGGGGAGACTCGGTAACATTGCGTCCGGAGCTTACCGCGCCGATCGTCCGGGCATGCATTGAGCACAGCCTTGTGCGTCATAATCCGTCGCTTCGTCTTTGGTACTATGGTCCTCAGTTTCGGTATGAACGTCCGCAGAAGGGCCGTTACCGTCAGTTCCATCAGTTTGGTGCCGAGTGTATCGGCTCTGCCAATCCCGAGGCCGATGTCGAGATCATTCTGCTGGCCTACGAGACGCTTCGTCGCTACGGAGTCTCGGACATCCGTCTTGAGCTGAACTCGCTGGGTAACGCTGATGTTCGCCGACGTTACCGCGAGGCCCTCGTCGAGTACCTAACCTCACGTCAGGACGAGCTCTGCCAGGACAGTCGCCGCCGCATACAGACCAACCCACTGCGCGTTCTGGACTCAAAGGATGAGGCCGACAGATCCGTTGTGGAGGGGGCTCCCCAGTTGCATGACTTCTTTGATGAATCAAGCAGTGCGCACTTCACGGCCGTGCGCACGCTGCTCGACGTGTCGGGCGTACCGTACGTGATCAACCCACGTCTGGTGCGTGGTCTGGACTACTACAATCACACGGTGTTTGAATTCACCACTGATGCACTCGGCACGCAGAACGCTGTCGGCGGCGGTGGCCGATACGACGGATTGTTCGCACAGCTGGGCGGAGGCGATGTACCTGCCGTCGGCTTTTCGATCGGCGTTGAGCGCATGATCCTTTTGTGGCAGGCCGAGCACGCTGATCAGCAGCCCGAGCAGTCGGCTCGAGTGTATCTGGTATCCGTTGGTGATGATGCGCGCCTGCCTATACAGCTCATCGCGTTGCGTCTGCGCCGCGCTGGCATCCACGCGGTAACCGACGTGCTGCGACGATCGGTGAAGGCGCAAA
This sequence comes from Ignavibacteria bacterium, assembly GCA_947459875.1. GTDB lineage: Bacteria > Bacteroidota > Ignavibacteria > Kapaibacteriales > Kapaibacteriaceae > UBA10438. The sequence continues at coordinate 19,222 of CANHFG010000030.1, forward strand.
TGAAGGATGCGAATCGTGAAGGGGCTGCCTTTACGGTCATGATCGGCGACGAGGAACTTGCCGCCTCGACGGCGGTCGTCAAGAATATGCTCACAGGTGAGCAGGTCACGGTGCCACAGGCCGAGATCGAAACGGTGGTGTCTTTCCATGAATGACGAGCGATTCGAACCCAAGGTCGAACACGAGTACATCGTTACCTTCTCTGCCGTTGTATCTGAAGCAGGACAGCAGCAGTTGATGGTGCATGTGATGACCACTCGCGAGTTCACCTCGTATGCCTACTCGCTGGGTCTGACGGCCAAACTTGATCTCGGGCGCACAAAGCTCTCTATCGAGGTTGGCGGGCTGTCGATCCCGACCATGATGATGCCGGCGGCCAAGGGGGCCTTCGGAGAGCGGGCCCTGGTCATGCCCCCTGACGGATCATACGATGTAGAACTCACGCGTCGATCTTCCCAGCAGCGCGTTGTGCTGCACGTGCAGGGCGGACGTCCGGTGAATGTGTCCGAAGCTGCCGATGGGGGCTTTGCCCTCTTCCGCATAGCTGCGTCGTCGCAGGAATGATGCAGCGGGGTCGTGCCGATAGGATCAGGATCTTCCGGGCCAGCGTTACGAAGTGGCAGCTGAAAGTTCTGCTGACAATTCTCGGGATGAGCATCATCGGCGTGGTGCTCTACGTAACCAAGACCATTGTTGATGAGCTTGCCGCCAATGAACGGCGCACCGTCGAGCTCTATGCACGCCTGCTTGCACGCTATTATGAGCGTGCAAGTGATGACGAGCTCCTGTATTACATCGACCAGACCAACGCCTCGATCCATTTCCCGGTGATTCTTACCGGAAGAGACGGCGTGCCACTGTATCCGTTCCAGCAGTTCATGATCAACGTCGAGCTCGACACGACGCTGAGCATCGACAAGCAGAAGGCATGGTTGCTGACCTACATCGATGATATGCGACGAGACTATCCGCCCTTTGAGATCAAGGGGCCTGATGGCAAGGTCATCCAGCTGATCTTCTATGCCAACTCGGCCGTTGTGCGTGAGCTGCGCTACGTGCCTTTTGTGGAGATCACGCTCGTGGCGGCCTTTATCCTCGTTGGGTACGTGTCGTTCTCGACCATTCGGCGCAACGAGGAGTCGCACATCTGGGTTGGCATGGCCAAGGAGGCGGCCCACCAGCTGGGTACGCCCCTTTCGAGTCTGCTGGCGTGGCTGGAGCTTCTGCGCATCAACAAGAACTCGCCCGACGAGGTTGAATCGACCGCTGAGCAGATGCAGCAGGATGTTGAGCGTCTGAACGTGATCGCTAATCGCTTTGCCAAGATCGGCGCCATGCCCAGCAAGAACAAGGTGCGCGTGGCCGACGTCCTCGAGCGTGCCTGCCGGTATTTCGAGACGCGGCTGCCTATCCTCGGCAAGCGCATTCTGCTGGTTCGTGACTTCGATGATACGCTCGAAGCGAATCTGAATCAGGAGCTCTTCGAGTGGGTGATCGAGAATCTCATCCGCAACGCCGTGGATGCTCTTGACCGGCAAGATGGGGTGATCGAGGTGCGCCTGACTGCACGTCCGCGCGGGGGCATTATCGTGACCGTCAAGGACAACGGCAAGGGTATGCCGCGCAAGGTCGCTTCGCGGATCTTTCAGACCGGCTTTACGACCAAGACGCGAGGCTGGGGTCTGGGGCTTCCGCTGTCGAAGCGCATCATCGAGGATTATCACGGTGGACTCCTGACCATTGTGCAGACGCAGCCGGGCGTGGGAACGACCTTTGCTATCGAGGTGCCTGCCTCATGACGCAGCGTCCGGAACCATCGAACATCGATTGGTTTATTCTGCTTCCGATCGCCGCACTGTTGCTGTTCAGTGTTGCCTTCGTGTACAGCGCGAGCGCATCGTTTGCCGACGTAAAACTTGGATCCAGCGAGGGCCTGGTCTGGAACCATGCCCTGCGTGTGATCATCGGCATGGTGCTGATGCTCTTCTTTGCGAAGGTCGACTATCACGTCTTCGAGCGCAGCTCCACGACGCTGATGTGGATCGCCTACGGCTTTCTGGTGATGGTGCTGATCATGGGAACTGAGATCAAGGGGGCGAGCAGGTGGGTGCGCCTTGGTCCGGTGAACTTCCAACCCTCTGAACTTGCCAAGTTCGCCGTGGTGCTCCATACGGCCGTGCTTCTGAGCACCAATTCTGCAGTAGTGCGCACGTGGAAAGGGGGCATCTTCGACATCCTCAAATGGACATTGCCGGTCTCGATCCTGATCGCCCTGCAGCCCAACCTGTCAACAGCCACCGTGATCTTTCTCATCGTGATGGTGATGATGTTCCTGGCCGATGTGCGCCCCTTTCATCTCTCCGTGATCGTGGCTGCCGGCTTCAGCGTGGCAGGTCTGTACGCTGTCACTGCCGAGTACCGCCTGCGCCGACTTCTGGCGTTCTTTGGCGGGCAGGGAGACGAGGCCGTGAGCTACCAGCTTGATCAGGCTTTGATCGCATTCGGCAATGGTGGTATCACCGGTGTCGGCCCCGGCCAGAGTCGTCAGCGCGATTTCTTTCTGCCCGAATCGTATGGCGATTTCATCTTCAGTATCGTTGGTGAGGAGTACGGTTTCATCGGCATCGTCTTTCTGATGTCGGCCTTCATCCTCATCATGCTCCGCGGCTTCACCGTTGCCCGCAAAGCCCCGGATTCCTTCGGTCGCATCCTGGCAGGCGGCATTACAACAACACTGTCCGTCTACGCCTTCGTCAACGCCGGAGTCACCTGCGGCGTCCTCCCAACCACGGGCCTTCCCATGCCCTTTATCTCCTATGGCGGCTCAAGCGTCTTTTTCAGCGCCATCGCCGTCGGCGTACTTCTGAACATCTCCTCCCAGGCAGGAGTGTTCAAACGAAAACGGGTGACGCCGACGACCGATGACCGATGACCGACTACGAGGTCATTGGTAATTGGTCATCGGTCATTCGAACGCATGGATCTCCGCTTTCGCGGGGATGACGTTCAGTACCCAGTACCCAGTACCCAGTACCCAGTACCCAGTACCCAGTACCCAGTACCCAGTACCCAGTACCCAGTCCCCAGTACCCAGTACCCAGTCCCCAGTCCCCAGTCCCCAGTCCCCAGTCCCCAGTCCCC
>CANHFG010000031.1 GCA_947459875.1 Ignavibacteria bacterium
ACGATCCGCAGCTTCAGTATTCAGGCCGGAAAACAGCTCTGGGATGTGATCGATATCTACGGTGCGTATGCCTACGAGCATATCGACGTTATCTCGTCGTACACCTATGTGCTGCCGCATGAGACGCAGGTACAGCTTGGACTTCTTCCTCTTGATCCTCCGGGTGGTAAGTCAGAGCCGACGCCGGAGCGTCCGGGCGACACGAAGCCGCAGACATCAACGGTCGAGGCCGAGGACCTCAATCATAAGTTCATCTTCGGATTCAGTGCCAACTACGGTCCGGTGCGTGCGGCGCTCGACGTGAACATCGGCAACTTCAACATCGTCACCTTTGCGCTGGCCTACACATTCAATCAGCCAGAGTGACGCGTCGCCCCTTTCGCGCTGCAAGACCATCGCGTTCGAGTGCCGTGATCAGCTCCGATAGCCACTGACGTTCCTCGCTGGTCGCATCTGCGCCCAGCACATATCCGCTGAGTACATAGAGCGTAACGCCCGGCGTACCGGCCGTGCGTAGCGCATCAACCACACGTCCGCGCCATAGCCGACGAGGCTCGCCTCTGAAGAGCGGCTCCGGACGTCGGTTGCGCACTGCTTCAAGCATTCGGCCTGCAGAAGGACATAACTCTGACAGGGGGCAGGCAGAGCACTTTGGACGTCGCGCCGTGCAGATTGTGGCCCCGAGATCCATAACGGCGTGATGCCAGGTCGAGGGTGCATCGCGAGGTATCACACGTTCAGCCAAATCGACAAGCTCCTTCTCGGATGCAACATCAGCGGTAGTTGCCTGTGCACGAAGCCATCGTGAATACACACGTCGGACGTTCACATCCAGCACTACCGTCCACGCGTTATATGCAAAGCATGCGATAGCCGCTGAGGTGTATGCTCCGACGCCCGGTAGTGACCGTAGCACAACCGGCTGCGCGGGAATGACACCGCCATGATGCTCGGCAATGGCCCGTGCTGCATCACGCAGGCGCAAAGCGCGTGAGTTATACCCGAGCCCCTTCCAGAGCAGAATCACGTCGCCATTAGATGCCGCAGCAAGATGGTTGATCGTTGGGAAGGCCGAGATGAAGGCAGGCAGCAGCTCGGCAACGCGTGAAGCCTGTGTCTGCTGTAGCATTGTCTCGGAAACCAGCACCAGGTAGGGATCGATCTCAGCGCCGCGCCACGGGAAGGTCCGCGCGCATTCCGAGTACCAGTCCAGGAGTCGTAATGCAATTTCCATACGTAGATTCGGAGATGATCCCGTCGGCAGTGTCCTCTGAAGTCGTTGAGCGTGCGGTTGCCGCGGCCATCGCTGTGCGCGCCAATGCCTACGCTCCCTACTCAAACTTCCTCGTCGGTGCCGCCCTGGTCGATTCCGATGGCGGCCTGCATGTGGGCTGCAACGTGGAGAACGCAAGCTACGGACTGACTAATTGCGCTGAACGGGCAGCTGTTGCTGCGGCTACGGCGGCCGGACGTCGAAACATTGTCCTGTGTGTGGTTGTGACGGGCACGCCATCTCCGGCCGCTCCCTGCGGCGCTTGCCGGCAGGTGTTGAGCGAATGCAATCCCGCGATGCAGATCCTCTGCACCACACCTGAGCGGGCTGATGTCTTCTACCGTATGGATGATCTTCTGCCGTACGCCTTCGGTCCGGACTCACTCTGAGGAATTCACACGACCTACCACGGAGCTTCGCACGATGATGAATAATGATGGCAATCGAAGGATGTGGATGACCGTGCTTGTTTCGGGGCTTGGCTACTTCGTGGATATCTACGATCTGATCCTGTTCTCGATCGTACGCCCCGAATCGCTGAAGGCAATCGGACTGTCGACGCCGGCCGACATCATGAGTGCGAGTGAGATCATCCTCAATGCACAGATGATCGGTATGCTGGTCGGAGGCATTGTCTTTGGTTTGCTGGCCGACAAGCGTGGCCGTCTGAGCGTCCTGATGGGCAGCATTCTGATGTACTCGCTCATGAACATTGCCAACGCCTTTGTGTCCAGCGTCGAGATGTACGCCGTGTTCCGCTTCTTCTCCGGTATCGGCCTGGCCGGAGAGCTCGGCGTTGCCGTCACGCTCGTCAGCGAGGTCATGCCGATCAGAACGCGCGGCTACGGGACCACCATTGTTGCATCGATGGGTATTCTCGGAGCTGTGGGTGCATATGCGGTTCACCAGTTCACAGACTGGCGCACGGCCTTTGTGGTGGGCGGACTGATGGGGCTTGCTCTTCTGGCCATGCGTGTGCAGGTGCATGAATCCGGGATGTTCAAACGCCTCGAAGACAAACCCGTTGCGCGCGGTAATCTTGGCATGCTGCTTACGCGCAAGCGGCTTCCGGCCTACCTCAGCAGTGTGGCTATCGGACTCCCCATCTGGTATGTTATTGGCATTCTGGTCACCTTTGCGCCCGAGTTCACACTCGAGTCAGGGGGCTCGGCCGACGTCGTTGCGGGTCAGGCCGTGATGTGGTGCTACGTGGGACTGGCAGCCGGGGACCTCGTCAGCGGACTCATCAGCCAGCTGCTTAGAAGCCGACGCCGCACAGTTCTGGTGTTCCTCGTCCTGACGGTCGCAGCTGTTGCCTGGTATCTTACCACACCGGGTCGTAGCGCCGGCATGACGTATCTGCAGACCGGTCTTCTTGGATTTGCCGTCGGTTACTGGGCGGTGTTTGTGACCACCGCTGCCGAGCAGTTCGGAACCAACCTCAGGGCCACCGTTGCCACGACGGTGCCAAACCTCGTGCGAGGCGCGCTGTTCCCGGCGATGATCGCCTTTACCACGCTTCGGCAGGGATCGGCACACATCGTAAGCGGTCAGCCCCTTATCAGCTCAGCCATTGTGGTCGGCATCGTTGCTCTGGTTCTGGCCTTTATCGGACTGCTGACGATGAAGGAGACGTATGGCAAGGACCTGGACTACGTGGAAGAATACCACATCGGATGATCGCGTGGCGGGTGCGTGGTAACTTTGCCGCCATGACGCACTCTGAGCGAATCATCATTCTCGACTTCGGATCGCAGTACACGCAGATCATCGCCCGCAAGGTGCGTGAGGTTGGTGTGTATGCCGAGATCCATCCGTATTCCATCACGCAGGAAGCCCTGACCGCACTCGCGCCCAAGGGCATTATCCTTTCGGGTGGACCCTCGAGCGTGTACGCCGAGGGAGCCCCTATCCCGAGCGTGGATGTCTTCGCACAGGGTGTTCCGGTGCTGGGCATCTGCTATGGTCTGCAGCTGATCGCGCATCAGCTCGGAGGGTCGGTTGACAAAGCAGCACGTCGTGAGTTCGGTCGCGCGATGCTGACCATCGACGACTTCAGTGATCTTTTCAAGGGGCTTGATACATCCACGCAGGTATGGATGAGTCACGGTGATCACTGCACCTCAATGCCGACCGGGTTCGAGCGGATCGCTCACACGGAGAACGCCGAGATCTGCGCCATCCGTAATCGTGAGCGGCGCATCTGGGGTGTGCAGTTTCATCCCGAGGTGCATCACAGCGTTGACGGCAAGACCATCCTGAAGAACTTCGTCATCGACATCGCTGGATGTTCTCCTACGTGGAATGCCACATCATTCATCGACAATGCGGTTGCGGAGATCCGCCAGCGCGTTGGCAGTGGTGGAGTTATCTGTGCGCTCAGCGGTGGGGTAGACTCTACCGTGGCTGCCGTTCTGCTGCACCGGGCCATCGGCGATCAGCTGCACTGCATTCATATCGACAGTGGTGTGATGCGCATGGGAGAGAGTGCGAACATCATCGAGATGTTCCGCACGCACTTCAACATGAGCGTCGATCTCGTCGACGGTTCCGAACTGTTTCTGTCGCGACTTGACGCCGTGAGTGATCCGGAGCGCAAGCGCAAGATCATCGGCAACACGTTCATCGATCTCTTTGAAGTTGAGGCCAAGAAGTTCTCCGATGCAAAGTTCCTAGCTCAGGGAACCCTCTACCCTGACGTGATAGAATCTGTCAGCACGAAGGGCCCGTCGGCCACGATCAAAACGCACCACAACGTCGGCGGTCTGCCGGAGACGATGAACCTGCAGCTGATAGAACCGTTCCGCGAGCTCTTTAAGGACGAGGTGCGCGCTGTTGGACGCGAGCTTGGCATTCCGTCGTGGTTCATTGAACGTCATCCGTTTCCCGGACCCGGCCTTGCGATCCGCATCCCGGGTGCGATCACGCGCGAGAAGCTTGACGTGCTACGTCAGGCAGACGAGATATATCTGCACGAGATCCGTCAGGCCGGACTCTACAACGAGATCTGGCAGGCCTTTGCCGTGCTCTTGCCGGTGCAGACGGTGGGTGTGATGGGTGATGAACGCACCTACGAACATGTCTGTGCCATCCGTGCCGTTACCAGTACGGACGGTATGACGGCCGACTGGTATCACATGCCGTATGACGTGCTGGCGCGTATCAGCAATCGTATCATCAATGAGGTGCGCGGCATCAACCGTGTTGTCTACGACATCTCCTCCAAGCCCCCTGCCACTATTGAATGGGAATGATCATGGATGGACTGCAACTGCACTTGCTGACCAATCATCTGCCGATTGTCGGAACGTTTGCTGCGCTCTTAGTTGTGCTCGTTGGAATGCTGCGCCGCAGCGATGCGGCGATCTCCACCGGACTGATCGTGTATGCCGTGATGGCGCTCATGGCCGTGCCGGCCTACCTCAGTGGTGAAGAAGCCGAGGAGCGTGTTGAACAGATTTCCGGCATCAATGAGGGGGCGATCCATGAACATGAAGAGATGGCGGAGGTGACGCTGTGGCTGACCGTGATCTCGGGTCTGCTTGCCCTGGGCGCGGTCATTACGCATCACCGAAACATGAAGATCTCATCGAAGATCGCCCTGGCGTTTGTTATCATCGCCATTGCCGCATTTGCACAGGCAGCTCTCACCGGCCACGAGGGAGGGAAGATCCGTCGACCTGACCTGGGCGGTGCAGTGCCGGCTGCGAGCGGCACAGAAGAAGATCACCACTAACCGGACGGTTCACCATGGCTAAGGTCCTTGTTCCCATCTCCAACGGTACGGAGGAGATGGAAGCTGTCATCATTATCGACATGCTCCGCAGAGGCGGCTGTGAAGTTGTCGTTGCAGGCGATGGCGACGTGGTCGTGTGCGCATGGGGCACACGTCTTCTACCGGATATCATGATCGACGACATCGCTGATGATGATGCCTTTGATGCGATCGTCCTTCCGGGCGGCTCTCAGGGAGTGAGCAACTTTTCGCGCAGTGCGGCACTGGAATCCATCCTCCGCCGACATGCCGCCGGCAGGGGGCTCATAGGTGCCATCTGTGCCGCGCCGGTCGTGCTGCACGATTTCAAGCTTCTACCAGAGAGGGCGGTGGTCACCTCGCATCCGGGTGTAGCCGATGTACTTGCCCCCTACACCTACACGCTCGACCGGGTGGCCAGCGACGGGTCGTTCATCACCAGCCGCGGGGCAGGTACGGCCGTAGAGTTCTCCCTGGCCCTGCTGCGTCGGCTTGCCGACGAGAAGTCGGCCAGACGCGTAGCCTCTGACATCGTGCTGTATGAATGATCTGATCAATGATCGGCGTCACGTCTACGCATGCCTTCCGCAGCGGTAGTGGGCACTGCCTCCGACGCCGTAAATTGCGCTGTGAAACGCTACCTGATAACCTCCGCACTGCCTTATGCCAGCGGCATCACGCACCTTGGGAACGTGGTCGGATCTACGCTGCCGGCTGACATCTTTGCGCGCTACTGCCGGCTGCGTGGACGTGATACGCTGTCGATCTGCGGGTCAGACGAGCACGGTGTTGCGATAACCATCGCCGCCGAGAAGGAAGGCGTTCCTCCGCAGACCGTCATCGACCGGTATCACGAGGCAAATGATGCTGCATTGAAGGGGCTCGACATCCACTTCGATCTGTATGATCGGACCTCGAACCCGATCCATGCCAAGACGGCGCAGGAGTTCTTCCTTCTCTGGAAGGACAAGGGGCTACTTGTCCAGAAAGAGGACGACCAGTTCTACGACGAAGAGTCATCGATGTTCCTCCCCGACCGTTACGTGGAGGGTGTGTGTCCTAACTGCGGATATGACAAGGCGCGCGGTGATCAATGTGATTCCTGCGGTGCTTACTACGATCAGCTTGACCTCAAATCACCACGCTCACTGATCTCCGGCAAGACGCCGGTAGTGCGCAAGACAACGCATTGGTATTTCCGACTTGATGCGTTCCAGGAATGGTGCGAACGATACATTGAATCGCATGCCGGTGAGTGGAAGGACAACGTCATTCAGCAGTCTCGATCGTGGCTCAAGCAGGGTCTTTCGGCCCGCTCTGCCACGCGTGATATGTCATGGGGCATCCCTGTTCCGCTCGATGGTGCACAGGGAAAGGTGCTGTACGTCTGGTTCGAAGCCGTACTGGGATACATTTCCATCACCAAGCAGTGGGCAGCGAACAATGGCACGCCCGAGGCGTGGCGTGACTGGTGGTGCGACGCTGAGACGGAGTACACGGCGTTTCTGGGTAAAGACAACATCGTCTTTCACACCATCATCTTCCCTATTCTGCTGGCATCGCGGGCAGACGAGGGATACATTCTTCCGAAGAACGTTCCGGCGAACGAGTTTCTCAATCTCGAAGGTCAGAAGTTCTCCAAGAGTCGAAACTGGGCGATCGATGTTCACCAGTATCTGGAGGCATTTCCGGAGAAGCAGCATGTCGATGTGATCCGTTACGTGCTTACGATGAACATGCCTGAATCGAAGGACAGTGACTTCACATGGCGTGACTATCAAGCGCGGACGAATAATGAGCTAGCTGCCATTCTCGGCAACTATGTCAATCGCGTGATGACCTTCGTGCACAAGAACTTTGCCGGTGTTGTGCCTACCATGCCGCCGGGGTTTTCGTCGGGAGAGCATGAGGCACTGCTGCAAGGTTCCATCGACAGCGGTGTGGCACTGGTTGCGAAGAATCTGGATGACTATCGATTCCGCGATGCTGCAACCGAGGCAATGAACGTTGCGCGTGCAGCCAACAAATACTTCAACGACAAAGCCCCCTGGAAGAGCGTCAAGGACAATGCTGATGACTGTGCGGCGACGATGAATATCTGCCTGCAGACAATTCGCACGCTGTCTGTTCTGTTTGCCCCTTTCTGTCCTGAAGCATCAGCAACGATGCAGTCGATGCTTGGTCTGCCGGTCAACACCGGTGCACCCAGGCAAAGCATTGCTGGCGTTGACTCGTGGATGCAAGCAGCAGAGGCGACTCTTGCATCGGGTGCGCCCCTTGCCCAGCCCGTCATTTTGTTTACAAAAGTTGAGAACGACATCGTGGAACGTGAAACGGCAAAGCTTGGCACATCATCCTCCGGTGCACCTGCGGACCAGCCGGCGAGTGTGCCTCAGGAGGAACTTATCGGCATTGACCAGTTTGCCAGCATCAAACTGCGCACAGCCGTTGTGCTCGAGGCCGAGCGTGTTCCCAAATCCGAGAAGCTTCTCAAGCTGCAAGTTGATCTCGGAACTGAGCAACGTCAGATCCTTGCCGGTATCGCCAAGCACTATGCACCGGAGGATCTTGTAGGGACGACTATTGTTGTGGTTGCAAACCTCAGGCCTGCCAAGCTCATGGGCATGGAGTCACAGGGCATGGTCCTTGCAGCCTCGAATGCTGATGGCAAGCTGACCCTTGTTTCTCCCCGTGATGCCGGCATCGGCTCGGGAGCAGAGGTGCGGTAATGTCCATCGAGCAGCAGCCCGTCAAAGAGTCACCGCAGATCGAACAGCAGCGCAGTCTGCTCAATCGATGGAGTGTCTTCGCGTTGCTCATCGTCAGTGCTGCTTTCACCTTCCTGTATGTGAGCAATGTGATCGGCGTGCGAAAGCTCCTTGAGCAGAAAGAGATCCTTAGCAAGCGAATCGATTCACTGAAGAGCGTCAACGAGACGCTCAAGACCGAGACCTATCGTCTGCAGTCGGCTCAGCGCATCACGCGCATCGCCCAGGATCACTTGGGATTGATTCCTCCCAAGCAGGCACCAACCGTGATCGACGCAAAGAAGGAATGAGCACGCAGGAGTCGATCTACGAACCCATTCGGCTCAAGGCCGGCCTGCTGCGTCTGGTCTTCTCGGCAGCATTTGCCGTGATCATTTTCCGCCTGTTCTTTGTGCAGGTGGTCGAAGGTGCTCGTTATCAGGATCTGGCAAAGAAGCAGTACGAAAGCAAAGTCCCTCTGCGGGCTGAGCGTGGGCGTCTGACCGATCGCAATGCGCGCGAGATCGCGTCGATGATGAAGATGACGTCGTTTGCCGCCGACCCGTCGGTGATCGAACAGCGAGAACTTGTTGCTCAGCTTCTTGCGGCGGCAGGCGGTGAGTCGGCACAGACCTATCTCGACCGGATCAAGACGGCCAAGGGCCGCTTCGTCTGGCTGGCGCGCGCTGTGAACACCGTTCTGTTTCCGGTGTTGGATACGATCAACGTCAAGGGGCTTATCCGTGTTAAGGAACCCAAGCGTCTTTTTCCTCATGGTCCACTCGCGGCGCAGGTGATCGGCACGACCGACGTGGACAATGCCGGACTCACCGGGATAGAGCTTCAGTATAACGAGTTGCTTCGCGGTCGCAGCGGCTTTGTCGTAATGCAAAGGGATGGTCGCGGACGTCTGCGTCCGGGTATCAATCCCGAACGTGAGGCACCGATGGATGGGCAGGGTCTGCAGCTTACGCTTGACCTTGAGATTCAGCGCGTGGTGGAGCAGGAACTCGAACGGGGCGTGCGTGAATCGGGAGCCGCCAGCGGTACGGTGGTGGCCATCGAACCGTCCAGCGGAGATGTGCTGGCGCTGGCGTCGTATCCGTCGTTTCATCCGAATCGACTGGACCTTGCGAGCAACGATGATATCCGTATCAGGGCCATCACGGATCAGTTCGAACCGGGGTCGACCATGAAGGCCATCACGGCAGCAGCACTCCTTGAAGAGCGTCAGCTAGCGCCCGGCGATGCAGTTGATGGCGGAAGCGGTGAGTTGTTGATGCCCGGCGGGTCGATCGTCAAGGACGATCATCCGGTTGGACGCACCACGTTTCAGGGCGCTCTTGAACAGTCCAGCAACGTGGTGTTTGCCACGCTCTCACGGAAGCTCGACGATCGTGTGTTCTATAAGTACGTCCGCGATTTCGGCTTTGGCATCCCCACCGGTATCGATCTGCCCGGCGAGGTGCGTGGACGGCTCAAGCGTCCCAACGAGTTTGATGCGTCCACAAAGATGTACATGTCCTTTGGCTACGAGGTTAGCGCTACGCCCCTTCAGGTCCTCTGTGCCTATGCGGCCATCGCCAATGCAGGCGTGCTGATGCAGCCGCGTATCGTCCGGTCGATCACGGCCCGTGACGGATCGCTTGTGCGCGAGATCCCACCGCAGCGGATCCGTCAGGTTGTACGCGCGGAGACCGCAAAGCAGCTCACCGAAATGCTCGTGGGAGTGGTCGATAACGGAACAGGCAAGCGTGCGGCGATCCCCGGTGTGCGGATCGCCGGAAAGACGGGAACGGCGCAGGCCTACACCCAGGGTGCGTATGACCGGAAGAACTACCGCGCTTCGTTTGTGGGCTTCTACCCGGCTGACAAGCCGCGTGTGGCCATGATGGTGATCCTGGAGAACCCCACGAACGACATCTACGGCGGCAGCACGGCGGCACCGGTGTTTCATCGGATCGTGCAGAAGACCATGACGATGCTGAAGCTCGACGTCAGGACGCAGCAGACCATTTCGGCTGCACCGTCGACAGATACCGTTGTGGTTCCGGATGTGAGGGGGCTTACAAAATCTTCGGCCGACTCGGTCCTTCAGCGCCTTGGTCTGAAAAGCGACGTTGCCGGTGCCGACGGACTGGTTGTGCATCAGTGGCCTGATCCCGGAACAAAGATCCTGCGGGGCTCGTCCGTTCGCGTCACCGTGCGCACGGTATCGGCCTCTGGCAACAAACCGTATGTTATCGGCTTTTCGATGCGCAAGGCCATTACCGTGCTCCATGCGGCCGGGTACGAGGTGCGTGTGACCGGTTCCGGCAAGGTAAGCCGACAGGATTGGGACGGCGCAACATGCATTCTCACCGGCTCCGGAAGTCAATAGCGGCAGTGTAACGTCGCAACGATGCACGGGTTCTAGGTGCTAACGGAGAAGACCAATTATGCGGATACGCCTACATCTCTTTTCGATCCTTCTTCTGTCGGCACAGCTGGTGGTTGCACAACCGCTTGCGCTGACCGAGAATCTGCTCTTTCCGCCGATGCCTATTGGATCGACCCGGGAACTCGAACTCCGTGTGCGTGGACTTTCTACGCAGGGACTCTACAAGGTGGTGCGGGCACCCCGAAGCCCCTTTGAGATCACGAGTACTGCACAGGACCTTGTGGTGCGCGGCGGTGAGATCCGCGTACGTGTGAAATGCTCGCCCAGTATCGAGGGCGATTTCAGCGATGAGATCCTGCTGGAAAGTGAGCCGAAGGCCGTACCGCCGGCGCAGAACACAATCAAGGTGCGACTCAATGCGACGGCATTCCGCATCGAGCGTACCGAGGAGATAGACTTCGGATCGATCGAGGTTGGTGATTCGGCCAGGCGTTTCATGCTCTTCCGCGTGGTACCGTTTGACGAGCCACGCTGGGAATACACCCGTGCGCCGCGAGCCCCCTTTGAGTCGGCAACCATCAGCGGCCCGATCCGCCGCGGAAAAGATACACTGGCGTTTGTGTTTGCGTTTCGTCCAACAGCCGTTGGACGGTATCGCGATACGGTTGGCATCGTCCGTGTGGGCCGACTTGGAGAAAGACTCGACACTGCCTGGGTGTTGCTTAGCGGCTCGTCGCGTCCGCGTCCACTGCGTCTTCGGCTTGCTGCCGAATCAGAGCAGTATGATGTGCGCATTGGCGACACGCTGACGGTGAACATGCGTCTTGTTGCGGACGCTCCCATTGATGCGCCAGAGCGTCTGCAGCGTCTGAGCTATGAGATAGGGTACAACCCGACGTTGCTGGTACCGGTGTTGAACTTCACGGTCCCACGCGAGTCGCTTCGTGTTCGCGACGGACTGCAGTTCATGAGGATCTCGCTGGAAACGTTCACCGGAGGATCTCTGCTGGTTGACTCCAGCGGCGTACCCGTCGGAAGTCTGCGGTTCGCTGTTGCTCTCGGTGATGCGGAGTCGAGCCCCCTTCGCCTGGATTCCTTCCTGTACATCGATCGAAATGGTTTCGAACAGCGTCCACCGACAACACCCTCAACCGTCAACATCACCAACATCTGGCGTTACCAGGACGGTCGTAGCCGACTGGTCAATCCGCTGCAGGGAACGCTTGTGCTTGACGTCGACCCTAACCCGGTGACGACAACCGCCACTATGCGTGCGCGCAACGTGCCGACGTCCGGTGGAACGCTGCTCGTGACCGATGCTAATGGTCGAATAGCTGCCGACCTTACGCGTCCGCTGCGTGACGGCCAGCGTGATTTCACGATCGCCGCATCCGGCTCTGCCGACGTGGTGCTTCCGCGGGGAACGTACTATGCGCGGCTTGCCGTGGAAAGTCAGCTCGGGGGCACATTGCTTAGTGTGGTGCGCCTGTTCATTGTGCAGTAACAGTTCTTCGTGATCCGAACACTCTTGCATATCGCGGCGATTGCCGTGCTCTCGTGCGTAACTCTGCCGGTACTGGCCGGTCAGAGGGATAGTGCGTGGAACGTAGATGTCGGCCTCGGGGCGACCCTCTCAGCCCCCTCGTCAACTTTTGGAAGCGTGTCGGGCATCGCCTCTCCGGGTGGACTGCGGTATGATGCGGTGAACGGCTCTACGATGATGACGGTAGCCCTTGGGGCTGACCTCCCCTTAGGCAGAGATCTGCGTCTCGGACTGCGGGCATCCTACACGGCCGTGCAGCATCGCCATGCCGCACTGGAGCGAGCTCCGATCGCCACGGAAGGGGGCTCAGTGGTCACGGCTACTATGCGTCACGATCTGCAGGGAACGTTTCAAATGGTGGGATTCGAGCCCTATCTGCGGTATGATCTGACGTCATGGTTCTGCGTTAGTGCGGGACTTCCACTCATGGCTGTTGCCACGTCGCGGTACACGCAGACGCTGACGTTCGTGGATCCTCCGGGTGTGCGCTTTGCCGACGGTAGCATCGAACTGGTCACCGCACGTGGAGATGTGCCCAACCTCCGAACGGTGATTCCGATGGTCTCATTCACGGCCGAGGGGGCAATTCCAGCCAGCACCTCTGGGTCGATCGTGCTTGTTCCTCGCCTGAGCATCGCACGTGCGCTGCAGCCGTTCACAACAGACGGTGCTTTCAACGCACAGATGTTGTCGGCCAGCCTCGGACTTCGCTATCGCTTCCCGTCATCAGCCCCGGCAGTGCCTGTTGCCCCGCCGACCCCAGCTGCGCCGCCTCCGCCGGTGAGAGAGGTTGCAGATCTTGCCGTGCGTGTGGAACGCGACACCTTTGTTGAGCTTACACGAGGAGTGTCGGAGTCGACAACGACATTGTTCTCAACCTCGATCGACACGGTCGAGGTGCCCTTGGGCGGCGAGATGACCAGGGTGGTGCGTCGCAAGGAAACGTACCGTGTGGCGGTGCCCAAGCCCCCTTCCGTGCTGCGTGCATCGCTTCAACTGCGATTCATTGATGATGCCGGAACAGTCACGCAAAATGCTCGTCTCAGTGCCGTGCGCGTTGAGTCGCGCAGGGTGGTGAACTTTCTTCCGATGATCGCCTTTGATGCCGATTCCGATGTTCTGCCGAGCCGCTACCGTCAGCTCTCTGTGCAAGAAGCCCAGTCGTGGAAGGAATCTGTTATCGATGGGTCGGCGGCATCACACCTGCAGTACCAGATCCTGAACATCCTTGGTTCGCGCATGCGCCGGGTACGGGGCTCGGCATGCACGCTTGTTGGTTATACCGATGCAAGCCGGCGTACAGTGGTTGAGCGGCGGCTGAGTGCCGTGCGAGGATATCTCGTATCGCGTTTCGGCGTCGACGCTGACCGCATCGCAACCGAGATGCGGACGTTGCCGGATGGTGACGCGATCTCGTCGAATACAATACAGATCAGTGAGTCGGGAAGTGAGCTCTTAAAGCCGATCGAGTACGCCTCAACATACATCGAGACACAGCTTCCAAGACTGCAACTCGTGCCGGATGTCATCAGTGAGGCCGGACTTCGCTCATGGAGCATCGAAGCTCTTCAGGGGGAGGTACGCGTTCGGTCGTTTGCCGATTCAGGCGCGGCTCCTCAGGAGATCGTATGGGACATGAACGATGATCTCAACGCTGATGGTGCGATCAAGCAGCCCGTTGTGCTAACGCTACACGTAACCGATGTTGACGAAGCGCAAAGCCGCAGTCAGCCTGTTAAGGTGTCTCTCACTTCACGCATGCCGCCGGCAGCAGCAAGTCGTCCGATTAAAAAGATGGAGGTCTTCACGCTCGGCCGTTTTTCAAACTCCCGGCAGAGTGCCACCGACGTCCGTAAAGAGGGTACGCCACAGCGTCAGATCGCCGAATGGCCCACGGCAGGACTGGAGTTACCGGAACGCCAACTCTACGAGCAGAGCGGTATGAACTTAACGGTTCAGCTTCTCGAGCGCCGTTGACCACGCCGTGGTTGTCACACGCGCGCTTTGTCCGCGCTCGATCGCCTTCTGGAAGTAGCTTGTTGCTTGTGGCACATCGCCCCGTTCGGCTGCGATCAGTCCAAGTTCACCAAGTGCATCCACTTCAAACTGTGCCAGACGTGTGGCTCGGGCATGACCTACGGCGGCGGTGAGGAACTGCTCTGCTTCGCTCGCACGCTGCGTCTGGCGCAGTCGACGGCCGATCTGCAGGGCGATCTGCGCGCATCGAACACGGTCGTTAGTCGTCGAACACGTCTCGTAGTCCGCCCGTAGCTGATCAAGAGCAGAATTGGTCGGCGATGCCTTTACGCTGACGTCAACCTTGCTGACTTCGCGGACAGATACCGTGGGCGAGGCTGCGATCGGTGCAACGGGCGTTTCGACCGCCGGCTGCTGAACGATAGGGGGCTGGGTGGTGCGGATGACGGTCTTCGGACGCAGATCCGGCGCAGCTTCATCCGATTGAGTGGCTGCTACATACAGGGCCGTACCGCCGACGACCGCCGCAGTGGTTCCGCCGACGATCCATCCCCATCCCATCTTGGCAAGTGTTCCAAGGATTCCGCCCGTTGCAGCGCCGGCGATGATCTGAGCAGCGATCGACGACTCGACCTTCGCCAGAAACTCTACGGGATAGCGCACCTTGGGTGCCGATTCGGTGAGAAGGTCTTCCACCGTGAGCATTTCGCGCACTTCCTGCGCAAACTCGGGTGAATCGAGCTGACGCTTTTCGAATTCGAGCAGTTGATCTTCGTTCAACGTTCGATCGAGGAAGCCTGCGAGGAGTTCCTGATTCGTCATTGCAGTTCGCTGATAATACTGGACAGAGTTTGCTGGATTAGTTTCTTGGCACGAAACACACGGACCTTCGCCAGTGAGACCGTGATGCCAAGAGTCGAGGCGATGTCTTCATACGGAAGATCATCGAAGTACTTCATTTCGAGTGCTTCACGGAACTCATCCGGGAGGTCTGCGATCGCACGGTGAAGGGCTTCACGGAGCATGAAGTCACCACTGTGCCGTTCGGCCTCTTCGGCCGGCGGCAGATCTTCGGTGAATTCTACCGTGTGCTTGCGTTGTCGAAGCCCCTTAAGACATGAGTTTCGGGCGATCGTGAACAACCATGCCGCAAATGACCCGTCGGAGAACGAGGCCCGCTTGTCGTAGACCGTCAGCGAGATCGTCTGAAACATGTCCTGCGCATCCTCATGTGAGCCGAGCGCGCGCAGACAGTAGGCATAGAGCCTTTTGTCGTAGCGCTTGAAGAGTGTGCGGAATGCTTCCTCGTCGTTCCCGTCACGTACGAGGGCAAACAACTCTTCATCGGTCATAAGTGTGTGCATGGACAGGTTTTCCGGTGGGGACTGTGACCGGTTCAAGATACCAGCAGAGGGGCTCTTCGTTACACCGTAAATTGGAAGATGCGTTCGATATGGGAAAGCCAGGCCTGGTTGGAGTCCGACGTGGTGATCGTCGGAGGGGGCTTGGTGGGTATTCAGACGGCGCTTGCGGTGTTGCACCGGCAACCCAGAGCTCGCGTGATGGTGTTGGAGCGGGGATTCATGCCTACAGGCGCTTCTACACGTAATGCCGGCTTTGCGTGTATCGGCTCGCTGAGCGAAGTCGTTTCAGACATTGATCTTCTCGGTGCTGAAGCTGCGCTGGACATTGTCCGAAGACGATATGACGGCCTTCAAGGCCTGCTTTCTTCCTGCCAGGGCCGCGACATCGGCTACCTGCACCACGGAGGTAACGAGATCTTTCTCGACGAGCATCCCTCGCTGAGTCGGATCGAAGAGGTGAATGAAATGCTCCGGCCGATAACGGGCACTACGACGTTTCAGATTCGTCATGACCTGGTATCAGCATTCGGGTTCAGCGCACGCGTCCGCCACCTGGTCCACAGCCCGGTCGAAGGTACTCTCCACTCCGGCAAACTCGTGCGAGCTCTGTGGTCTATGGCGCAGCAGGCCGGTGTACAGATACGAACCGGTTCAACGGTATCGAGAGTTGAGTCTGACCCCGCAGGCACCATCGTGCACGTGCAAGGTGTCTCACAGGAGTATCAGATCCGCGCCGGTACGGTGATCGTTGCTACGAATGCATGGATACCGGAGCTTGTGCAGGATCATGAGGCGGCAAAGATCACACCGGCGCGTGGACAGATACTCGTAACCGAACCGATCGAATCACTGCCTCTGAAGGGCTCCTTTCACTTCGACGAAGGCTACGTGTACTTCCGTTCGTTTGAAGATCGAATTCTTCTTGGTGGTGCCAGAAACCTGGCGTTTGAGGAAGAAGCAACCACGTCGCACGATATCACCACTCGCATCCAGGACGCACTTGAGAAGCTCTTGCGGGAAGTGATCGCCCCCTATCAGCCGACGATCAATGTGGAGTACCGCTGGTCCGGAACCATGGCATTCTCGCCATCAAAGCAACCCATCGTTGAACACGTTCAACCCAACGTGATCGTGGCCTTCGGCTGCAACGGTATGGGTGTGGCGCTGAGTCATTCAATTGCCCAGAGAGTTGCTGAGGTGCTGGGTAACTGAGGTACTGGGGTACTGGGTACTGGGTACTGGGGTACTGGGTACTGGGTACTGGGGTACTGGGTACTGGGTACGCAACGTCATTCCTGCGAAAGTGGCGATGACATTCAGCACACCCGAAACCTGAAACCTGGAACCAGAATAAAAAAAGGGGGCGAAGCACTGCTTCGCCCCCTCGAAGAATCGGCTGACCGATTCCCAGCTCTTACTTATTGTCCTTGATTGCCATACCGTAGACGACCAGACCGAAGCCGATCTTGTTAACGGCGTCACCGATGTTGTAGATCAGGTCCATGTTCGATGGAGGGATACCCATTCCTGAGAGCAGGTTGCCCGGCAGAAGCATGTAACCGATCGGATAGATCGCCCAACCGACGAGTGTGAACCAGCGCAGTTGTGTAAAGGCGGCCTTGACGGCTGGATTATCCGATGCGCCGGCCAGCTTGCTGGCTTCGCCCATGTAAATTTCATAGATGATGCCGGCCCAACCGATTGTGGAGATCACACCCCACATGACGTTCTTGTCTGGCTGGACGGCTTCGCCGTAGTAACCTGCCACGAGCATTACGACAGCGCCGAGGATAAGACGCCACATCATGCCGCTGGATGCGCCGGCTGGACGCAGAAGCAGATAATACTCGACGCACATAAGCGGAACGGTCAACGTCCAGTCGATGTACCGGAACTGCGTTGGTGATGTGCCCGTATCGAGCCACACGCCGCGCATGTAGAAGTAGTGAACCGCGGCGATCATCGTGATCAGACCGGAAATCAGCAGAGAAGTCTTCCACTTGTCGGCCACGCGGCCGCGCTCAAAGAAGAAGAACACCGAGGCGGCGAACATCGCCATGTACCCCGTAAAGAATGTGAATCCGATATAGTCGTTCGGACTCAGCACACCATTGGCTGCGAGAGCGGTATTCGCTCCCATGCAGGAAAGCACTGCTGCCCAAAGGGCAACGCGTAGAGATTGGGTCATCGAAGAACTCCCCAAAGTGACCACAAAGAACCGCCGTTACTCGGCATATTGTTCGTGTGTTCCGAACGACACTGGAAGAGATGCCAGTGGATCGAAGCAACCGGACGGAATGTCGATAAGGTTGGTAACCCTGAAGAGTAAGATTCAAGTTCCCGACGTCTGAAAATATTTCATTGTTTATGGAATCAGATACATTCAAACGTGTTTGTTATCCACACAAACATGATTGCAGGGGGTAACTACGTAGGCCAACGTAGCGTTGGTGCATTATGATGCTACAATTGTTTGCAATCATGGTATGGGAACAATTCAATGCTGGCCTAAGTTGACGTGAGATGCAGGATCGTACATCATTGTACTTTATGGGCGGAGGGATTGCCGCCCATGTGTATTCGCTGGTAGCAGCAGATACACTTGGTGCCGATGCCGTGCACATCACCATGCGTGATCGCAGTCATGTCATGCCCGACAAAACGCTATGCGTATGGGGCGAACCGAATCCCGTGATCCATGATGCGGTTGTGGCCGAATGGGGCCGACTACGGTTTGGTTATGGGGACACATCCATTGTGCGAGAGCTCGAGACCATTCGATACAGTCAGTATACGGCAACATCGATACGAGCGCTCACAGATTCGAGGGTGGTTGTGGTTCGGGAAACCGGAGAGGCGGAACTCCCTGATCCTGCGTGTGATGTAGCGCTTGACAGTCGACATACCGATCAGGTGCGGCGTCCGGCCAGCATCTCCTTGCTACAGCACTTTCATGGGTGGCGCATTCGTACGAACGCTACGACGTTTGATCCGGACGTTGCTACAATGATGGACTTTCGCGTCAGCCAGTCTGACGGGGTATGCTTCGTCTACGTCCTGCCGTACAGTCCCACCGAGGCACTCGTCGAGTGCACGGTCTTTTCTGCAGAAACCTGGCCTCAGGCGCTGTATGAGGATCGGCTGAAGGTCTATCTGCGCGACGTTGTTGGCGTTGCCGACTATGACGTGATCGCATCCGAGACGGGCGCAATACCGATGTGTGACAAGCAGCCTGTTCGGCAGCGTGGAAACGCCTGGATCGCGATCGGCGTTGCGGGTGGTCTCACTAAGCCAACTACCGGCTATACTGTAGCGCGTTGCGTTAGAGACGCTTGCCACTTGATGCAGCAGTACCGATCGACGGGGACCTTCTCGCCCCCTCCCACTGCGCATTGGCGTTTTGACTGGTATGACCGGCTGTTGCTGAGGATCATTCGTGATGAACCGGCCGTTGTACCGCGTATTCTGTGGACGTTGTTTGAGCGTAACCCCGTTGAACGCATCCTGCGTTTTCTCGACGAAGAGACGCGTCTGCGAGAAGAACTTTTGATTTTCTGGAGTCTGCCATGGCGTCCGTTCCTTCGGGCAATCGTCCGACGCTGATCTTACTGCTAAGCGCCATTGCGGCGCTGGTGGTGCAGGAGCTGGGCTACACGTCATCCTCCGTTGTTCTTGGATCGGCAATTGCGCTGCTGGGCATTCCTCACGGTGCGGTTGATCACCATATGATGGGAGGGAAAGGGGGCCGGCGGACCGCTGACGTGCTTCGCTATGTTGCTGCGATCGCACTGGTGATCGGCGTCTGGCTGATCTCACCGCTTGTGATGCTGATGCTCTTCCTCGCAAATTCCGCATGGCACTTCGGCGACTGTGATGTGCCCAATGCCGGACGTCTGCACTGGCTTCGTGCGTCAGTGTACGGGGCATCGGTGCTGGTTCTTCTTGTCGACCCACGATCAGCCGCTGTTCGCCTCATCATTGAGGAGCTTCTGCGCACACCATTGGACGCACAGATGTTCGTCGGTCTCGAGTCGTATCGCATTGCGGCGGCCGTCATGGTCATGATCATTCCCGCAATGGTCTCGGTGCCGGTCATTCGACAGCGACTCATCCGCAGCACCATCATCGTCGCCCTTGCCTTCACGGTCGACTCACTACTGGCATTCACGTGGTACTTCACCATCGTCCACGCCCTTACGAGCATGAACGACCTGCGCCACCACCTCGGTGGTCGCTTTCCCTGGTCATGGCGCGAACTGATCGTGGCCGCCTTGCCCCTTTCTCTTGTCTCGTACATCGGAATTGGACTTGCCACGCTGTTTCTTCCTCAAACATCCGGCCTCGTTGCTCTCTTCATTGCCCTTAGCGCACTGACGCTGCCGCACAGTGTGCTGTTTCATCGGATATACAAGATGAGGTCATAGAAGGAATGACAGATGACGAATGACGAGTGACGAATGACGAGTGACGAGTGACGAGTGACGAATGACGAGTGACGAATGACGAGTGACGAATGACGAGTGACGAGTGACGAATGACGAGTGACGAGTGACGAATGACGAGTGACGAGTGACGAATGACGAATGACGAGTGACGAGTGACGAGTGACGAATGACGAGTGACGAGTGACGAATGACCTCACATCTGAAACCTGAAACCCGAAACCTGAAACCTGAAACCCGAAACCTGAAACCTTGCCCGTATTTTCGCATCCTATGGCAACGGCACAGCGTGATATCGTCAAGGGTCCGATCGAGTTAAAGGGGCGCCCCCTTCCAGACCTTGAGCAGCTCCTAATCGAGCATGGGGAGCGGCGGTATCGGGCCCAACAGGTGTATGATGGACTCTACATCCAGCGGGCGGATGATGCGGCCTCGATGCAGGTGCTGCCGCAGGCCTTGCGAGAGCGACTCGATACGGAGTTCCGATCCCAATCAGTCAGGTTGACCACGAAGCAGCATTCGGATGACGGCACGATCAAGTTCCTGTTTGAGCTGTATGATGGACGACAGGTTGAGAGCGTCCTTATTCCGAGTGAGATGATCGAAGCCGATGGGCGTCCACGTCGGCTTACGTTGTGTGTATCCACGCAGGTGGGCTGCAACCTCGGATGCGTGTTCTGTGCGACCGCATCGCTCAAGCTTACGCGCAACCTCACTGCAGGTGAGATCGTCGACCAGTTTCTGCAGGCACAGAAGCATACCACGAAGCCGATCACGAACATCGTCTTCATGGGCATGGGCGAGCCGATGAATAACTACGATAATGTGATGAAGGCCACGGAGATCTTCACCGACCAGCGCACCAAGATGGTGGCGCCACGCCGCACAACGCTTTCAACGGCTGGTGTGGTGCCGGGCATTATCCGCATGGCCGACGAGGGACGTATCATCAAGCTCGCGCTCTCGCTGCATGCCACGACGCAGGACGTGCGTGAGCAGCTCATGCCGATCGCCAAGAAGTACCAGCTTCCGGAGCTGATCGAGTCGCTCGAGTACTACTACCGCAAGACACGCAAGAGCATCACCTACGAATACATCCTTTTCGAGGGGATCAACGACTCCATCGACGACGTCAAGCGTCTGGTGCGGCTGGCGCGGCGCATGCCAACGAAGGTGAACGTCATCCCGTTTCACGACATCGACTTTACCCAGCCGAAGGGATTTGCGCAGTCGCTGCGTCCAACCTCGAAGGAGAAGTTCGATTGGTTCCTCAAGCAGCTGCGTGATGAAGGTGTTACGGTATTCATCCGCTCGTCCAGCGGACTCGATATCGACGCCGCCTGCGGTCAGCTTGCACTCTCGCATGAAGGGGGCGTTGCATGAGCCCCGTTGCAGCATTCTTAGCGAAGTGTGCTATTGTTCTTTCCTGCCTTCTCACTGCTACCACTGCATGGTCCATCGACGATGCCGAACTGGAAGCGATCGAGATCGAGCCGGGGGTCGAATACTACGTCCGCTTGAAGTCGGGCGACGTGATGACAGGCCTCATTCTCGACATCGTAATCGATGAAAAAGGGGCGCGTGTTCAGATCGCAACGGCTGTAGCTGACGTCAGCATATACGCGTCCGATATCGCATGGATCGGTACGCGCGAGCAGGCACATCGCTCGCGTAATCGAGGCTTCGTGGTGCCAACAGCAGAGCCTATCGGACGTGACTTCTATTTCGGCGTCATCTCCGCTGCCATCCCAACCGTGGGCTTCGGTCTGTTTGATGTCGGTAGCGTTGTTCTGGCCCGGTCATTTATTCCCGGCCTTTCGATGCGCGAGCAGCTGTCGCTCATCAACCTCAAGGCAACTGTATATGAAGCGGAGAATGGACTCGTTGAATCGGGGCGGCAGTTCTATGCTGTCGGAATCAACGGTACCTGGCTCAACGACGTGAATTTTATCGGTCACCTCTACGGCGTCGGCACCTTCACCGGAGCACGCTCACGCGTCAGCAGCGTCGTGTTTGCCAAAGCATTCGGTCGCGATGACTACACCGTCAACCTTGGCACGCTCGGCAGCTCGTTCCGCTTTCCATATGCGAGTGGAACCTTTGGCATTGGCCTTATGATCGATGTCCGTTTCCCCGAGTTCCACGACCTGCACGCCATGGCCGAACTCTGGGGTGTAGATCTTGCCCGCCCCGCCCAGTCCGTCTTTGTCCTCGGCCTCCGCAAGGTCAACACGTCAACCACGATGGACTTCGGCCTCGGCCTCTTCCCAGGGGGCGCCTTGGCACCGGTGATCAATTTCGCGTATACGCCGTAGGCGCTGAAGCGGAGGGAAGCCTGCGGAGGGAAGCCGAAGCGGAGGGAAACGCGCTACGCGCGAGGGAAGCCGAAACGGAGGGAAACCTGCGGAGGGAAACCTGCGGAGGGAAGCCGAAACGGAGGGAAACGCGCTACGCGCGAGGGAAGCCGAAACGGAGGGAAACGCGCTACGCGCGAGGGAAGCCGAAGCGGAGGGAAACGCGCTTCGCGCGAGGGAAGCC
>CANHFG010000032.1 GCA_947459875.1 Ignavibacteria bacterium
CCACACATGAGCCAGGATCGTAAACAGCGGATAGCCCGTCGGGTGGGCCACGCCCAGAGTTACTGCCGCCGCCGCCAGTTCCCCGTTATCGGTGTACTGTAGAGATGGGGCGTGGGTGATCGCGTAGACTACAAACGCGATGGCAGACAACACAGTGCTCTGCAGCAGTGTGCTCTCAGTCAGGCGTCGGGAAATTGCCGACATAACGCGTCCGGATCAGCAGCGCCCCTTAGCGCGCTACCGTTACAGCACTGCCGCGCAGAGAGCCATCGCGCATCGCCAGCACCAGACGATACGTTCCGCTGGCCAGACCATCAAGAGTGTAGCGGACGTTGGAACCCATCGGGACTCCGTACGAGCGGATGATATTGCCCTGCATGTCATAGAGGCTGACGCTTGTGACTGACGACAGAGCTTCTCCTGTGAGAGAGAGAACTTCGGCCGTCGGGTTTGGACCGATCGTCACGCCAACGTCCTCGATACGACTGACGGACGTGTTCTTATCGACCACGAACTTCACCTCAAAGTCTAGCTTGTCGGTCGTATCCGTCTTGTCGAACAACGTCACCCTGATCGTGCTCGTCGCTTCGGTGCCATTCGGTGTCAGGTCGACGTAGATCGGCAGTGATGCACCGGCAGTTAGGATCTGCCCCTCACGTTCAAACGGATAGTCCTCCCCACGATAAAGAAGCCAGCAAAGAGACATGCAGAGCTGTGCCGTGTGGTAGGTATTCACCTCGTCGAGATTGAACCGGAAGTAGAGCTCCTTGGTCGAGACCGTGGAATTCCTCACGTATCCGTCTCGCTTCATCGTGGTCTTTGTTGGTGGACCCGTGATCGGGTTGGGCTGGTTCCAATCGATGTAGAAGGTCTGTGCCGAAGCAGCGGTGGCCAGACAGGCAAGCAACAGGGCAACTACATGAGTTTTCATAATTTGGAGTCCTTGAATGGCGTGGTGAACAACGAATTTAGTGCCTCCGCGCCGATTTTTTCGCCAACGGGAGTTTACGTGGTAAAGTCGATAATCTGCGTCGTTCTGGCGCTCATGGCCAGCGTCGGTGTCCGGGCCCAGGATGGTCAGGGCGCGCAGATCCCCTCGGTCAAGATCAAGAACGTTGGCGGAACTGTGGTCAACACGGCCGAATTGGGAACAACCGACAAGCCAGTGATCATCAGTTTCTGGGCCACGTGGTGCAAGCCATGCATCCAGGAACTCCAGACCTACCATGCGCTTTATCCCGAATGGCAGGAAAAGTATGGGGCTTCACTGGTTGCCGTGTCCATCGACGACGCCCGCAATGCGTCCAAAGTCGCCCCTTTCATCAAGTCGCGGACGTGGATGTATGAGGTGCTGCTGGATGTGAACCAGGAGTTCAAGCGTGCCATGAACGTTAACAACGTGCCGCACACCTTCGTGGTGCAGAATGGCAAGGTGGTGTTTTCCCACAGCGCCTATTCGTCGGGTGACGAGGAAGAGCTCGAAGAGCTGCTGAAGAAGCTCACCGGGAAGCAATGATGAGAAAGACCATTCTGGCTCTACTGCTGGTGGGTACGCTTGCCCATGCGCAGGGCATTGATGCGGGGGACGCAACGGTTATCAACGGGTCGCTGCAGACCGATGCCCAGCAGTACGGTGCTGACTCGCTGATCGGCGCCCCGGATGTGCCGGAGCAGATCCTGTCGAATACGTTCTTCAACCTGACGATCTCGAAGGGGAAGTTCTCCGCCGGGGTTCGATTTGAGTCGTACCAGGGACCACTTCTCGGCATCGATCCACGCTTCGGCTCGTCGGGTGACGGAACCGGCATCGGGATGCCCTATCGCTTTGTGAAGTTCGCCGATGAGACGTTCGAGGTCACGGCCGGCAACTTCTACGAGCAGTTTGGCAGCGGCATGATCCTGCGCACGTATGAAGAGCGTAACCTGGGATTCGACAATTCCATTGACGGTGTTCGCCTGAAGTACATGCCCACAGCCGGGATGTCCATCACGGGTCTCATCGGACGTCAGCGGGCGTTCTTTGCTCTCAGTGACGGCATCATGCGCGGTGCGGATCTGGACCTGGATGTCAATCAGCTCAAGAGCGACCTGCTGCCGGAAGGCACGCGTCTGACGCTTGGTCTGAGCGGCGTGAGCCGCTTTCAGGCGGATGATCAGGATGTCCTCAAGATCCCGGAAAACGTCTTCGCGTGGTCCACGAGGGCAAACCTGGTCGTGCATGATCTGTCGCTCGACGTCGAGTACGCCTACAAGATCAATGACCCATCCGCCGTGAATGCAAGCTCGTTCAACCCCGGCAATGCCCTCTATGCCAGTATTGCATGGGCCGGAACGGGCCTGGGCATCAACCTTGCAGCAAAGCGCATCGATAACATGGACCTGCGCAGTGACCGCACGGCCACCGGCTTTGCTCAGCAGGTGAACTATCTGCCGGCACTCTCCAGGCAGCACACCCTGCGCCTGATCACCCTTTATCCGTATGCAACCCAGCCCACGGGCGAGTTCGCCCTGCAGGGGGATGTTGCCTGGACGATTCCGAAAGGGGGCTGGCTGGGCAATGAGGAGACAATGATTTCCCTGAATTACTCGCTGATTCATGGGTTGGACACGACGCGCACCGGACCATATACCTATGACGCGGAGTTTATGTGGGGCGATGAGTTATACTATCGCGACATCAATATTGAGATTCAGCGCAAGTGGGGTCGGGACTTCAAGACCACGCTGACCTACGTCAATCTCGATTACAATCAGGACGTCATTGAACGTCGGGCCGCTCCGGGCGAAAAAGTCTACGGCATCATCAACGCCAGCTTTGTCTGCCTTGAACTCTGGTTCAAGACAGCAAAGAATCAGAGTCTGCGTACGGAGCTCCAGTACATGGATGTCACCCACGAAGAAGGGGCGAAGAAGGCCCTGCAAAATGGTGACTGGATCATGGCTCTTGTCGAATACACCGTATCGCCGCACTGGTTCTTTACGGTGTTCAACGAATACAACTTTGGGAACTACGACGAAGAGCTTCGCGTACACTATCCGAATGCGTCGGTCGCCTACTCCAAGGATGCACTGCGCATTCAGGCCGGATACGGCCGGGTACGTGGCGGTATCCTCTGCGTGGGCGGCATCTGCCGCCCGGTTCCGGCCTCCAACGGCATGTCCATGAGTATCACCTATACATTCTGAGCAGGCACCATGAAGCCCCTTGTCATTACCCTCGCTCTTGCCCTCGGCATCATTGCCACGTCGTGCGATGTGATCGAAGGTCCTTACGAAAAGTATCCAACCGTCCCGGTGGACACGCTGCTGCGCGATACCTCAACGACGGTGGCAACAACGAATGGCAAGATGTATGTGCTGCTTGAGGACTACACCGGCCACACCTGCGGTAACTGCCCGGAAGCCGCCGAAGTTGCAGCGAAGATCTATGAAGACAACAAGGGACTTGTGATCGTTACCGCCATTCATGCAGGGGGCTTTGCAGCTCTTGAACTACCTGACTTCAAGCGAGATCTGACGTGTCCGGCCGGAGTTGCTCTTGATGCGGCGTTCCGCATCAGCCGTGCAGGGAATCCCAACGGACTGGTTAACCGCGTTACGCTGAACAACCGCCTCATTCAGGGCATGAAGAACTGGGAACCGGCCGTTGCTCAACTGCTGCCGAAGAAACCACTGATGGATCTTGCACTAAGTCATACGTACTACTCCGATAAGCGAACCATCAGTGTCACAGTGAAGGCGACGGCGCTGGAGGATATCCCGGATCCGACAAACATCAGCGTCTGGCTGCAGGAAAACGGTATCGTTGGTGATCAGAAGGACTACCGCAAATCACCGTCGCATATCAAGGACTATGTCTTCGATCACGTGCTGAGGACATCGCTCAACGGCACCTGGGGCGACACGCTTAATCCTAAGCCAATCCCTAAGGGAACCGTCATCACCAAGAATATCAAGTACACGATCCCCTCGGTCAAGCTCGACACGTACGATACCCTGAACGTGTGGACGCTGAAGAACTGCGAACTGGTCGCCTTCGCCCATAAGGCCAGCACAACCCGCGAAGTCCTGCAGGTGATAAAGCAGAAGATGCGGTAACTCTGCAGTTCTCAGTACCCGATTCTGATCTCAAGCGACCCGAACAGGAACGACTCCGGATTGTTGCCGCCATTGCGATTGGTATAGCCCACGCGGACGTCCGTAAAGAAGTTTGGCATCCATTCGGCGGAGAACCAGAGGCGTGCGCGGCGTTGATGGCTGAGGTTGCCGCGCAGGAAGCGATTGCCGACGATAAAGTCGCCATCACCGCGGAGGATATCGCCACCAACATTGCCGATGGCCACGAGAGCGCCGGAGCCGGGCCAGTCTGGGTCTTCGGCGGTGAGAATGTTCCCATTCGCATCGAGCAGATTCTCTCCATGCCGAGTGAAGTCAAGGTCCACGCGCAGGGATGTACGCGGAGTGAACCAGTGACGTGCCTGTAGCGCAACGCGGTCGGAATTGGGTTGCATGTCATAGCCGACGGACGCGCCAAACGTGGAGTATGATGCGTTGATGCTTCGGTGCGTGAACGTGAACGGGTCGATACGGGCATACTCCAGGGTGAGCATCGACCGCGAGGATGCGCCGGGTGTGCCGAAGGCCTGAGAGAGGCCGACCTGATAGGCGAACTTGTTGTTGTTCCCCCGACGTGATGTATCACCCAGCGTGCCGAATCCGATATCGTCGATCACGATGGATGTGTAGGCGCGCATTCCTTGCGTGGGACGAACCGCGACATCAAAGCTCAACATGGAGTTGTCGTTGAGGTTGCGTTCGCGCGTTGAGAGTCCGGCGCTGACAAAGAAAGCGAGCGGATTCAGATAGGCCATATCAAGCCCCCTGCCCCAATAGACGATCATATCGTTGACGGCAATGTTCAGCCAGTTGGTGGGCTCGAAGGCGATGCGATGTGTTGCAATGAACTTCCCGGGGACCGAGCTGCCGCTAGTGTCAAGGCTGTTGGCACTGGAATGCGTCATCGTATAACGAAAGCGTTTATAGGGCACATCGATAAGCAGCCCGTCGAGCAAGGGGGCTTCAAGCGAATGAACGAAGTTGTCGATCGGGCTCGCCCCCCACTGCATGGCTTCACGTCCGAATCGGATGCGCATCCACGACGTCTGGTATTGCACATAACCAACGTAACGGTCGAAGAACGATGTGTCTTCGCTGATGAACTTGGTCGTGCGCGCAAGTGTAGGGTCGGTACGTGCAATGCGCCGCGCCGCACCCAGCATGCGGCGTCCATTTGACAGATCCAGGAAGTACCCCAAGCCCCCTCCCATTGAGCCCATGAATCGGACCGATGGGCGAGCAAGCAGGAATGGCTTTGTGTTCTGATCGTTTGTGGTTGTGCCGCCACGCAGCATCAGGGATGCATCGGCCTGAAATCGCAGCACATCGTCGACCTGTACAAGACCTCTCCAGCGTCCGTCGAGAACCTCGCCGGCGAGCATGCCTTCCGTAGCCGGGGCCCCGGGCATGAGTCCGCCATAGTAGGCGCGCACGTATCGACCGAACGCATCGGAGGAGTCGTCTGCCAGCGGCGAAAGATTGATCAGGCCTTGCGGAAACACGGAGGATTCCATGAGCGGTGCCGAACCGTCGAGTGATCGCAGGATCTGTGCGTCGATCGACACACGTTCTGCATTTACGTCGGAGCTCTGCGTATAGGCTTTCTGAGCGCCGAGCAGCAGGAGTGTCAGCAGAACGGGACGCAGACGGATCGGCATGATCGCTGGTTACCGGTTACTTCTTTACGACGACTGGCTTGCAGCCGCACGCTGAGCGTACAAGCACGAGGTCCTTGAGCGCTTCCGCTTCCGTTTCGTAATCTCCCACACGAACCGAATACCGCGTCACAGCACTGCCCGGCAGCGGAACAACGCCAGCTTTGATGCCTTTGCGCTTGAGTTTGCCGGCAAACTGCATGGCTTCGGAGCGCTCTGCGGTGGTCATCACCGAGAGCGAGTATCCATTGGGAGCAGGTTTCGCAGGAGCCGCTGCTGGGGGCTTGGTTGTGGAGGCGGTTGCATTCGGACGTTCCGACGGAGCCGGAGCACCAACCGTGGAGCGCATGATCTCGTAGACCACAGGCAGAAGCTCGCTCTGGGAATACTGATCCCGCATGGTTGCAAAGGTCTTCCGCGCTTTTTCCGGGTCGTTCTTCGTAGCTGAGATGATGATCAGACGGGCCATTGCATCGTCTGCCCATTCTGATTTTGGAAAGGCATCGACGATGCGCTCAAGCAGGGGGCTTGCCTTCTTCGCATCCTCGATCAGTGATGCATGCAGAAACAGCACGCCCGGATCATCCGGGGCTTCGATCAACAGGTCCGGCAACGCCTTCTTTGCATCCGACGTCCAGCCCGCAGCGACCTGCTGTATGTATTGCTTGACGTTTGGTTGCTGTGCGCTCGCGGCGCTGATGCATAGAACCAGCGTGAGAGCTTGAAGAAGATGCCGCATGATGACCCCTGTTACGGTACGTTACGTGACCTGAAATTACGCACGGAGGCCTATTTTGCCGGCCATGATTCACCGTTCGTGGCATTCGTGAGACTTCATCCATGAGCGACGCACTTCGCGTTGTGGTCGCCTGCGGTGGTACGGGCGGACACATCTTTCCCGCCGTTGCCGTTGTCGAGCAGCTGATCGAGCGCACGAACGGCAACTGCACGCCTCTGTTCCTGGGCAGTCTTGACCGGATGGAGACACGTCTTATTCCGTCGATGGGATACGACTACATCGGTATGCCGATCGAGGGATTTCGCGGTCTGTCGCTGTCGACGCTTACGTTGCCGTTCAAGATCCTTCGATCGATCTCCATCGCGCGAAGCGCCATTCGCCGTTTCAAGCCCCATGCCGTTATCTGCACGGGTGCTTACATCAGCTATCCTGCGGGCATAGCGGCGGCCAGGGAACGCGTTCCGCTGTTCGTTCTGGAGTCGAATCTTAATCCCGGCAAAAGCAACGCGAGACTCGTTCCGCATGCGGCTGCTGTTGTTCTTGCATTTGAAGACAGCCGGACGTTCTATCCGTCTTCAATGCAGTCGCGGCTTCACGTTCTGGGTAATCCCGTGCGTACGCAGATCGACCGCTCGGCCTCGCAGCACGATGCGCGCACGTGGTGGGGTCTCGACCCTGAACGTCCAACCGTGCTGGTGTTTGGCGGTAGTCTTGGCGCTCGTTCGATCAATGAAGCCATCGAACATGCGCTGCCGTTGATCGAGCAGCGTGGCTGGCAGATGCTCTGGCAGACCGGCAAGGGTCATGTGCCCGCTCGCCCCCTACCGAGCAACGTGCGCATGGTGGAGTTCATTGATAACATGGGCTCGGCATATGCGGCGGCTGATCTGGTCGTTTCGCGTAGCGGCGCAACCACGATCGCAGAACTAGGGATCGTTGCCAAGCCGGCGATCCTGATCCCGCTTCCATCGGCCTCGACAAACGAGCAGCGTCACAATGCACATGTCGTGGAACGGCATGCTGCCGCGGTCGTTCTCGAGAATGACCGACTCGTTGATGAATTGCTGCCGGCGATCGATCGGATCATGAGCAATGAGGCGATGCAGGCGTCGATGGCCTCACGCATGGCCGAGCTGGGCAGACCCGATGCGGCCGGAGATGTGGCTGAGCTGGTCATGCGCGTAAGTTCGTGGAAGGGGGCAGAACAATGACGCAGACACAACATGAAGCAAACACCTTTAGTGTGCAGCTCGACTTCTACTGGCAGTCGGTTGCCGTATACGCCGTTACGCTGATCTGCTACGTCATCATCCGTGCGCTGTACTTCAGTCAGCTTCAGGAAGGGCTCCTCGTTGTAGTCGTGAACGATCCCGTCGTTGTTGTGCTGGGGCTGTTTGTTGCATTGTCGGTGATCGCACTCGTTGTTGAAATGATCATGGACCGTGTGATCATCATTGGTCCCGACTTCATCACGTTTGTCAACCGGTTTCATGAGCGGACGTTTACCTCGGATGAGATCGATCGTATCATCATCGGGAAGGACCGTCGTGTGCGTGTTCGGCCGACGACACCGATCATTCGACTCTACATCAAGGAGCGACGTCGGCCGCTGCGGATCCGTCCGGCATTGTCGGACCGGGAGAACGAACTCGTTTCAGCCGTACTGGCCCTGCGTCATAACCACAGTGGCAACGCGTCGTGAAGGCACTTCTCACGGTGATCCTCTGCGTGCTCTGGTCCGTTAACGCTGCTACTCAGACCACCGGCGACCTTCCGCACACGATCGATGTGATCGAAGCATCGGTGCGTGATCTTGCCGACACGATGATCTCCCGATGCGATCTCGCGTCAGGAGCTACGGTGCCACTGACTGTGCGTCAGCATCCTGATGCGGATTGGATCCGCTCACTCATGCAGCGTCGGTTTGAAGAGCGCGGCATCCCGACGATATCTGTCAATGACACAGCATCACCTGCGGTGAGGGTCGTGATCGAAAACGCCTCTACGCGCTACGCTCCGTCGTCAGCAAGCGATAGCGTTGAGCGCAGCATCGTCGTACAGCTGTCTGCCGAGTGCAAGGGTCGCCCCCTGGCACTTGCCCCCGTTACGCATCGTGCCATGATGGCGCGCACGAACGTGGAAGCGTATCAATCCCGACAGCATATGGCAACGCACGCACCGCTGCCAGAGCCCGAGTCATCTGTCTGGGACGATGTTCTCGAGCCGCTTATCTACGTTGCAGCGGCCGCCGTCACCGTGGTTCTGTTCTTCACCGTTCGCACGCAGTAAGCGCCCACATGCACACACTGATCGTTGTCCGTCACGCAAAGGCCTCCCCGGCAGACCTTCACAGGAGTGATTTCGACCGACCGCTGGCTACGCAGGGCGTCGAAGACGCGGGGCTGCTTGCCGCGGACCTGCGTCGGTGGCATCCACGGATAACAGCTATTGTTGCCTCTCCAGCCCTGCGCACGGCCATGACGGCCGAGATCATTGCGCGGGCGTATGGATGGCAGCCGGAGCAGATCGAGATGGATGAGAGGATCTATGAGGCCAGTGCAGATACGCTGCACGACATCGTACGCGAGCTTGACGGTCTCGGCGGCACGGTGATCCTTGTCGGGCATAATCCGGGAGTGCTCGAACTTTGCTATAACCTCACCGGTGGGTCAGTCGTGAAAATGTCGCCAGGCGCGGTGGTGGTGATTCCGCGTGGACCTGACCCAAAATGAAAAGGGGCGGTGTGGTACCGCCCCCTCTTCGATCTACAAATTGTTGTTTGTTCTTACCAGAGATGCTGGACGCCGTTGCGCTCTTCAAGGAGCTCATCGAGTGTGGCCTGCATACGAGCACGTGAGAAGTCGCTGATCTCCAGACCCTGAACGATCGTGTACTCTCCGTTGGAGCACGTTACCGGATAACCGTACACCACATCGCCATCGATGCCATACGATCCGTCCGCAGGAATGCCCATCGTGGTCCAGTCGCCCGCGGCCGTTCCGAGAACCCAGTCGCGCATGTGCTCGATGGCGGCGTTCGCAGCCGAAGCGGCCGAGGAGAATCCGCGTGCTTCGATGATGGCTGCGCCGCGCTTGGCAACGGTAGGGATGAACGTGTTTTCAAGCCATTCCTGATCGTTGATCGTTGGCCATACCAGGGAGCCATTTGCTGTCAGGTTCGACACATCAGGGTACTGCGTCACGGAATGGTTGCCCCATACCGTCATCTTGCTGAGCTGCGACGTATGGATGCCCGTCTTGGCATTGATCTGTGCAAGGGCACGATTGTGATCAAGGCGCATCAGCGCCGTGATGTTGCGCGGATCAAGATCCGGCGCGCTCTTGGCCGTGATCAGAGCGTTGGTGTTGGCCGGGTTGCCAACGATCACCACCTTGACGTTGCGGCTGGCAACGGCGTTGAGGGCCTTGCCCTGTACCGTGAAGATCTGGGCGTTGGCCTCGAGCAGATCCTTGCGCTCCATACCTTTTGAGCGCGGACGTGCGCCGACAAGAAGGGCGTAGTCGGCATCCTTGAAGGCGACCATCGGGTCGTCGCTCTGCACGATGCCGTGCAGCAATGGGAATGCGCAGTCTTCCAGCTCCATGGCCACACCACGCAGGGCCTGAAGGGCCGGTGTTAGCTCGAGCAGTTGAAGAATGACGGGCTGATCCTTGCCGAGCATCTCTCCGCTGGCAATACGGAAAAGCAGACTGTATCCGATCTGACCTGCAGCGCCGGTAACGGCAACACGAACGGGGGCTTTCATGACGGTGACGATCCTGTAGAGTAAAGCGGTGGGGGAAGAGGTGATTACATAAAAAAACGCCCCACGTGGAGGCGTTTCATGCTGTCAAAACGAAGTGGACACGTTGGCTCAGTTTGCTGCTGGATAGACAGAAACCTTGAGACGTGTCTTATCCTTCCGCTCGAACTTGACGACGCCGTCAACAAGCGAAAAGATCGTGTAGTCCTTGCCAAGGCCGACATTGTTGCCGGGGTGGACGTTCGTACCGTTCTGGCGGATGATGATGTTGCCGGCAAGAACGCGCTCGCCACCGAACTTCTTCACACCAAGACGCTGGGCATTTGAATCCCGACCGTTCTTGGTAGACCCGCCACCTTTTTTGTGTGCCATTGTTGTGCTCGCTTAGATATTGATGTCGTTGATCGTGATGCTCGTGTAGCGCTGACGATGTCCGTTCAGCTTCTGGTACCCTTTACGGCGCTTCTTGTGGAAGACCAGGACCTTGTCGCCCTTGCCGTGTCCGACAACCGTTGCCTTGACCGATCCCTTGATGTAAGGGGCTCCAACGGAAACCTTACCGTTATCGCTGGCAAGAAGGATGTTTGTGAACTCAACCGTTTCACCCACGTTGTTACTCATGAGCGGGACGATGACCGTCTGCTTTGGGGAGACGGCGTACTGCTGACCGGAGATTTCGACGACTGCGTACATGATGTTCTGTCTTGGTTAATCGTGTCGTAAGGGATTGTTCCCGAAAATGCGGCCTCAAATATACGGGCATGAAGACGAGAATTCAAAGAGTTACGCCGATTTCCACAGGAACTTTCAGCGACCGTGTGAAACATTGTCATGTATTGACTGTCAAAAGACCGATGAGAAGCTTGATCACATACATGCGCACCACACCCCTGGAGGCCGTCATCTGGCTTGCGGGGCTTATGGGGCTGGCCGTGGCAGGACCCTATCTGGACGGGCATGTAAGCGTATGCATTCCCACGCTGATGGGTTTTGACTTCTGCCCGGGCTGCGGCTTGGGTATGTCGGTCTCATACCTGTTCCGCGGCGATCTGGCGGCATCCTGGGCGGCACATCCGCTGGGAATCCCGGCTGCCGGACTTCTTGCGGCGCGCAGTGCTCATCTTCTTGCCAAACGACAACGATCCATTCATTCTTCCTGACAAGGAACCTCCCATGGCTAATGTTCTCCAACTCATCCCGGATGCCGAGAGCGACGAGTTACTGTATCTTCACACGCTCATGCAGCCGATGACAGACCAGCAGGCCGGTATGTTTGCCTCGATCTACCGCACGCGCCGCAAAGAACCGGTTATGATCCTGCTCCTGACGCTGGTGGGCTTTCTTGGGATCGCCGGCATACAGCGCTTCGTGCTGGGCCAGATCGGTCTCGGATTGCTGTATCTGTTCACGGGGGGATTGTGCTTCATTGGCATCATCGTCGATCTGATCAATTACCGCAAGATGACGTCGGAGTACAACCAGCGTCAGGCCTACGAAGTCGCCACCATGATGCGGTCGATGGGACAGCTCTGAACCGGCTGTTGCGTGCTGTTCTGGTCATTCCGGTCTTGCTGCTTGGACTGGCCGGTGCGGCGAGCGCACAGCGGATTCGTCCACGGCTGGTCGTCGTGGTGTCGTTCGATCAGTTCCGGGGCGATTACCCGACGAAGTTTGCCGGGGCATTCACCACTGCCGGTGGCTTCCGTCGGATCGTGGCCGAGGGAGCAAACTTCACCTCGTGCTACTATGACCACGCAAACAACATCACGGGTCCGGGGCACGCCACGCTGTTAACAGGGTGCTATCCGGCCCGGACCGGAATCGTTGGGAATGACTTCTGCGATCTGCTGTCAGGTTGGTGCGGGTACTGCGCGCAGGACACGGCAGGCATCCACAGTGCTGCAAACCTTCAGGTACCGACGCTCGGAGATCTGCTTCGACGCAGTGAACCGAAGTCGAAGGTCGTCGGTATCGCCATCAAGGACAGAGCCGCCATTCTTATGGCGGGGAAATCTGCCACCTCCTGCATCTGGTACGATGCGGCCGCGCGACGCTGGACGTCAAGTGCGGCGTACCCTCAGCCCCCTTGGCTGAGTCAGCTTAACGCAAAACACAGCGTGGACAGGTATATCGGTGCCGTCTGGAAACCGATAGCGAAGTCGATTCTTCCGGACTCGGTCGATGGTGAGGGGGCTTTCCCGGGTGGATCGAATGCCTTTCCACACCGAATCCTCGACCCCGCCCATCCAAAGTTCGTTGCCAGCGTGCTGATAAGCCCCTTCTCGATGGAGATGCTGTTTGACGCAACCCGCACGGTGATCGAGCGCGAAAAACTGGGTCGGGATGACGCTCCGGACATCCTTTGTGTCGGAGTGTCAACCACGGACTATGCCGGCCATGTCTTTGGTCCGGACAGTAGGGAGATCGAGGATATGTTCGTGCGCGCTGATCGGCACATTGAGCAACTGATAAATCTGCTCGACCGAACGGTGGGGCGGCGCTACTATGTTCTTGCCGTCACGTCCGACCATGGAGTTGCACCCATTCCGGAGATCCTCAAACGACAGGCCGAACAGCAGCGCGCGGTGATCGATGCCGGCCGAATCCGTGAGGCCGAGATCAAGCTGCGGATCGATTCCGCGCTGACGCGTGCTTATGGACAGCTGAACGGGACGGGCGCGTCCTACGTGCGGGAGATCCACGAGCCCTCGATCTACCTGAACTGGAACCTTCTTCCTGCCGACCAACGCCGTGAGGTTATCGGGCATGTGGTGCGCTCTGTTGCAGCACATCCCGGTATCGGTATCGCTGTGGATTCCGATTCGATCGCCTCCGCTGGACGTCCTGTCAACATCGACGAAAACACGTGGCGCTACATCCGCAACAGCACGTACCACGGTCGCACCGGAGACGTTGTGATGTATCCGAAACAGTATTGGATCATCGGTGGAAATGCCGCCTCGCACGGCACTCCGTATGACTATGACCGGTGGGTACCGATGATGATCCTCGGTGGCAGTGTAGCCAAGTTCACCGACTCGGGCCCTATCGCCCCGGTCGACCTTGCACCATCACTTGCGACGATGCTTGGCTTGCGGTTTAACGCGGTGGACGGTAGAGACCTGGGCATACCACCTCCCCCACCGATCTTGCAGTACAAACGGTGGGAACGAGGACGCTAAAGCCGACTATAGCCGTCGTAAAAAAGGGGCTTACAGCTCCGCAAGCAGGTTCCGGGTGATGACCATCTTCTGGATCTCACTCGTTCCCTCGCCGATGGTCAGAAGCTTCGAGTCGCGCCAGTACTTTTCGACTGGATACTCCTTGACGTAGCCGTAGCCGCCATGGATCTGTATGGCTTCTTCTGCCGTACGGACGGAGACCTCGGAGGCGAAAAGCTTTGCCTGTGATGCGGCCACGCTGAAGTTCATGCCCTGGTCGCGCATCCAGGCCGCCTTGTAGGTCATCAGTCGTGCAGCATCGATTTCCATCGACATGGCCGCAAGCTTGAACTGGATCGCCTGCATATCGGCGAGTTTCTTGCCGAACTGCTGACGGTCATTTGCATAGGCCAGAGCCGCCTCGAAAGCCCCCTGAGCAAGTCCAACGCTCAGGGCGGCGATGGAGATCCGTCCACCGTCGAGGATCTGCAGGGCCTGCACAAAGCCTTCGCCTTCGTTCCCGATCAGGTGCGATGCCGGAACGCGCACGTTGTCGAATGTGAGTCCGGCAGTATCTGAGCAGCGCATGCCCAGCTTGTTCTCCTTCTTCGAACCATAGAAGCCGGCCATCGACTTGTCGACGGCAAAGGCCGAAATACCGCGCTTGCCGGCATCCTTGTTGGTGACGGCCATCACCACACAGATATCGCCGACATTGCCGTGCGTGATAAAGTTCTTTGCGCCGTTGATGATGTAGTCGTCGCCATCACGCACAGCCGTTGTGCGTGTGCCACCTGCATCCGACCCGGCCGATGGCTCCGTAAGGCCCCATGCGCCCATTGTCTCGCCCTTGGCCAGACGCGGAATGTATTTCTGACGTAGCTCTTCGGATCCGAATCGGAAAATGTGACTAGTGCACAGGCCGTTGTGGGCTGCAACGCCGAGAGCAATGGCTGGGCATCCCCGCGCAACCTCTTCGACGACGATTGCGTACTCCATGTAACCCATGCCGCTGCCACCATACTCGGTCGGGATCACGATTCCGAGATATCCAAGATCACCCAGCTTGCGAAAGATCTCGTGCGGGAACTCCTGGGATTCATCGTACTGGAGCGCAACCGGTTTGATCTCCTCTTCGACGAAGGAACGTATATGCATTCGGAGTGCTTCGTGCTCCTCACTGAGGTCGA
Organism: Ignavibacteria bacterium; assembly: GCA_947459875.1. Lineage (GTDB taxonomy): Bacteria > Bacteroidota > Ignavibacteria > Kapaibacteriales > Kapaibacteriaceae > UBA10438. The sequence continues at coordinate 14,625 of CANHFG010000032.1, forward strand.
ATGATGGGCCTGATGCGTCTGTTGACATGGGGCTGGGGGGATACGTGACAGGAAAAACTGATGCAAACCTACGGCGGCAACACGTTTCTGCGTAGCGAAGTTCAGATTCAAAATCAAGCACGGCCGACCTCGGTCGGGGTTCGTAATTTCGTCGCGCTACCGATAGCCTGTCGCAAGGGCGTGTCAGAAAAGGAAGAGTGTTGTCCGAAAACAAGACAAAACCAACCACTGCCAGTGTGATGGAGTACATCGATGCACGGGCTAAGGGCGAGCAGAAGGAAGACTGTGCCGTCCTCATGAGGATGCTCGGCTCGGTGACTGGTCAGGAACCAGTCATGTGGGGACCCAGCATCGTCGGGTACGGGTCCTACCGATACAGCTACCAGAGCGGACGCCGTGGTGAGTCCTGTGCCACGGGCTTCGCCATCCGCGCAAAGGAGATCGTCCTATACCTCAGCGCCGAATCTCCGCAGCAGAAGGAGCTTCTCGAGAAGCTCGGCCAGCACAGGATGGGTGCGTCGTGTCTGTACTTTAAGCGCATAGCCGATCTCGATCTCGGAGTTCTGGAGCAGCTGATCAGATGTACACTATTGGAGCTTCAACGGCAGCATCCGGAATCCAACGGGTAAGCCGAGACGAATCGAAACTTTACAGACAGCCTTTTGGTCAAACACCGCGAACAATCACCACCCTGGAGATCTCAATGAACAGAATGCTTGCACGAATACTTGTCTTTGTTGTCATGGCTTGTACGGCCATGGCTCAGGGCACGTTCTCGGATGCCGATAAGGTGCGCTTCAATCCAAACATTCGTACCGGACGCCTTGAATCGGGCATCCCCTACTACATCCTCAAGAATGCCCGTCCGGCCAACCGCATGGAGCTGACGCTTGTCGTAGACGCAGGGGCGGTGCTGGAGGACGATGATCAGAACGGTCTGGCGCATTTCTGCGAGCATATGGCGTTCAATGGCACGAACTCATTTCCGAAGCTCGATCTGGTGAACTTTCTTGAGTCGATGGGTGTGCGATTCGGTGCCGACCTGAATGCCTACACCAATCAGGACGAAACGGTGTACCTGCTAACGGTTCCGCTGGACAAGGCGGAGAATCTGACAAAGGCCGTGCATGTGCTGCGTGACTGGGCCGGATATGTACGCTATGAGGATAAGGACATCAACGAGGAGCGCGGTGTTGTTACCGAAGAGTGGCGTCTGGGGCGCGGAGCCGATGAGCGTGTGATGGAACAGCACCGTAATGTGATGTATTACGGATCGAAGTATGCCAAGCGTGACGTGATCGGCGACACAAACGTTCTTCTCCGCGCTCCGGCAGACAATCTCCGTCGCTTCTATCGCACATGGTACAATCCATTGAACATGTCCATCGTAGCAGTAGGTGATTTTGACCCAGCCAAGATGGAAGCACTTCTGCGCGATAACTTTACATCGCCCCCTTCCACGGGTGAAAAGTACCAGAAGCGTCCAACACTGGTGCTACCGACCCATAACGAGACGTTGATCTCTGTTGCATCCGATCCGGAGCTTACATCCGCTTCCATCACGATGATGATCAAGCGTCCGGCAGACACGATCACGACCTATGCCGATTACCGCAAGAGTATTGTGCGACAGATGGCCTACGAAATGGTCAACGTCCGATTGAGTGAGCTCACTCGCAAGAACCCGCCCCCATTTAGTTCTGCATTCCTTGCTGACATCGGACTTACACGGCAGAATCGTGCGCTCTATTCAATGGCGACGGCCTCGGATAAGAATGTTCTGAAGTCGATGAATGCCCTGCTGACGGAACTCGAGCGTGCCAAACGTCATGGATTTACAGCAACGGAGCTGGAGCGCGCGCGCACCTCGGTTCTTTCGCGCATGGAGACCTACTACAACGAGCGAGACAAGTCCGAATCACGTCAGTTTGCCGATGAGCTGACGCGGCATATCCTGACGGCTGAGAGCGTTCCCGGCATTGAGCACGAGTGGGCGATCTATCAGCGGTACGTCCCGGCGATCGAGCTGGCGGAGGTGAATGCCGTTGCAGCATCGATGATAACGGCGGCTAATCGAGTGATCACGATCTCCGTGCCGGAAGGCAACGGATATACAAAGCCAACGGAAGCTCAGGTTCGCAGTCTTCTGTCGGCCATTGAGGCAAAGAACATCGCGGCGTACGTCGATAACGTGCCTACAAAGCCCCTTGTCGAAACCATGCCGACACCGGGCACGATCGTAAAGCAGACGGACCTGTCGGATGTGCAGGGCAAGGAGCTCATTCTCTCGAACGGGGCTCGTGTGGTGTACAAGAAGACCGACTATAAGAACGACGAGATCCTGTTCTCGGCACAGAGCTGGGGCGGACAATCGCTGGCCAAGGAGGAAGATCACTTCACGAACATGGTCGCAGCAACAGTTGTCGATCAGTCGGGTCTGGCCTCGCTGCCAATGAACGATCTGATGAAGGTGCTGACAGGTAAGAACGTCGGCATCAGCCCCACGATCGGCATGGAGCGCGAACTGATGTCGGGAAGTTCATCGCCGAAGGATCTGCGAACCTTCTTCGAGCTTCTGCACCTGGGCTTTGTGAGCCCACGCAAGGACGTGGAGGCCTTCCAGTCGTGGAAGACGAAGATGAAGGCCGAGCTTGCCAACAAGGAGAAGAGTCCGGAGGGCACCTTCTTCGATACCGTTATGACGACGATGACCAACAATCACCCGCGGTCGCGTTCGATGTCCGAGGCTGATGTCGACAAGGTAGATCTCGATAAGGCCTACAACCTGTACCGCGAGCGTTTCAAGTACGGTTCTGACTTCACGTTCTACTTCGTTGGAAACTTCGATGAGGACACGCTGAAGAAGTTCTGTGAGACCTACATCGGTTCCCTGCCGACAAACCCGACGAAGGAGACATGGAAAGACGTCGGCATCCGCTCGCGCAAGGGTGTGTTCACCAAGACGGTCTACAAGGGACAGGAGGCCAAGAGCTTCGTCATTCTCACCACCTCCGGCCCGATCAAATACACGCCGGAAAACCGGTATGACGTCGGTGCACTTTGCGAGGTCATGGAGATCCAGCTGCGTGAGCAGATGCGCGAGGAAAAAGGGGGCGTGTACTTTGTCAGTGTTCAGCCGAACATCGAGCGGATTCCAGAAGAGGAGTTCGGCATTGTTGTGGTGTTCAGCTGCAACCCTGACCGTGTGGACGAGCTCGTGTCGACCGTGAAGCGCGAAATGGAAACGCTTCGGACCAAAGCAGTGCCGGATTCGCTGGTGGCTAAGGTTCGGGAGATCCAGACCAAGGAGCGCGAAACGCAGCTCAAGACCAACCAGTACTGGCTACGGGTGATGTCGCAGTTCGATGCCGACGAAGAGCCGTATGCGAATTACAAACTCCGTGATGAGTTCATTCGCACGCTGACGCCGGAGAAGATCCTTGCTTCGGCCAAGAAGTATCTCACCGGCGTGAACTTTGGCGAGATGGTTCTTAAGCCCGATCCGGCTGCCTTGAAAGAGCCGTCATCGCCTGCCGCCTCGCAGACACCCGGACAGAAGTAGGGCGTCGGTTTACTTTTCGAGAGATTCGATCGACAGCATGTTTGTGCGGGCGCGTCCGACCAGGGGGCGCCCGATCGTAAATACGACGGTTGCTCCGGCGGGAAAGAGTTTCTCACGGAGCATCGTCGTTTTTATGTGATCGATTGTCTCGTCGGTCGAATGCAGCGTCTCGATCAGCATCCCGGTCACGCCCCAGAGCAGACCGATCCGACGGGCAACACCAAGGTCGGTGGTGACGGAGACGATGGGAGCACGGGGCCGCTGGTTGGAGATCAGGCGGGTGGTCTCACCGCTGTAACTGAGACTGATGATCGCCGAGAGGCGCTTTTCCTCGGCGATCTGGGCCACGGCAACGGCGATGGACTCTGTATTTGAGCGATGTCCACCCTTGGGCGGCTCGTAATGTTCATTCAGCCGGCCGTCGTTGAGCAGTACCTCTTCGGCTTGCTCACAGATGGTACGCATGGTATGCACGGCCTCCGTCGGATATGCGCCCACGCTGGTTTCAGCGCTGAGCATCACGACATCGGTTCCGTCCAGCACGGCGTTGGCAACATCACTTGCTTCAGCTCTTGTCGGACGGGCGTTGTGGATCATCGACTCCAGCATCTGTGTTGCCGTGATAACCGGCTTGGCCTTGGCATTGCACAGGTGGATGATGCGCTTCTGAACGATAGGTACCGATGCTGCCGGGATCTCGACACCGAGATCACCACGGGCAACCATGATCGCGTCGGACGCATCGATGATCGCCTCGATGTTCTGCAGAGCCTCTGGCTTTTCGACCTTTGCGATCACCCATTGCGATCCGCCGCACTTGACGATCTGACGTCGAAGAGCCTCCACATCGGCTGCCTTGCGAACGAATGAAAGTGCAATGTAGTCGGCACCATTCTGCACGGCGAACTTTGCATCAGCCCTGTCCTTGGCCGTCATGGACGGTTGTGAGACCTGCGTATCGGGCAGGTTCAGCCCCTTTCGAGGTTTGAGCAGGCCCCCATGAACAACGATCGCACGAACGGACGTACCGTCGGTCTCGCGCACCTGCACCTTGATAAGTCCGTCATCGAAGAGCAGAAGGTGGCCCTTCTTGACGTCGCGGGCGATCGATGGATAGGTCACCGGAATGACCGTCTCTGTGGGCTTGAACGTCACTGATTTCGCCACCCCGGCATCCACGATCCGGATATCCGTCCCGGCTACAAGGGGAATAGCGTCCACATGCGTGAAATCGGCCACGCGGATCTTCGGTCCCTGCAGGTCCACGATGATCGGCAGATGCACATCGAGCTTTTCCTCTGCCTTGCGGATCATCGAGATCATGCCCGCATGAGTGGCATGGTCACCATGAGACATATTCAATCGAAAGGCCGTTGCACCGGCTTTCACCAGGGCAACGATGCGTTCCGTGGAAGCGACGGCCGGACCCATCGTGCAGAGGATCTTCACCTTGTGATGCACCATGGCTCGGGCAAGATGGGCGCTAGGGGGCTCTGTACGACTCATGACTGGGTCTGAAATGATGGTGACATGAACGGAGTGATCGACACCGCTTTGCCGGATATCTCGTCGACAACCAGCGCAACGCCAGCAACGCGGTGATCGTTCTCGGCCACCTCGTACTTGTGTGCTGTCTGCAGTAGAAGCCGCTTGAGGGCGATCTCTTTCTTCATGCCGAGTACGCTGTCGTACGGACCGGTCATGCCCACGTCCGAGATGAATGCCGTGCCCTCAGGTAGCACCCGGGCGTCAGCCGTTTGCGTATGCGTGTGCGTTCCGAGTACGGCGCTGACGCGTCCGTCGCAGTGCCACCCCATGGCGATCTTTTCCGCCGACGCGTCGGCATGGAAGTCCAGAACGATGATCTTCGTATTCATGGCTACGCGCTTTATGGCTGCATCGACGGCTTTGAATGGACAGTCGATCGCCTGCATGTAGGCGCGGCCCTGGGCCTGCATGACGGCCACAACACGATGATCGGGCAGTGTAATCAGCGTCCAGCCCCTTCCCGGATTTTCGGACGGGTAGTTCATCGGGCGCAGAACGTCGGTGCGATCGGCCAGCAGGGGGCGAGACTTCCAATTCTCCCAGACGTGGTTGCCGGTGGTAATGCAGTGGACGCCGGCGCTGAAAAGTTCATTGGCTTCCTTTTCGGAGAGCCCTTTTCCGTCGACGATGTTCTCGCCGTTCACGATCAGGCAGTCGGGCCGGAAGCGCTCGCGCAATTCGGGCAGCTGACGCAGAAGTTCTCGAAGCCCGCTCAGGCCAACGACGTCGCCGATAAAGAGGATGTTCATGGTGCGCATAGCGATGCAAACCTACGAAACCCCTTGTCGGGGTATCTTCGCGTCCTATGGCAACACGCATCTATACCAAGACGGGCGATGACGGCACAACGGCATTATTCGGGGGCACACGCGTTGACAAGGCCGACCTGCGTATAGAGGCCTATGGCACGGTTGATGAGCTGGCCGCCGTCCTCGGTGTGGTGCTGACGCACGACATTCCGGAAGGTTTGCGGCAGCAGCTTGCAACCATTGCGGATACTCTGTTTGCCCTCGGTGCGGATCTGGCCACACCCCTGGATCCGCCTCCGGTCTACAGTATTCCCAGGATCACCGAAGAACATGTACGGGTGATTGAGGGTTGGATCGACGGTCATGATGCCGTTCTTGAGCCCCTCAAGACCTTCATCCTTCCGGGCGGACATCCCGGAGCAGCCCATCTTCACCTTGCCCGCACCGTATGCCGTCGTGCCGAGCGACGAACGGTGGAACTTTCGCGGCGCGAAGATCTCGGACCCCATGTCGTTCATTACCTGAACCGCCTTTCGGACTATCTCTTTACGGCCGCGCGGGCCGTAAATCATGCCTCAGGGATGCCTGACCAGCCATGGAGCAGCGGTCTGTGATTTTCTGGCAATCGAAGCTTGCCCGAACACGTATCGTTCAGGTTGTCCGTCTCCCGCGACGCTTATCTCGCACTACACATATTTTTCTGGAGGATTGAATGACAACACGTTGGTCTGCCATCAGCATGGCCCTTTTATCAATCGTGGCGATAGTCGCCATCGGTTGTGACTCGGCCGTGACCGAACCAACCAACCCGCAGTTGGCGGCGCCCAAGGCACCAGCTACGTTGGAAGCAAAGTCTATTAGTCAGACATCGATTGGTTTGCGCTGGACCCTTGCGTCCAATGACACCGTTACGCCAACGGGCTTTGTCGTTGAGTACCGCGCCAAGGGTGGATCCGCGGCATTGACCGTTCCGGTTAACGGCTCGTCTTCGCGTACGGCCACGATCACGGGACTTACTGAAGGCGTGATCTATGAATTCGCCGTGTTCGCTAAAAACGAC
>CANHFG010000033.1 GCA_947459875.1 Ignavibacteria bacterium
CCAACAAACACCTGCCGTGCCGCCGTGCGCAGGCGCGACCCCTGACAGCCGGAACAGGTCGTGAAACCGCGGTAACGTGAGATCATCACGCGGTAGTGTGTTTTGTACGATTTCTCTTCGAGCATCTGGAAGAATCCGTCGATACCGATGAACTTTCCAAAGCCCTTGCGCAGAAGGTCGACCTCTTCGGGCTGCAGGTCACGGAATGGCCTGTCAAGGGGCAGACCAAAACCTGCCGCCTCTGCTAGAAGCGCCTTCTGGTGGACCCCGAAGGACTCACCACGGAACGGATGCAGCGCGCCGCGCCTGATCGAAAGACTGCGGTCCGGCACAACAAGATTCATGTCCAGGCCGACGCTGCGGCCGAAGCCCTGACACTTAGGACAGGCGCCAAAGGGACTGTTGAATGAGAACAGTCGCGGCTCAGGCTCGACGTACGTCGTGCGTGTTCGGGCGCTCTCGAACCGAGCAGAGAAGAACCGATCCTGGCCGGTACTCATGTCACGCAGCACAACGCGGCCGCCGCCGGCATTGAAGGCCTGCTCGATCGAATCCGTCAGCCTTGAGACGGACTCGTCATCATCGCGCACAACAAACCGGTCGACCACGACAAAGACATCCGTTTGAGTACTCGGAAGATCAACGATCTCGTTCAGTTCCTGCATCTGTGTCGATGCGCCGAAGACAAGTCGTGAATAGCCCCTTGCCAGCAGACTTTCGCGCACGATATCAAGCGTGGCATGTTCCTTCGGGAGCTCGAAGAGAAGAAACAGCCGCGCTCCGGGCATCTCCCGCAGAAGCGTCTCGACCACAGACTGCGGAGTATCCTTACGGATCACCTCGCCGGTATCCTTGTCAATCACTACCCCGATACGACCATACAGCAGACGCAGATAGTCATACACTTCTGTGGTGGTGCCAATGGTTGATCGAGGATTCTTTGTGAATGTCTGCTGCTCGATAGCCACCGCCGGCGGCAGGCCCAGTATGCTGTCAACATCGGGCTTGTCCATGCGGTCGAGAAACTGCCTCGCATATGCACTGAGCGACTCAACGAATCGTCGCTGCCCCTCGGCATAGATCGTATCGAAGGCCAGTGAAGACTTCCCGCTGCCCGATGGCCCCGTGATAACAGTCAGCGCATGGCGAGGAACGTCAACGTCGACGTTCTTGAGATTGTGGACCCTTGCCCCACGGACAGCGATGGTCTTCATGCGAACGGGACCGTTGGCAAGGGGCTCAGATGGTGTCGTTGACTTCAAGGCGAACAGCAAAATTAGGCTTTTTCGCGGCCTAATGGCATCGATCATGGCATGATACTTGCTTATGTGGACAACATCCGGTAATTTGCCGGTCTTGTTTACGTAACTGTCAGGAAATGGAGTCCAATCATGGCTCGTCGCTGTGAACTCACTGGTGTTGGTGTGATGTACGGTAATAACGTGTCGCACGCGAATAACAAAACGCGTCGTCGCTTCTTGCCGAACATTCAGAAGAAGCGCGTTTGGGTGCCTGAAGAAGGTCGCTGGGTAACCGTGAAGATCACGGCAAGCGCTCTGAAGACGCTCGACAAGGTCGGCTACACGGCCATGCGCAAGCGCGCCGCGAAGTAATCTTACTACTGCACATTCTCAAGAAAGGTCGCCGACGCGGCCTTTTTTCGTTGATATCCTGTCATAACTTGTCGTCTGTGACGTCAACGCACCAGTGATTCACCGAAGCTCATACTTCATGCCAACGGCCCCCGCAAGGTGGGCCCTCAGCAGCATTGTCTTCTGCAGTCTAACGCTACTGTGCGCTGCTCAGAATACACCGGGCACTGCCCGCTCCCGCGCAGATTCCGTGCGCAGGGCCAAGGAGTATTTCATCAACGGCACCACATTGCAGCTCCAAGGTGGACGAGCCGCCGAAGCGATTCTGGAGTTTCAGCAGGCTCTTCGATTTGACACGACGTCGGCATGCCTTGCGGCCATTTCCCGCTGCTATGTCGAGCTCGGTAAGCTGCAGCTGGCCCACGAGTACGTAACACAGGCCTTGCAGCGCAACAAAAGTTCCACCGACAGTTGGGAGCTCCTGGCTGAGATCGAGGTGCAGCGCGGACGCTATGATGAGGGCCTTCAGGCCTACGAGCAAATCCTGAAACTGAATCCTTCGCGTCGTCATCTGCTGACGCTTGCGCGTCTCTACGAACCGCGTGATGCACGCCGGGCGATCGAGATCTACGAGAGTCTGATCGAATCACGATCGGAGATTTTCGTGCTTGAGCGTCTCATGGAGCTGTATCAGCGACTCAACGACAACTCCGGGCTTTTGCGGACCTATTCCAGAGCCGCCGAGCTTGAGCCCACCAACCCTCGCATTGCCATCAGTCTCGCCTTTGGCTACGTCAGCCAAGGCATGTTCGATGAGCTCGGCGTGATGCTCAGCAGGTGGACCGGTAGAGATCCCGAAATGAATGGGGCTGCTCGGGTATGGCTGGCTGCCCTATCGGCGATATCCGAAGACTCGCTTGTCGCGGGCATGTATCCCGAGCGCGTCTGGGAACTGGTCGACGAGTCATTCCGTGTGCATTCGGCTGCATGGCCGGTGATGTGCCTGTCGGGTGCGCTTGCCGGATCGATGAACGATACTAATCGTATGGTGCGGCATCTCAATGCCGCCGTCGTCTCGCCTGATGCGATTGCCGAGACGTACCTCGAAGCCTTCCGCCTGTCGATGCTCTATGACCTCAACGATCGAGCTATGCGTTACGTCCATCAGGGTCAGCGGAAGTTTCCCAGTGACCTTCGTCTTCTCTATGCCGAGGCATCGGTACACTACGAACAGGGTAACGATGAGGCGGCCATTGCCATCTACCGTAGCATCTTGGAAGTATCGCCCCTTGAGGGTGATGCGTGGTCGCAGATGGGATTTCTCTACGATCGCAACCGTCGCACGGATAGCTCCGATGCATGCTACGAGAAGGCTCTCAAGATCGACCCACGAAATCCGTTCGTGTGTAACAACTACGCGTATTCGCTGTGCCTGCGCGGAGTTGATCTGCAGCGTGCTCTAAAGCTGTCGCAGACATCTCTCGAGGTCGAACCGGAGAACCCGGCATATCTCGACACCTTTGCATGGATCCTGTTTACCCTCAAGCGCTATGACCAGGCTGAGACTGCTGCTAAGTCTGCCATTGCGTTCGGGGGCAATGCAACGCACTACGAGCACTATGGGCATATTCTTGAGGCCAAGGGGCTAACCGACCAGGCCGTTGAGGCATGGAAGACCTCGATGCGGCTCGACCCGAAACGTGTCCATTTGCAGAACATGATCGACCGTTACCGTTAAGTCCATCACCATCACGATGCCGTTACCATGAAGCAGCCACAAAGCACCGACCCAAACGACTATGAAGTACTGATTCGCCGTCGCGACGAATCCGATTATGCCTCCTATTGCCCTCAGCTTGCCCACATGATCAAGGGGCAGGCCCATGAAGAGGTTGAAGAAGCCATGAAGGCCCACGTGCTGGCATACATCGAATCCCTGAAGACCCAGGCACCCAACGCCTGAGTACCAACTGCGCAGCACGCGATGCACGACAACGCCTCGACAGCTTACATCCTGGCTCGACGCTGGGAAACGCGTCTGATGATCTCGTGGATCGTCGTCTGCGTGCTGACCGCTTGCGGCGCCATGATCGCACCGCACGTCGCCGCGGCGATGGCCATCATCACGATAACGTTGGGACTTGTGCTCTACACGGCATTCACGGCATTTATTACACCGAACTATGTCGACCTCGAGGGTCAATCCCGGCTGCTGCTGGCGCTACCTCCAGTGATGGTATCAGCACTGTTTTTCGGCATTCTTGAACGCTGGATGCGCCGCATGGGCTTCGGTTCTACGTTTCGCGTGTGCGTTACGGCGGTCGTGTTTGTTCTACTTACCGGACCCTTTGTCCCGGCAGCAGCGGCACCGTTGCTGCTCATCGGCTCTCTTGCGTCGGCCCTGCTGCGCATGCGGACGAAGTCAGCGCTTGCACTTCTGCCCGCATCGCTGGTGATCGTCGTTGCTATCATCTTAAAGTTTATGATGGTGCCGGCGTGAGCATCCTTGCAAGGATCACCGACCCGACACACTGGATCAACCGCATCGTGTATGTTCTTGCGGCGTACACGCTTGCAGCCATTGGCGTGTCCTTGTTTGCCACCATCTTCACCGGCAATGTAGAAGTCAGCACGAGCCTAAGCACTTGGATGGGCGCTATCATACCAAGCCTGCTGTGGATAGTGGTGACACTCATCGTCATCCTGGAAGAGCGACGTCAGCCGAGTGGAAGCACCACAGCCACGGGCATCATTCCCACGCAGCAGACACCGCGATTGATCCTGCGTGGCATGCTCTGGGGCATGATCATGCTGGGATCGATCGCCGGCATGGGGCTGCTGCTGGGTGCACATTTTGAGTTGACGGAACTGAACATCAGTCCCCTGGCCGTTGCGGCGATCACGATCGCTGCCGTTGGCGAGGAAGTGCTTTTCCGCTCGACGATCCTGCGTGTCCTGAACGAGCGGTTTGGCTCGGTGACCGCCATCCTTGTCACCAGCACATTGTTTGCTCTGGCTCACACGGGAAACCCGAGTGCTGCCGGATTGAGTTGGGTCAATACCTTCCTTGTTGCCGTCATTCTTGCGACCGTCGTGCTGCGGAGCGGTTCGATCTGGACCGCAGCGGCCTTTCATGTTGTCTGGAACCTTATGGTGGCGCTGTGCTTCGGCTCGCTCAGTGGTCTCGATACCGGACTGTCGGCAGCACGTATGGTTGTTGATCAGAGCTCGGAACTCTCCCGACTGTTGTTCGGTGATTCCTACGGCATCGAGTCAGGCCTTGCATGCACGCTGAGTATCATCATTTCTTTCGCCTTCCTGCGTCATATCATCGTGATCGATCCCTATGTCATAGCGGCACGATACCGGATTTCGTTTACACGAACGGCACATGCAAACCGTTCCGCAACGGAAATTGGAGCTGACGAATGATGTATAGAATCGTTCTCGTCGCGCTTACGCTCGCTTCTCCGCTGACACTCCGTGCTCAGTGGGTCGCCATGACGTCCGAGGCTGATTCCCTCATGCAGCTCGGATCACGGCACGTCTACAATGTGGAGTTCGATCAGGCCCAGGCCGTGTTCAATGACGTCATCCGACGCTACCCGGAACATCCGGCCGGATACTTCCTTGATGCGATGATCGAGTGGTGGCGCATGACGATCGGGCAGACCAGCCCGGCCGTCGAGGCGCGTTTCTTGAAAAAGCTCGAAAAGGTGATCGAGGTCAGTGATGCAAATCTGGTTGCTCGACCCAAGGATATCGCTTCGCTCTTCTTCAAAGGGGGAGCACTTGGCTACCGCGGACGCTACAACGCCACACGTAACAACATGCTCAGTGCCGCCGAAGACGGACGCATAGCGCTGGGCATCCTGAACGACTGTCAGAAGATCGCACCGGGAAATCACGACATTCTGCTCGGCACCGGACTCTACAACTACTGGGCTGCGGTGCTGCCGGAGAAGTTTCCTGCGCTGAAACCGGTGATGATCTTCCTGCCCAAGGGTGATAAGATCATCGGTCTTGCCCAGCTCAAGGCCGCGGCACGCCAGGCCCGTTATGCCTCGGTCGAAGCAAAGGTTGTGCTCGTGCAGGCGTACTTCGACTTCGAAAAGAACGCCCTGGAGGCGATCGAGTTTGCGCGGGATCTGCACACGCAGTACCCGCGAAACCCGGCCTTCCAACGTGCGTATGGACGATGCCTCGTTTCGCTTGGGCCGATCGATTCCGCCGCCGTTCTCTGGCGCGATGTGCTCAACCGCTGTCTGGACAAGTGGCCGGGCTACAATCGTAATGCAGCGCGCGAAGCCCTCTATTACATTGGCGTATCGCTCATGATACGGGGCGATCTGGATAAGGCACTGACGTATTTCTACAAGTGCGATGAGGCCTGCCGGAAGATCGATGAAGATGCCTCGGGCTTCATCATCAAGACCAATCTCAAGGTCGGACAGATATACGACATGCAAGGCAAGCGCGATCTTGCCGTCAAGCAGTACAAAAAGTTACTGTCGTGGTCAGACAACAACGGCTCCCACGCCGAAGCGCAGAGATACCTCGCAAACCCATATCGCTAAGGTCTGCCGTATTTTTGCCCCCTATCACCAACGGCAGATACCATGCAGAATGACCTATCGATCTGGCAGGAACTCGCAGCCAAGGAGCTCAGAGGCAAACCGCTTGACGCGCTGACGCGCCGAACGGCCGAAGGCATCGACGTCAAGCCGCTCTACACGGCCGCAGACCTCGAGGATCTGCAGGCGGCTGGCACGCTCCCGGGAATGTTCCCCTATCTGCGCGGACCCTATGCCACGATGTACACCAACCGTCCGTGGACGATCCGTCAGTACGCCGGTTTCTCCACTGCCGAAGAGTCCAATGCCTTCTACCGCAAGGCCCTGGCCGGTGGACAGAAGGGGCTGTCGGTGGCATTTGATCTGGCCACACACCGCGGCTACGACAGTGATCATCCGCGCGTCGTGGGTGACGTCGGCAAGGCCGGTGTGGCCATCGACTCGGTGGAAGACATGAAGACGCTTTTCGACGGCATCCCGCTGGACACCATGAGCGTGTCGATGACCATGAACGGTGCCGTTATCCCGATCATGGCCATGTTCATCGTAGCGGCCGAAGAGCAAGGTGTGGAGCAGGCCAAGCTCTCGGGCACTATCCAGAACGACATCCTCAAAGAGTTCATGGTGCGCAACACCTACATCTATCCGCCTGAACCATCGATGAGGATCGTTGCCGACATCATCGAGCACACCAGCCGCGCGATGCCGCGCTTCAACTCGATCTCCATCAGCGGCTACCACATGCACGAAGCCGGTGCCACGGCCGTGCAGGAGCTGGCCTACACGATCGCCGACGGACTCGAATACGTGCGCACGGCCATCTCTCGAGGCATGCCGGTGGACGCTTTTGCGCCGCGCCTGTCGTTCTTCTTCGGCATCGGCATGAACTTCTTCATGGAGGTTGCCAAGCTGCGGGCCGCACGCGTGCTCTGGGCAACAGCGATGAAGCAGTTCGCCCCCTCCAAGGAAGAATCGCTGCTGCTACGTACGCACTGTCAGACCTCGGGCTGGTCCCTGGCTGCGCAGGATCCGTTCAATAACATCGTGCGCACAACCATCGAGGCCATGGCCGCGGTGCTTGGCGGCACGCAGTCGCTGCACACGAACTCCTACGACGAAGCGCTCGGGCTGCCCACGCAACAGTCGGCACGTGTTGCCCGCAACACGCAGCTGATCATCGCCGAAGAGTCACGCATTACGGATGTGGTCGACCCGTTAGGGGGCTCGTATTACGTCGAGCACCTGACCGAATCGCTCGTGCGCGAAGCGGCGGCCGTGATCGCCGAGGTAGAGTCGTACGGCGGCATGACCAAGGCCATCACAGCCGGCATCCCCAAGATGCGTATCGAGGAATCGGCCGCGCGACGTCAGGCACTCATCGATCAGGGTAAAGAAGTCATCGTCGGCGTCAATAAATACCGGCTGGAGAACGAGCCCGACATAGACGTCCTGAACATCGACAACACGGCTGTGCGCCAGGCCCAGGTAGAGCGCCTTGCCCAGATACGCGCCACGCGGGATCAGGCTGCCGTTGATGCTGCGCTGCAGGCCATCACCGAAGCATCACGCAGCGGCGCAGGGAATCTCCTGGAGCTGGCCATCACGGCAGCTCGCGCCCGCGCAACGGTTGGCGAGATCACCGAGGCCATGGCTAGCGTCTTCACACGATACGAGGCACATACCATGGCGATCGAAGGTGTGTACGGGGCTCAGTACGAGCACGATCCCGTCTATGCAGCCGCGCGGCAGGAGGTGGAGGACTTTGAGCGCGACTTCGGAAGGCGTCCGCGCATTCTGGTTGCCAAGCTGGGTCAGGACGGACATGACCGCGGCGCTAAGGTCATTGCCACATCTTTTGCCGACATCGGGTTTGACGTTGACATCGGCCCCCTGTTCGCCACACCCGAAGAAGCTGCCCGTCAGGCCGCCGACAACGACGTCCATGTCGTGGGCGTATCGAGTCAGGCGGCCGGCCACACAACGCTCATCCCGCAGCTCGTCAAGGCCCTGGCCGACGAGGATGCAAAAGAGATCATCGTTATTGCCGGGGGCGTTATTCCGCCCAAGGACTATGACGCCCTCTACGCCGCCGGCGTCAAGGCCATCTTCGGTCCTGGCACCAACATCGTTGCCGCCGCGCGTGAGGTTGTGGCTGCCATCCGACGTCACCTTACCTCGCCCGACGCAGCCTAACGCGTGATACGGGCCGGCATAGACATCGGCACCAACACGGCCCTGATGGTCGTGGTCGAGTTCCATGCTGATGGCACGTTCGCCGTGCTCGATGACGTACACGAACTCCCGCGTCTTGGCGAGGGCCTTTCAGCAAGCGGCCGGATCTGCGACGACGCCATCGCGCGCGCCATGGAATCCATGCAACGTTTCCGTGATGTGCTCGCCCCCTACCCCGACGTTGTTGTGCGGTGCGTGGCAACGAGCGCCATGCGCGAATCCGCCAACGGACGTAACGTTGCGTCGCTCCTCTCCGGCGTGCTGGGACACCCCATCGAGATCATCGACGGCGCGCAAGAAGCCCGGCTGACATTTCTCGGCTCTGTGGACGCATCGGCCGTGCCTACGCTCATGATCGATATCGGAGGGGGCTCAACAGAGTACGCCATTGGCGCCAACGGGATTGTAACGTTCTCTACTAGCATTCCCTATGGAGCGGTAAAGTTCACCGAGCGCTTTGCCTTCGAGCGTCCAGTTTCACACGACGTAATCAGTGAAGCCATATCGGTCGTAGCAAATTCGCTGGCCCCCTGCCACGAACATTTCGCAATCGCAGAACACTGCGTCGGTGTAGCCGGAACACCCGTTGCTCTTGCAATGATCGACAAGGGGCTTGCCAGCTATGACGCCCAGCTCCTGCACGGTCACCGCATGAACATCCATCGCATCGCAGAACTCTCTGCCTTCCTCTGCTCACTGACGCTGGCTGAGCTGCGTTCCATCCCTGGCCTTCACGAACGTCGCGCCGACATCGTGCCCATGGGCTCGGTGATCCTGCACGCCTCCATGCACGCCCTCGGAATCCAAACCATCGAAGCCAGAACTACAGGGCTGAGGTATGGAGCGGCGCTGGCGGCGCGGGTTTGAGGTGTGAGGTGTGAGGTTGTCAACCCCGCCAATCATCGTCATCCCTGCGAATCATCGTCATCCCCGCGAAAGCAGGAATGACGATGCTCACCGCGCGCTCCTTGATCACGTGCTCGGCGCCGTAGACATCACACCCGAAACCTGAACCAAAAGGCTGAGCACTGCGTACTTATGCGGGACAGTATCATTCTATAATTGTCTTTTGTGAGTCGCTTCTACTATCTCTTATTTGGCTTATATTGCTGGGGTTATTACAATTCTGACCACTCCCCAAATGATTATTTTTCCCATATACAAGACACGCCAAGAGATCTTGAAGGGGTATGGAGTCACTCCGGATTCAGATGCCGGGCGTTGGCGTATAAGTGCCCTTCGCAAGGAAGGGTACATTGTGCCAGTGTCACGCACGTGGTGCAGAGTTGGCCCTGATCGCAGGTTTCATCTTCGACAGACGTCTCGCGACATTCAGCTTGTGCGAGTGGTGCGTCCTCTGGTGGACAGTTGCTGCGTGTGGTCATTGACCTCCATTAATCCATTGCTCGTTCACCAGCGAACGCGGCGGCTTACTCTTGTCGAAGTGGCGCGTGCTGATCGTCGATTGGTGTTCGAGAGGTTACGGTCGGAACGGATCCGAAACGTTATTCTGGAAACCGATACCAAATGGGTAATCGATCATATAGGTGAATCCGATTTCGATGTGGTTGTAAGAACTCTTGTGGGTAAGTCTCCGCTTGAGGACGCCAAGAAGGGTATCCCATCTCTCGAGAAGATCATCGTTGATCTATTCGTTGATGGGCAGGTGCTTCTTGGCGTTGCGCAGTCAGATCTTACGCACCTTGTCCGAATGGCATTCAGTGAGTTTTGCATCGACGTTCGCGTTATGCGCAGCTATGCTCGCCGACGAGCAACGTGGGACAAGCTGGTTTCATTCATTGAAATGTTACAGTTCGTCCCGTCAGAGGTCCTGCGTGATCCATAGCAAATCGCTTACCTACGGACACTTAAACGCTACTGCCCGTCGACTCAAGATGCGGGACACGCAGCTACTCAGCCGAATGGTTCACGCCCTCTACCTAGTGGAACAGCTCGCCGTTTATGGGCTGAGCTTCATGTTCAAGGGTGGAACATGCCTTTCTCTTCTCGTCAATCGCATCGACAGATTATCGATCGATGTTGACATTGAAGTCAGCCAGGCGGTATCGCTTGAAGCGATCGACTCGGTACTTACTAGTATCTGTCATAGTGGCACCGTCTTTACCGATTGGGAACTCCAGAATCGCCAAAACGATCGTAACGAATCGAGACATTACAAGGTCTTTTATCTACCCATCTTAGCAGTCAGTCACAGCAATCAGGAACACATCCTCCTTGATGTCGTGTGGACGACCTCTGAGCACCCCTGCACGGTTGAACATGAGCTGATCCATGACGCCCTTCTCATTGACGGGCCGCCAGTGCGGATTGTTACGCCGACCATTGAGGGACTTCTCGGTGACAAGCTCACTGCCTGCGCCCCGCTTACCGTAGGCGTTCCGATCACCATGCGTTCCCGGACTGGGATGGGGCGGACACACAACAAGCATCTCGAGATGATCAAGCAGTTATTCGATGTCAATGTTCTCATTCCACGAGCAGTTGATTGGGAATCTGTTCGCAGAGCCTATGCTAGAACGTTGGACGTGCAGCGACAGTTGTTTGGGCAAGACTACAGCAATGAGCAGGTTACACATGATCTGTGTCGTCGCGCCCTCGCAATGTTCAACGTACTCAGCACATCCTACCACCCTGACCTTGAGTTTGCACACAGCACTGGTCACAAAAGTTTGAGGAACTACCTTGTAGCACCAGGAGACTTCCTGTTCGAACATGTTAAGATGGCTGCCCTGCGGGCCGCCTATGTTGCTCACTGCCTGCAGACCGGAGAATCGCCAACACGTGAATCGCAGGTCGGTACTTCGTCCACCCCTGATAACTGGACAACCAAGCAGATAACGAGGGGTCTTTCAAAAACACTGCGACCGGAAGCAGTTACGCTAGTGAGTGCTTTACTCGATGCTGGTTCATACCGATGACGACCTGCGATTACTCTCGCGGGGTTGGAATATCCAAATGGCCTGCGGACTCATCGATAAATCTGTCAATACACGAATGACGATCCCCATCGGGGCGAACCTGCTCCTGAGCTTGTCATTGCCATCATGCGTGTTCGAAGAATGGTAGTCAGGCGATGGCTGCCTCACGTATTTTCGTCAACCCCGCGCAAGCGGGGATCCATGGTTTTGAATGACCAGTTACAAATGACCGATTACGATTGACAGATACACAATGACGAATCGTCATTTGTCATTTGTCATTGGTCATCTGTCATCGGTCATTGGTCACTCGTCACTGGTCACTCGTCACTCGTCACTCAAGAGCATCTTTGATCACCGCGGCCTGCTCGATCTCGTGCTTTTTGGCAGAGCCGGTGGCGGGGCTGGCAGCGGCATCACGGCCGGCGTAGCGAAGGCGCTGGTTTGCACCGAGCACGTCCAGAAGGTGCGGCTGTACGAAGGTCCAGGCGCCCATGTTCTTGGGTTCTTCCTGACACCACACAACATCGGTCGCGTTGCCGTAGCGGGCAAGCACGGAGGCCATCTTCTGCGAGTGGAACGGGTGGATCTGCTCAAGTCGCACAAGCGCCACATCGGTGCGGCCGAGTTCGGCACGGCGCTTGGCAAGCTCGTTGTGGATCTTGCCGGTAGTGATCACCACGCGGCTAATGGACGAGGCGTCCGCGATGGCAGCGTCGTCGATGATCTCCTGATAGGAACCGTTGACGAGTTCTTCCACGTCCGACTGGAAGATGCGCAGGTAGCCCTTCGGCGTCATGACGATAAGGGGCTTGCGCCATGCTGCCTTGACCTGACGCCTGAGGGCGTGGAAGTAGTTGGCCGGTGAGGTGAAGTTGCAGACGATCATGTTGTCCTGCGCACACAGCTGCAGGAATCGTTCGAGTCGGGCGCTGGAGTGCTCCGGACCCTGACCGTCATAGCCGTGCGGGAGAAGTACGGTAACGTTGCTGCGCTGCTGCCATTTCTCTTCGGCGCTCGAAATGAACTGATCGAACACGATCTGCGCGCCGTTGGCAAAGTCGCCAAACTGCGCCTCCCAGATCGTCAGCCCGTTCTTGGCAATAGTGCTGTAACCATACTCGTAGCCCAGAACGGCATACTCGGAAAGGGGCGAATCGTAGATGTGAAGTTTCTGCGGTGCGCCGAGTTCGTTCAGCGGAACATGGCGTTCCTCGGTGACGCTGTCGCGGTGCACAGCCTGACGGTGGTTGAAGGTGCCACGTCCGGAGTCCTGACCTGTGATGCGCACAACATGACCTTCCTTCAGCAGCGACCCGAAGGCCAGAGCCTCGGCCATGCCCCATTGCACGTGACCCTGATCGAAGGACACCTTGCGCTTGTCGGCCTCGGCCTTGACCTTCGCATGAATGTTGTAGCCCTCCGGAACCGAACAGATCACCTCGGCAATCGATAACAGCTGGTCGTGCGCAACGCCGGTAGTAACACCGCCGAACATGTCAACATGCTCATGCACGGCCGGAGCCGGAAGCGCACTGGCTCGGTTGTCGTAGGCGGCGTTCAGGAGCGCAAGCTCCTCAGCGGCGATCGCCGCCAGCCCGCTGGCATCGGCAACACCCTCGATGGTCAGACGCTCTTCGTAGACCTTGCGGACCGTTGAAATGTTCTTGATCTTCTTATACAGGAGCGGCTGCGTTGCCGTCGGATCATCCTGCTCGTTGTGTCCATACTTGCGATAGCACAGCATGTCGATCACAACGTCGTCGCCGAACCGCTCGCGGTAGGCAGACGCAAAGACCGCCGCCGCGCGGCAGGCCTCCGGATTGCTTCCGTCCACATGCAGAATCGGTACCTGCAGGAGCTTGGCCACTCCGGTGCAATACGGCGATGAGCGCGAATCTTCAGGCGAGGTCGTAAAGCCGATCTGGTTGTTGATCACAATGTGCATGGTACCGCCCGTGGCGTAGCCGCGCAGACGTGCCATGTTCAGGGTTTCGGGTACCACGCCCTGGCCGGCAAAGGCCGCGTCACCGTGGATCAGGATCGGCATCACGCGGCGATACGTCTCGTCGCCGATCTCATCATCAAGCGCTCGGGCCATGCCCTCGACTACGGGGTTTACGGCTTCGAGGTGACTCGGGTTGGGTGCAAGGACAAGTGAAAGCGTTGACCCGTCGTTTGCATGGTACGTGCCCTTGGCGCCGAGGTGGTACTTGACGTCGCCCGACCCCTGGTAGGAATCCGGATCGATCTTGCCCTCGAACTCGTTAAAGATCTTCTCAAGGGGCTTACCCATCATGTTTGCCAACACGTTGAGACGTCCTCGGTGGGCCATGCCAAGCACCGATGCGGCCAGACCGGCCCGCGCACCATCGGAGAGCATCTGGTCGAGAATGATCAGGGCACTTTCGCCCCCTTCAAGAGAGAATCGCTTTGCACCGAGGAACTTGGTGTGCAGGAAGTTCTCAAGTGTTTCGGCACGCACGAGCTTGCGATACGTATCCAGCTTCTGCTCGGCCGAAAGCCTGGTCTTCAGATGCGTTGTTTCGACGTATTCGCGGATCCAGTTCTTTTGCTCCGGATCCTGAATGTACATGTACTCGATGCCGATGTGATCGCAATACGTATCACGCAGCATGTCGATGATGTCACGCAGAGTGGCGCGCTTTACGCCCCCAAGGCCGCCGGTGTCGAACTCGCGGTCGAGATCCCAGATCGTGAAGTTGTAATACCCGGGATCGAGCTCCGGATAGTAATACGCCTCGAGTCCGAGCGGATTCACATCTGCCAGAAGGTGACCGCGCACGCGGTAGGCATTGATGAGCTGAACAACACGCCCCTCTTTATCGATCTCTTCCGGCGTATCGGGCTGGGCAAAGGGGCTAGCCCCCTTCTCGTGCATCCAGCGCATCGGCTCGAATGGGATCTTGATAGCGGCGAAGATCTGCTCGTAGAAGCGGTGCTCACCCAGAAGAAGCTGGTGGATGTACTGCAGAAACTCGCCCGACTCGGCACCCTGGATGACGCGGTGGTCGTAGGTGGAGGTGATGGTGACGACCTTCGAGATGGCCAGCGTGGAGAGCACGTCGGGCATCATGGCCTGAAACTCGGCCGGGTACTCAATGGCGCCGGCGGCAACGATGGTGCCCTGACCCTCCATGAGGCGCGGCACGGACATCACGGTGCCGATACCACCCGGATTGGTGAGCGTGATGTTGGCCCCGGTGAGCTCTTCGGGTGTGAGCTTGTTGGTGCGCGCGCGCTTGATGAGATCATCGTAAGCGGCGGCATATTCCTCGAAGCTCAAACGCTCGGCGTTCTTGATGCTCGGAACCAGCAGAATCCGCGATCCGTCCTTACGTGTGGTATCAACGGCCAGACCAAGGTTCACTCCCCCACGCTCGATGCGAACGGGTGTCCCGTCCTGCACGCCATAGGAGTTCTTCATGTTCGGATACTTCTCGGCAGCGCGCACGATGGCCCATCCGAGGATGTGCGTAAAGGAGAGCTTGTTGCGACGCTTCTTGGCAAGAAAGGTATTGGCAATGCGGCGGTTCTCTTCGAGGGCCTTCACAGGGATGTTCCGCACGCTCGTGGCCGTTGGCACGTTCAGCGAGGCCTCCATGTTCTGGGCGATCTTTCCGCCGATCGACGACAGCGGAACGATGGTATCGCCAGCGGCCATCGCCGGAATGCGCGTGCCGTTGGAGGCAACAGGCGGCGCCGGCGGCGCGGAGGGTGTAACGACCGGAGTGCTGATCACAGGGGGCTTCGGTGCGGATGTTCCATTGGTGATCGCTGCCGGAACTGCAGCCTCGGGGGTGTAGGTGGCAAAGAATGCCTGCCACTCGGGCGATACGGACGATGGATCTCGCAGATACTCGAAGTAGAGTTCGTCAACGTATGCGCTGTTCATCGACATCATAGTCGAATGACTTTCAAGGGTGAAAAAAGTGATGCAAAACTACGGTTTTTCACGCATCCCGATGAAGGCCAGCATCCGTCCGGAGCGCCCCCTGTCTCGTCGGTACGAGTGATACCGCGCATCGCTGATGGTGCACGCGGAATCGACATCGATATTTTGCTCCTGAAGGCCTGCAGCATGGAGTTGATCTACGATCGCACGGTGGTTGTCAAACAGCCACTTTCCGCTTGAAAGGGGCTGGCAGTAGCCGCTCAGGACCTCATACACGTCGGTGCCGACTTCATAGACGCGTCCGGAGGCGCACGGCGAAAGCCATGCCTGCAGATCCGAAGTGGCGCAGCCATAACGCCCGGCAAGCACCGCAACCGCGCGTGCCGTGATGTTAGCCGCCGTGCCGCGCCAGCCGCTATGGATCGCGGCCACGACCTCCCGCACGGGATCATAAAGCAACACACCGCAGCAGTCGGCAAGCTTCACGCCGAGAACGACGCCCCTGCATGAGGTGATGAGCGCATCGGCCTGAGGCTCTTGACTTACCACAAGAGAATCGGGATCATCGATACAGACCACCTCGGAGCCGTGGATCTGATGCACGGTTGCGATCCTCGGGCGCGGCACGTCAAGTGCTGAGGCGAGCAACTCGTACGAGCGCGCAACGACCGGTGCAGGGGCCGATTCGCCGGCTGAGAACGTTGCCCCCGGCCACGGCAGGTCGTGCGTATCAACCAGTGTCATGCCGGAGATCAGCTCCGGATCAGAAAATGCCCGAGTGATATTCATCGTTGCGTAGTCGTATCGGTGTGGTGCAGGATCGCCCCCTTCATGCGGCGACCCCATGGGCCCAAACCTACGATGGAAGTCGGAGCGCGTGACTGCGCCCAGCGCAGCAGAGCCGGATCGATCGGGCCCGGGCGCGACCCTGCAATGGTGAGCTCGACGCGACCAGCCGATGTGCGTGCTGCGAGCAGACCGTTTCGGCGTTCGATGATCACCACGCGCGCCTGAGGGCCGGGCACACTCCTGAGCGTCAGCAGCAGCGCCCCGACCAGGCACGAGGCGGCCACGAGGCGCACGGCAAAACCCTTCCACGTGAGCGAAACCAGCGGCCAGGTCAGTGCCAATGCGCCGGCCAGGGCCAACCATAGAATGTCCGACGAGCTCAGTCCGGCCGTAAGATCGATGGCCCAAAAACGGGCCGTCGTATCGGCCGATCGAACGATGATGGTAAGCCACCAGGCGGCAGATTCCTGCACGATGGTAAGCGGCACTGCAACGATCAGGATGCCGAGCAGAAGGGCTGCACTCAGCAGCGGCACAACAACAAGATTGGCAAGGGGCGAGGCAAGACTCAGCGCCTGAAACGCCGCAGCCGCCGGAATGGTCACGCCCAGCGTTGCAGCCCACGTGACGGCCACCGCGTCGATGATCAACCGTAGCACGACATGCCGCCGCAGGGTAAGCGTCAGCAAGACCGTTCGGCAGCGCGGGACGATCAGGATCAGCGACAGCGTTGCTGCAACCGAGAGTCCGAAGCCGGCGCTGATACTTGCCATCGGATCGGCGACCACGATCGCCAGCACACTCATCATCAGCATGTTGATGGCACTCACGTCGCGTTCGCTCCGCATACCGATGAGCGCGCCGATACCCATGATCGCACTGCGCATGGCAGGGGGCTCGGCACCGGTAAGAATGGTGTAGGCCACCACAACAAGGATCCCACCGGTAAGCATCAGCAGACCAGGTCGACGTCCGATCACCAGAAGCACAAGCCAGGTGATCGCGGCCACGTGCGATCCACTCACCGAGAAAATGTGCGCCGTACCGCTAAGCCGGTAGGCCTGGCGCGCACCGTCGTCGATCATCGACCTGTCGCCGATCACCAGTGCCACCACCACGGCAGCAACGTCCGGTGGCAGCACCCGGATCACACGGCGGGTGAGCGCCGCACGAAGCCCCGTGATCAGAACGGTAAGCCGCGGTGGCGGCCCAACGTCCCAACCGGCGGCTCGCTCGAGAACCAGTACGCATCCCATCGACCGGAGGTATGCCCCCTCGGAAAACTCGCCCGGCAGGGTCGGCCACAGCGCTCGACGAACACGTCCATGCACGATGCGGCGCTGACCGGGTAATGCGATGCTTCGGCCAAGGGGCTCGGTGACCATGATGCGCGCACGCACGCACGGGGCACGGTCGAGGTCGACCTCAGCGATGAGCAGATACTTCTGCGTCGTCGGTCCGCGTCGCACAACCTGTTCGACGTATCCATCGCAGCGCGCACGCGTCGCTACCAAGCGCTGACAGACCGGAGTGTAGGAGCCTGACATCGGGCCGAGATAGTCGTGTATGACCTCGGCGCCGCACGCCCCCAGCGAGCCCGTAACACAGAGCAAACAAAGTCCGTAACGCTGGCCGTAATGAAGAGCAAGTCCCGTAAGCAGGAGCACCGCTCCGAGCACCGGACCTGTCCACCAATCAGTCGACAGCAGCGAAAGCAGCCATGTTGCGGACACCGTAAGCAGGGCCGCAGCAGCAAGTGGAACGCGTTGTGTGGGCATTGCCTGTAGTGTGCCGAAACTGGACCCTAACGTGACGTGTCGGTGTTGATAACTCGGGTCCGCCCAGCCCCCTGCCTGCCCGTAATTTGCCGTCCCGCCAATGCGTCGGCGGACGGTCTTTCACGCCGGCATGTCACGTTTCATGGTATGCACGGCACATAGAGACCAAACACGCATTCCTCCCACGAACATTTACTGGAACACATCATGAGCACAGAGACAAAGGCAGCAAAGGAAGCCAAGGAAACACCTGCGGCCGCCAGGCCAACGGACGCAAAGGTCAAGGCAGCACAGCTTGCTATCGAGCAGATCGAGAAGCAGTTCGGTAAGGGCTCGATCATGCGCCTGAGCGACACATCTCCGATCGAGATCGATGCCATCTCCACGGGCTGCCTTTCGCTGGATGCCGCGATCGGTATCGGCGGCGTGCCGCGCGGACGTATCGTTGAGATCTACGGTCCGGAATCCTCCGGTAAGACCACGGTCTGTCTGCAGGTGATCGCCGAAGCCCAGAAGGCAGGGGGCTTGGCAGCCTTTGTCGACACCGAGCATGCGCTGGATGTGAAGTACGCTCAGCGTCTGGGCGTTGATCTGAACAATCTTCTGCTGTCGCAGCCGGAGTTCGGTGAGCAGGCCCTTGAGATCGTTGAAACACTCGTACGCTCGGGCGCTATCGACGTTGTGGTTGTTGACTCCGTGGCGGCGCTGACGCCGCGCGTGGAGATCGAGGGCGACATGGGTGATGCACAGATGGGCTCACAGGCCCGCCTGATGAGTCAGGCCATGCGAAAGCTCAACGCGGCCATTGGTCGCTCGCACACAACGGTCATCTTCACCAATCAGCTGCGCTCGAAGATCGGCGTCATCTACGGCAACCCCGAGACCACGACCGGCGGTAACGCCCTGAAGTACTACGCGTCGCTGCGCATTGACGTGCGCCGTAAGGATGTGATCAAGGACGGTCAGGACATCGTGGGCAACCGCGTCCGCGCCAAGATCGTCAAGAACAAGGTCGCTCCCCCGTTCCGCGAAGCAGAGTTCGACATCATGTATAACGAGGGTATTTCGCGTTTGGGTGATATGATCGACGTGGCCGTCGAGACCGGTATTATCGTCAAGTCTGGCTCCTGGTTCTCGTTCAACGAAGAGCGCGTGCAGGGCCGTGACGGCATGCGCAAGTTGCTAACGGAAAACTCAGCGCTCTATGCCGCACTCGACGCTGCCGTGCGGCAGGCACTGCATCTGCCAAGCACGGGGGCATCGACAAACGGCAAGAAGTAACACATGGGCGTCATCACGTCCGTACGCCGGAATGTGAAGAATGCCGGACGCTGTTCGGTGTTTGTCGATGACGCGTTCTTCGCCGCCTGCCCCATCGATGTTGCCCTTGCGCTGGGTCTGCGCAAGGGCCTGGAAATGTCGGCCGATCTTGAACGGCGCCTGCGCGCCGAAGACCGGCGCATGGTACTGCGTCAGAAGGCCTACCGATATGCGACGTATAAACCGCGCACGGAGCGCGACGTACGGCGTTTTCTCGAAAAGGCGGAGGCCACCGAGGAAGAGTCGGCCAGCGTGCTTGCATGGCTTGCAGAGTTCCGTCTGGTCGATGACGAAGGCTACGCGCGGCGCTTTATCGAAGCATCAAAGCTGCGCAAGCCCCTTTCCCCGGCCATGATGCGCCGCACGCTCCTCGTTAAGGGGCTGTCCGAGTCGGTTGTGGAGGCGGCGATGGCCACGGAAACAACTCCGCATGACGCGTTCGCGGCGGCGTGTGCCGTGGCACGCAAGAAACTGCGGATGCTCACGTCCGATGACGATCGTTCAACGGAGGACAAACTGGTACGGTTTCTTCAGTATCGCGGATATGCCTGGACGGTGATCAAGGACGTGATCAGCCAATGGAAAGAGGGTTCGCTGCTGATGCTCATGCTTCTTTTGGCATGCGCTTCGGTCTTGGGTCAGCACGACACGTCATGCCACAAAACACGGCTAAGTGACGTTGTCAACAAGTTCCAACCGGCAACGCTGCCGGTTCCCGGACCGTCCGGCGAGATGTACTTTGACCGGAAGTTTCACCCCGACAATCCCGATGGCGGCAGTTCGGACGCCGATCAGGCTTGGGTAACACGTCGGCGAGGGAGCTCGTGGGAAAATCCCACTCTGGCTGACGTGGGAGTTTTTGACCCCCGAACCGGACGTCGAACGGAAGCAGATGTGGTCTTTGGTTTCAGTGCCGACAATCTGCGGGCACTACTGGCAGGACGCTTCGTGTCCGGCAGCAAGAACATGTCGCTCATTCTGGCGCAGCGCGCAACGGCTGAGGGTCCGTTTCTTTCCTACGAGGTCATCATCGCCGATCTCGGGCGCAATTTCTATGCAACCTTCAACGATGACGCTTCGAGGTTCATCGTCGCCCTCGAACGTCCATCCGGCAGGGGCGATCTCGATCTCTATCGCATCACCTACGATGCCTGCGGCAAGGTTTCCGAGCCGGTGCCACTGGCCGATAATCTGAATACGGCAGCATTCGATGGGGCTCCGTGGCTCTGCTGCGACGGACGAACGTTGTATTTCTCATCAGCCGGAAGGGACGACCGTCGCGGCAAGGCCGATCTGTATGTTACGCGACGTCTCGATGAGACGTGGACTCGCTGGAGCGACCCGATAAACCTTGGTACGTGTGTTAACACGACCGAGGATGAAACGGCCGTGAGTCTGGGCTGCGGAGCATCGGAGCTCTATTTCACCTCGTGGGACGCCGCCAGCGAGCGCATGGGGATCTACACGACCGCGCTGCCCCCCGACGTGCAACCACAGCGAATGGTTCGAAGCACGTTCACGATCCGCGATGCCATCGGCGATACACTTGTCAGGGGGCTGCGCATCACCGAGTTTTCGGAAGCCGACGGCGCATGTGCGCCGCGCCGGGGCTGGCCGGTTGATGAGCGCACACGCCGCGCCGTGCTCATGCTTCCACCCAATGCGCGCACCACGCTGGCCATTGCCGATAATCCACGATGGCGTTTGATCGACGGTAAGGTCGGCACCAGCGATTCGGCGGTGTCGATCACCATGCAGGTTGTAGCGCTGGATAAGCCCCTTTGCAGCATCGCCTTTGAGAAGGGCGATACGACGCTTTCCCTTCAAGGTCATGCCGCTCTGGAATCACTCCGCCGCATGTTCGGTACCGGAGCGCTCTCACGTCTTCGTGTGGTAGGGTATGCCGATGCGAGCGGCATGAGCGAAACCAATCTGCGGATCTCGCACGCGCGCGCACGCGTGGTAGCCGAACAGGCCACCATCCTTGTGCCAGGGGGCGAGATCCGGAACATCGATGTGCAGGGCAGAGGCGTCGAGATTGTCGGCGGACGTGCCGCAGCAGACGATGCTCCCGAGAGCCGGCGCGTCGACGTCTACTACGACCCGTGAGACGGGCGTCACAGCATCAATGCGAGCGTCCGTCGGTGCGCAGCTCGACGTGTGAGGTGCGTCGTTTTCCCCCATCACCTTCCTCCGTCAGATGCAGCTGCCAGCGCGAGCTGCTATGCACGTAGATCGCCAG
>CANHFG010000034.1 GCA_947459875.1 Ignavibacteria bacterium
CGACGATGACGAGCGCCACGCAAGTGTTTTGGCAAGGGGCTGTCCAACCGGTGCAGTGTAGGTGACAAGAGTGTCGATCGGATTGGCCGACGGCGTAAATGGCCGGCCTTCCAGCATAACATAGAGCGTCGTATCCGGTTGCTGAAACGTGACCGCCAGCGTTGCCGAGTGAACCACGCGCGTGGTTGGCTTGTACGTGACGATGATGTTCTGCGCGGCACACGATCCAATGGTGGTGCTCAGTGGCGCATTGGCAATTGCAAACATGCCGGCATCTGAACCGATGATCGTTGCCGACCATGGCGAGCTGAACCAGTTGATGTTTTGAACGCTTACGGTGTCTCTTCCGGTGGAATCAGGACACACGAACGCAAACTTCACAACCGTATCGCTCTGTGTCCGCAGTGCTGGCGCGGTCCGGAAGATCCCTTCACCGACGACCCATCCGTTATTGTCATCGATGAAGAAGACATCGTCCATGTCCGCATTGTTCAGTCCGCAGGCACGTTGTGTCCAGGTCTGTCCGGCATTCGATGTGTAGTAAACACCCTCAGACTCACCAGCAGCCCAACCGCGCTGCGTATCGTGCAGAAATGTTCCATACATCTGCCTGCCTGAGCTGAAATTGCGCCACGTTGTGCCGCGATCCGTGCTGAATCTCATGCCGGGGTTGGCCGGAGCTGCACTCCCGCATCGCTCCTGGGCATTGGGAATCAGTACCGACTGTCCGACCATCGCCAGCTCTTCATGCCAGGGGGCGTTATTTCCTGTGCTGGCAAAGGACTGCCACGTCGCACCATCATCGCTGGATCTCCACAGAGTGCCACTACCAATGGCAAACACTTCTCCCGGCGCCATGTCGGCTGCCCAGTAAGGGTCGGACAAGACCGACGTCTTGACGGACGTGTCGGTAACACTCGTAAAGGTCGTCCCGCCGTCCGTGGTCTTGAGGAACGTGCACGACCCGCAGCCCCCTCCGGTAAACCAGCCCTCATTGGCCGTGCGGAACCAGCCGCCCCACATCGTCGGAGAACCGGCGGGTTTGATTGATGTCCACGTCACGCCGCCATTGGTGGACTTGTACATCCCACACGGACCGGAAGTGTAGCCAATGCTGTCATCCAGGAATTGAATGTACTCGAGATGACAGTTTGACCCGCCTGAAACACTCGCCCCTTGCCATGTAGCGCCGCCATCGGTTGTTCGCACCACGTAGCCCTTGAACTGATCGCAGGCCCAGCCAAGATTCGGCTTCGATGGCAGAAAGAAGATGTCGAGGTAATACCCCTGATCGTACGGCGAAGGCAGGGCAACTTTCGCCCATCGCTGCGCGGTCTGCGCTCCAAGGGAGCAGACGCTAAAGAGAGCAAAGAAGATGAGGGCGAGGGGGCGCATTGTTAGAGATTGGGAACATACCAAAACGCATGGTTCCGCAGACTAACAACAATGTCACGGCCGGAAGGTTCCGTCTCTGGGTTTTATGGCGCCTAGCGTCGGAACGTGTCTTCGCGGGCCGGACTGGTGGAGACCCACGAAATACGAACCTCCAGAAGCTGCTCAATGGCCTCAACGTAGTGCTGCGCCTGGGGCGGCAGCTCGGCAAACGTGCGCACTCCCTCGAGAGAGCACTTCCATCCCGGGAACGTCTCGTACGTACAGGTGATACGGCTCAGGGTAGCCAGGTCGGCCGGGAAGGAGCGGACGGGTCGACCGTCGATCTCATATCCCGTGCAGACGCGGATCTCGTCCAGCACGCCCAGCACGTCGAGCTTGGTCAGAGCTATCTCTGAAATCCCGTTTACCATGATCGAATAGCGAAGCGCGGGAATGTCCAGCCATCCGCAACGACGGCTGCGTCCGGTAGTAGCACCGAACTCGTGTCCCTCGGTGCGAAGCAGCTCACCGGTGGCATCATTCAGTTCGGTTGGAAACGGGCCATTTCCGACGCGTGTGCTGTAGGCCTTTACCACGCCCATGATCGACGAAATGCTTGTTGGCGGTATGCCAAGCCCCGTGCACGCCCCTCCGGACGTCGGGTTGGAGCTGGTCACAAACGGATACGTGCCATGGTCGAGGTCCAGCAGAGCCCCCTGAGCTCCTTCGGCCAGAACATGCTTGCCGGAGGCGATCGCCGTGTTCAGCAGAACTGTCGTGTCGGTGATGTACGGATCGATCTGCGTGTCGAAGGCTACGTATTCATCGATCATAGACTCCACGTCAAGGGGCTCGGCACCGTACAGTGACTGCAGGATGCGATTCTTCTCATCGAGATTCAGCCGGATCTTCTCGCGCAGCGTGTCCCTGTCGAGCAGGTCCACAATGCGGATCCCCGTGCGAAGTGCCTTGTCGTAGTACGCCGGACCGATCCCGCGTCCGGTTGTACCGATCGAGCCCGCCCCCTTTTCACGCGCCGCGTCCATCATCTTGTGATACGGCATGATCAGGTGAGCCTTATGGGAGATGTGCAACCGTCCGGCCACGGAGATGCCCATGCTTTCGAGCATGTGGATCTCTTCCATCAGAGCAACGGGGTCGATGACCACACCATTGCCGATAACACAGGTGGTGTTGGGATGAAGGATGCCTGACGGGATCAGGTGCAGGACGAACTTCCGACCGTCAAAGACGATCGTATGTCCGGCATTGGCACCACCCTGGTAACGCGCAACAACATCCGCCTGCTCAGATAGCAGGTCGACGATCTTGCCTTTACCTTCGTCGCCCCATTGCGCCCCAACAATGATGGATACGCTCATGAAGGGGGCCTATCAGGCTTCGGTGTGAGCCACCGCGCCAACGTTCTTGTGCTTGACGCGCTCGGTGTACCAGATCAGGAAGGACGAAGCAACGTAGATCGATGAGTACGTGCCGACCACGATACCGGTGAACATCGTAAATGCAAAACCTTCGAGAACATCACCACCAAGGAACACCATCACCAGCAGAGCCGCCAGCACCGAGATACCGGTGATGAGCGTACGGCTGAGGGTTTCGTTCAACGACAGGTTGACAAGTTCGGCAAGGGGCATTCCGCGATGCTTTTCGCGATTCTCGCGAATACGGTCAAACACCACCACCTTGTCGTTGATGGAATAGCCGAGGATCGTCAGGTAAGCAGCAAGCGAATTGATCGACAGCTCGAGATTGAGGATGCCGAGTTTGTTCACAAGGACCGAGATCACGAAGGCCATCGTGACGTCATGCGCAAGAGCAATGATGGCCGAAATGCCATAGACAAACTCGAAGCGGAAGGCGACGTACAGAAGGATGATGATCGTTGCGATGATCAACGAGATCGCTGCGTCGGTAGCGAGTTCCGCCGAGACCTTCGCACCAACGTTATCAGCACCGAGCAGAATAACGGCCTTTTCGCCATTCTTCGAGAACGCTGCATTAAGCTTTGTGACCAGATCTGCCGACACCCTGGATGCATCGTCCTGCACATCGTTGATACGAATCAGGAAGTCTCCATCCTTTCCGAACGACTTTATCTCAGCGCTTGTATAACCGGCCTTGCCCAGAGCACCGCGAACCTGCTCGGCGGACGTTGCCGTGTTAGCAAACGAGACGGTCGTCTGCGTACCACCGGTGAAGTCGATGCCCGGCTCGATCAGGCGAGGCAGGCCCAGACCCGGGATCTCGGGACCCAGCACAAGCAGCATACCGATGATGCTTGCCAGCAGTGACAACCGCAGGAAGAATCTGCGGTTGGTGACAAAGTCGATGTTGGTCTTTTTGATCAGATCCATTTATGCCGTCCTCTTCTGTCCAATGTTGAGGGTCGTAGCGCCGCCGGCGATCAGCAGCTGGAAGATGGCACGCGTCACCACAACAGCCGTGAACAGCGTGATGATAGCGCCAATAAGAAGCGTGATGGCGAATCCCTTGATCGGACCGGAGCCCCAGATGATCAGCGGGATAGCGCCGGCGATGTTTGTCAGGTTCGAGTCAAGGATAGCGCTCCAAGCGCGACTAAAGCCCTGATCCACCGCAGACTTGAGAGTCTTACCGGCATAGAGCTCCTCACGCATACGCTCGAAGATCAGGATGTTGGCATCCACCGCCATTGCCGTCGAAAGGATCAGACCGGCAATGCCAGGAAGTGTAAGCGTTCCGCCAAAGGCCGCCAGTCCGGCAACCGTCAGGAGAATGTTCATCAGAAGTGCGACGTCGGCAACGGCACCGCCAACGGCGTAGTACGCCATCATGAAAAGAATGATCAGCGCAAACGAAAGACCCGTGCTGGTAAGACCGCGGCGGATCGAGTCTTCACCAAGCGATGGACCCACCACGCGCTCTTCGATGATCTGGACCGGAGCCTTCAAAGCACCGGCCTTGAGAACAACGGCAAGGCGCATGGCATCTTCCGTGCGGAACGATCCGGAGATCTGCGATGAACCGTTCGGGATCTTGCCCTGAACCGTCGGGGCCGACCATACGCGGTCGTCCATCACAACGGCTATGCGATTGCCGATGTTCGCGCCTGTGATACGAGCCCACTGGTCGGATCCTTCGGCGTTCATGTTCATCATCACCACGGGCTGATTGGAATTGTCGAAGCTCGGGTAAGCGTCCTCGATGACATCACCCATAAGGTCAGCTTCGCGAGCCACACCGTAAACTTCGTAGTAATCAGGCTGGACGCCCGGCTTGGTGGCATTTCCATTGGCCGACACGAGAATGTCGAGCTCGGCAGGAATGGCAGCACGCACCTGCGGTACAGCAAGGATCTTCAGGAACTCCTGCAGCTTCTGGGCAGGAATGCGGAACATGTAGATGCCTTTTTCAGGAAGCTGTTCCGGCGTGACTCCGTTGACCTTCAAGCCGACGAGGTCGAACTGCTGCGGCTGCGACTGCTCATTGGCAGCGACACTTCCGAAGACCATGTAGCTGAAGGGGAAGTCGGCGATAATGCGGCGACCCTTTTCCTCTTCACTCAGCCCCTTGTAGGGGTCATTGGCCTTGCCGGTATCGGCAGCCGTCTTGGCCGTATCGGCCTTCTTTGCCGTGTCTGCCGCGGCGACATCCTTTGCCGTGGTGTCGGCAGCCTTGGCTGTATCAACCACAACAGGAGCTGCACCAGACTTGTAAGCCTTATACGCGGCATCGATGGCGTAGAAAGCCTTGACCATTCGACGGTCCATCAGCACGCGCTTGAACTCCAGACGGGCAGTCTGCTGCAGAAGCTCGCGCATCTGTACCGTGTCCTTTTCGTCAGGAAGCTCAATGACCAATCGACGTGACCCCTGCTTCTGGATGCTTACTTCCGACACGCCGTACTTGTTAATACGCTGCGAAAGGACTTCCATGGCCTGGTCCACCGAACCGGTGGCATCGCGGCGAAGCTTCTCCTCGACGGCCTGTTCGGTCAGTTCGGCCGCCGGGAAATAGTTGATCAGCTGCTTGCCACGCGCACGGAACTTCTCGAGGAACACCGTCAGGACGTCCACATCCGAGTTGGACGTTGCCTTGCGTGTTTCCTCAATGATGGACCGGAAGTCATCATCGATGGCCTCGGCGTCGGCCGAAGACTCGATCAGCTTCAGAACGTCCACCTCGAGCGTCAGGTAGGCACCGCCACGAAGGTCAAGGCCCAGCTTCATGCGACCGGCACGGGCGCTTTCGAAGGCCTCCTTGTTGTCCACGTCCCAGCGCGCAAGCGCCTCACGGCCGGCACGGGATGTATCGGCGGCCAGTTCGGCACGCTCCGACGAGAGCAGGGAGTAGTTGATCGTCGGCCACAGCAGCAACCCTGCAGCGGCGAGCGGCAACACGATGAGCAACCATTTGCCCCAATTTTTTGAACTCAAGAGTCCTCCACGTCAAACTATCGGCAATGCCTTTCCACACCGCTTGGGCGGTGGGAAGAACGGCGAATATACGTAATGGTAGATTTGTACCACGTATGGATAGAAGACAGAACGAATCGCCCCAGATCGCCTGGGCCAAATACCCCATCCCGAGGGTACGGCACCACGCCAACCCGCAGGTCTACATGCCAGCCAGCCAGCAGCAGTTCATCGCCTCCTGGTATCCGCCGGTTCGACATGATGCCGAGTGGGCCACGTGGTTTGCCAACGGACGTGCGGCAGATGTGCTTGATCTCGGCTGCGGACGGGGCGCATTCCTGCTGCGACACGCCGTTAGTCATCCGCAGCTGAACATCCTCGGAATCGAGGTCCGTGCGGTACTGCCGGACTACATCAACGGTGTGGCAAGGGGCGAGGGGATCCCTAACGCCCATGCCGAGTGGTACTCTCTGGCCAACGGGCTGGACTGGATCGAGACCGAGTCGATCGAATATGCCGTGTACTTCTTTCCGGATCCGTGGCCAAAGAAGAGACACCACAAACGCCGGGCCTTCACGGTGGAGTTTCTGGCCATGCTCCACCGGGTGCTCAAACCGGGTGCGCGACTCTGGCTTGCCACCGACCGAGAGGATGTGGACGTGCATCAGCGGGAGGTCATCGGCGCTTCGCCGCTCTTCACGCTGGGTCCGAACGAGACCGACCAGACGTGGCCATTCCCGTTCTGTACAGACCAGCAGCTCTTCTGCGACTCCCGCTCCATCCCGTACGTGCGCTATTCGGCCATCAGAAACCTCTGAGATCACCCCCGCAGTGCTTGATCCGCAGATCATCCTCCTGGCGTATCAGCGCGGCTTCTTCCCCATGGGCGACGAGGCCGACGGTGAGATTTACTGGCACCGTCCGGCGATGCGAGCGATCATTCCGCTCGACTCGGTCCGCATCTCGCGCAGCATGCGCAAGGAGCTCGAGTCAGGGCGGTTCCGAACAACGATAAATCACGGCTTTTCTACGGTTATATTACGCTGTTCTCAGCGCGATCAGACGTGGATCACTCCCGAGATCATCGAGGCCTACCAGCAACTGCACGAAATGGGCTATGCCCACAGCGTTGAAACGTGGTTTGAGGAGGAGCTCGTTGGGGGACTCTATGGGGTCGCGATCAATGCCGTGTTTTTTGGCGAGTCGATGTTCTCTCGCCGAACAAATGCCTCGAAGATCGCCTTCGCCGCGCTCGTGGACCATCTTCGTCAACGCCAATTCGTCCTGTTGGACACGCAGTATATCAATGACTTCACGGCCTCACTGGGGGCGATCGAGATACCTGACGCCGATTACTTCGATCGGCTCGACGATGCACTCGCACGTCAGGATGTTTCCTTCGTTTAGACTCCTTCCTCTGCTAACGCTGGTCACGCTCACGGCGTGCACCCTGCCGCGCTATGCACGATATGCCGAGCCCCCTCCCCCGCCACCACCGCCTCCGGTGTGCGAATCTCAACCGGCACCGCGAAGGACAATCGACACCACGCGTCCGAAAACCGACGGCACCCCCTACTGGGTGATGTCACGCGTGCAGGGGGCGAGTTCGATGAGTCAGGAGTATGGATTGCAGCCGGTGCCGTCCGCCAAGGCCTTGCTTCTGGTGGGTATGTCAAGTCGTGACGCCAAGCCCCTTGTCGTGAGACGTCTCGAAGCTGCACGCGTTGAACGACCTTCGCCGGACGAGCCGCAGACCGATCTGCAGAAGGTGCTCGTGACGTCAATGCCGGACGGAAAGATCATGGGTGATGCTGCCGTCACTGCGGCCACCGTGTCAGGAAGGTCGGTATCGGTCGACCCTTCTGCGCTCATCGATGAGGAGATCTCGTGGGATGGTCACCCGGCACTTACGCCAAACGGACGCTGGATTGTTTTCGCCTCTGATAGGTCTGGATCCCTCGGTGGAGCGGATCTGTGGTACGCACCCTACCGGTCGGGCGTGGCCGGCGCGGCACGCCCACTCTATGGCGCGAACACCGCCTGTGATGAGCTCACCCCGTCTGTTACCTCGCGAGGTATCCTGCTCTTCAGTTCTCCCGGTCACACCTCGCACGGAGGGTACGATGTGCACGAAGCACGCCTGGTCGAAGAAGCCGACTCTCTGCGCGCATCGGACGTTCTGAACGTCGGCACGCCGATCAACTCGGCGGCCGATGAGATCTTTCCGCACATGATGGAGGATTCAACATTCTATGTGGCCTCAACGCGGCCAGATGGACGTGAATCGGATCGACGTGACTTTGACGTGCTGGTTCTGCATCGCCGTCAGACGCTTGGCCAGAACATCGCCGCTATCGACATCCCGCAGGCAACGCTGGTCGGCAAGGTCATAAATACCGTTACGAACATGCCCGTCGTCGACGCAGAGGTTATCGCCCGCCTTCCCCAGTCGACCGAGGTACTGGCCAGCACACGCACGGACACGGCCGGCGCTTACAGCCTGCGCGTGCCCGTGGAACGTCCGGTCGAGATCACCGCGCAGAACGACGAACTGTTCTTCGACAGCTTTGTCACGACGATTCCGGCAAGCGAGCAGAACCGCACGGTGGAGCAGAATGCGCCCCTCGGCCTTTCGCCAACGTTCACCCTTCGCGTCAACTTCCCGACGTCGGTCTTTGACGCCCCCTACCCGTTTTCGCTCGATTCAAACGGCATCGAACTCGAACGCTCATGGAAGCGCGACGTCGACGATCTCGTGCGAAACGTACAGGCTGGCCAAGAGCGCGTGCAGAAGCTTGTGCTTACCGGGCACACCGACGATGTCGATAGCGACGAGAGCAACCTGCTTCTGGGCAAACAACGTGTGGAGTTCATCATCGACCGCCTTGTTGAAGGGGGCTTGCCGCGCACCATCCTCGAAGGTCGTTCGGCCGGTGAAAAGCAGCTTCTGCCGCGTCGACCGAGCGAATCCATCGAATCGTGGCGACGTCGATGTCGCCGCGTTGAACTTGTAAGGGTTCAGTGATCATGCGTCTACCCGAATTCCTCACCCCTGCCCGTGTAGCCCGTGTTGGCGGCATCGGTCTGATCGTTCTGACGTTGGTGATTGTCGGGATCATCGCCTACTCGCTCAGCAGCGGACTGCCGACACTGGAGCAACTGGAGAATCCGCCACAGGAGCTGGCGACGCAGGTTTACAGCGCTGACGGCGTGATGCTGGATCTATATGCAACGACACGTCGCACCAACCTGGTGTTCGACTCGATCCCGCCGGCCTTCGTGCATGCACTCATAGCCACCGAGGACAGAGCATACTACGATCACTGGGGTGTGCACGTTACACGCATCTTCAAAGCCGCCGTCAAGAACGTCTTTGCGCTGCGTGCCAAGGAGGGGGCTTCTACCATTACGCAGCAGCTTGCGCGGAATCTATACTTCACGAAAGAACAGACGATCTCACGAAAGATCCGCGAGGCGTGGACCGCTCTGCAGATCGAGCGGGCGTACACCAAGAATGAGATCCTGGAGATGTATGCCAATACGGTGTACTACGGACGTGGCGCATACGGTCTGCGCGTTGCTGCACATTCGTACTTCAACAAAGAGCCAATGAAGCTCACCACGGCCGAGTGCGCCTATCTCGTCGGACTCTTCAAAGCTCCGGAGAAGTACGGGTCGGATGACTCTCTTGGCGTAGAACGTCGCAATCTCATTCTCGGAATGATGCTCGAACAGGGTTATCTGACCGATGAACGCTGGGCACAGGCCACAGCCGAACCGCTACGCAAGCCGGCCATTGCCACCGTGTTTCGGGGAATCGCTCCGCACTTTGTTGAAATGGTACGTCAGGAGCTTACCAAGAACGACGAGTTGCAGCGCGCTCTGGATGGTCATGATGTGTATCGCGATGGACTGGTGATCCACACCACGCTCGATTCGCGCGTGCAGAAAGCTGCAAATGACGCCGTCTCCGATCACATGACCGAGTATCAGCGGCTCTTTGATGCATCCTGGTCATGGCGAGGGCGTACGGCGCTGCTGAATCAGCTCATCGATCACGCCATCCGCCGTCACGCCAGCTATATTGGCTCACGGGGTGACGCTCGAGCGTCGGTTGCCAAGCGGCTTCGCAGTGATCGACGATTTGTCGACAGCGTCAAGCGCATTGTTACAACCATCCAGACCGGCATGGTGGTCATAGAACCACGCTCCGGCAAGATCATCGCCATGGTTGGCGCGTCCCCGCAGGCAATGCGTCTGAATTCCGCAAGCCGATACTCACTCAATCACGTCACGCAGATCCGACGTCAGCCCGGATCGTCCTTCAAGCCCTTTGTGTACGCAAGCGCCCTAGAGCAGCAGCCCGAGCTCACGCCCGATTCTCCCATCGAGAGCGGTCCGTTCAGCTGGACGTTGGATGACGGAACAGTATGGGCGCCCAACGGTTCGCGAAAAGGGGGCGGACCGATACCGCTCAGAACAGCGCTGAAATTCTCGACCAATACCGTTGCCGCGCGGCTGGTCACCATGCCGGGCTATACCACTCCATCAAACGTGATCGAGCTCTGCCGGCAAATGGGCATCACCTCGCCGATGCAGGCCGTGCCATCAATCGCTCTCGGCTCAGTGGAAGTGTCGCCCCTTGAGATCACCTCGGCCTACGGATCCTTCGCCAATCAGGGCATGCATCTGCAGCCGAACTACATCACGCGCATCGAAGATCGAATGGGCAACATCCTCTACGAAGCAAAGGCCTCACGTCGTGTTGTCACCGAAGGCTGTTCGCCAGAGGTTGCCGGTGCCATGGTTTCGATGATGCGTGGAGTGGTCGACGGAGGAACGGCCTCCAGTATCCGTCGCTTCTTCTCGGGAGAGGCTGCAGGAAAAACGGGGACGACCAATGACTTTGCCGATGCATGGTTCGTTGGGATGACGCCGGAACTGGTCTGCGGGGTATGGGTCGGTTTCGATGATCAGCGCGTACGCTTCACGGGCGACTACGGTCAGGGTGGACGTGCCGCTGCACCGGTATGGGGACGACTCATGCAGAAGGTGTACGGCAATCCCCTGATACCATGGCGGCAACGTTCGTTCGCCGTAGCGACCGATTCGACCGACCAGGTCACCGACGTCGACATTCAGAATCCGGCGCGCGAAGAGATCTCCGATTCACCGAACGACTCGACAGGACGATGAGCATGCAGCGACTATGGACCTTCACTGACGGCACGACGATCCCCGTAGGCACGATGTACTGTATCGGGCGAAACTATGCCGCACATGCCCGGGAGATGGGTGCGGCAGTTGCCGACGATCCCATTGTGTTTATCAAGCCCCCTTCGGCGTATCTGACCGAAGATGCGCCCATACAGCTTCCGACGTTTTCACGAGATGTGCACCACGAGGTCGAACTTGTCGTGGTGATAGGATCGGATGCCGACACGATCGATGTTTCTTCCGCATGGGACGTTGTGGCCGGTGTCGGGGTTGGTTTGGATCTAACCGCACGCGACCTTCAGTCAGAGGCCAAGAAGAATGGTCACCCCTGGTCGGTGGCAAAGAGCTGGAAAGGCTCGGCACCTGTCAGCAGGATCATACCGCGCCACCAGTGCGGAAGGGGTCCATGGGAACTCGGCCTTCACGTGAACGACCAGACCCGGCAGCATGGATCTACGGCTGATATGGAGCGCAGCATCGAGCAGCTTATCGCGTATTTGTCGACGGTCTTCACCCTGCAACGGGGTGATTGTATTTTCACCGGTACGCCCGAAGGTGTCGGTCCGCTTCATGCGGGCGACCACGTGCGTGCTACACTTGACGGGCGGCCCGTCCTGAACATGGTATGTCAGTAACCCGCTTCGCAACCAGCCCCCTACTCATTCTTGCTCTGCTGGCCCTTGTCGCCAGCGGATGTGGAACGACCACCCGCGTTGAACGCGACGTGTACACAACAACCACGCTTGATACGGTGGTAACGCAGCGCGTGACCAATCCACCGGGCGAGCGCGACAATGGGGTCATCGCTCCGAGTTCGCGCGTCGAAAACCGCGTGCGAACTGTTGGCTATGCCGATAGCATTTCGGTCCGCGAATACCCGAACTTCATCCGATGGTGCCTGTTCGAAGGCATTAGCCTTGTAGGATCTGCGAGTGCGAACTCCGAGAGCACGAAGACCGGACTGTTCGGTCTTTACCGCGACATCGATGATGTGCTTTTTGGAGAGAATCCTCAGGACACGTCATTCATTTTCGATGGCTATATGTTTCGAATGGGGCTCATGGAATGGAAGCTCGACTGGTTTGATCACGCTCCCGACTGGTCATGGGGCGTGACGGCCTTCGAGGTCATTCGCCCTGATAACGACAACATCCTCATGGGCGCGGGTGTGCTGTCGGTGAACAAGCGGTTTTACCTTCGGAGCAAGATTCCTTACGTCACTATCCGTCCGTCTATCTCGCTGTCGCTTCTTCCAACACAATACGTCAACCCATCGGTTTCAGCAGAGATCGGAAGTATCGGTGGTGTGAACCTTCGTGCGTATGTGGGCTACGCCTTCGGTTCTGCTCTCTTTAGTTCAGCATCGGAGTTTATCACCGTACCGTATGCCGGCCTGGGTGTTTCCGTGATGGACTTTCTCAATCGAGAAGAAGAACTCGACACCGAGTGGAAGTATCACGAGCATTCGGCGTGGGACGTTGGTCTGATCGAGCTGACCTTCGTCGGAAGCGAAGCCGACCGCTCCATCTTTGCCACGCTACGCACGGGCACGGACGCGCCGGCAATCAAAGGACTCACTGCACGCTTGGGTATTGCCGACATCGCGCTACCCTTCCTTGACTATCGACTCTCGCTCGGTACGTCGCTGATCAACACCGTGTTTCTTGGTTCCACCGAGTATGGCATCGGCGTACTTCCGCTGCGCCTGACGTATCACTGGATGCCATTTACCAGCAGCTTCCGCGTTGAGCCGTTTGCTGAAGTGAACTTTGCCCCGTCCAGCTTCATTCATGCCGGTGTTCGCATGGCATTCCCCGTGGCCGATCAGATGTCGATCACTCTCGTTGCCGGCTGGGCCAATGGCAACACGGGCTCGCGCGTACGAGGTCTGGAAGAGTTCGGATTCTCCATCGATCAGCGTCGTCTGGTCGATCCGCACTTCGGTGCGATCTACCTCGGCATCGGGGCTTCGCTGTTCGACCAGCTGTTTACGCGCAAAGACCTGCGCTATGGCAAGGGATACCCACATGAGTAGTCGAGGCTTCGCAGACACGGCAATGTGTCTTCTGGTGACTCTGCTCGGCAGCATTGGGGTTCTGGTGTTGAGCTCCTGCTCGGTTGCCAAATTCACCATGCAGGAGTCGTTTGCCTATCCGGTGCGTGCGGTTGTCCTTACCCGACCCAACACGGTTAAACGGACACACGACAACGGCCTCGAGATCAAGGGTCCGGCACGGGTCGGACTTCGTGCCGAACGCGTTACGCACGGACAGTTTTCCGCTGAGATCATTCGGCAGTCTGCAAGCCCCCTGATCATTCAGACACGGACAACACCGCATGACGATTCCTTGTTGGGCGATCGAGGTCTCGTCATCACCATTGCCGGTGACAGCACGGTGGTCGAGCAAAACGGTCATCGCAGCACCATAGCCACCCCGGCGCCGATCGGCAAACCCTTCGTTGTGGAGATCAAGAACTTCGGACGCACCATGCAGCTTCGTGTCCACCACACCGAATGCGGTGAGTTCTCCAGTCAACTCCACTCTACCGAGTGGGTGATCATTTCGGTTCCGGATACTTCCCGCATTTTCGTGGGAGACCCGTGGTTCAACACCGTCATCTGACAACCTCTTATCACCACATGACCAAGACCATCACCATTGCCGGAGGCGGCCTCGTCGGCTCGCTGCTTGCCACACTTCTTGCCCGGCGCGGACATCGTGTGCGCCTTGTCGAGCGACGCTCCGATCCTCGTGCAGCCTCTGCCTATGCAGGACGTTCGATCAATCTTGCCATGTCCGACCGTGGACTGCGGGCACTGTCACTGGCCGGACTCGACGATGACATTCGCGCGATCGCCATTCCCATGCATGGCCGGATGATGCATGACCAGCAGGGCAATCAGACCTATCAGGCCTATGGGAAAGAAAGCCAGTTCATCAACAGCGTATCACGCGGCGAACTGAACAAAACTCTGCTCAGTGCCGCCGAGAAGGCCGGCGTTGAGATCATCTTTGGAGCAGGTTGCGTAAACGTTGACTTCGAGAATGCGTCGGCAACATTTTCTCGCCCCGATGGTACAACGTTCACGCTTGATGCCGACGTGCTCTTCGGCGCAGACGGCGCCTTCAGTCAGGTGCGCGGACGCATGCAGATCACTGACAGGTTTAACTACTCTCAGTCCTATATCGAGCACAGCTACAAGGAACTTCACATCCCGGCAGATCAGGCAGGGGGCTTCCGTATCGAGAAGAATGTTCTGCATATATGGCCGCGACACAGCTTCATGATGATCGGCTTGCCAAACATCGATGGCAGCTTTACGTGCACGCTGTTCCTGGCACATAAGGGTCCGGTCTCCTTTGAGCAGCTCACATCACCAGAAGCCGTTCGCGGTTTCTTTGAGGAGTACTTTGCCGACTCGATTCCCCTGATGCCGTCACTGCTCGAAGACTTCGCATCCAATCCGGAATCATCCCTTGTTACCGTGCGCTGCAGCCCATGGGTACTGCAAGGTCGCGTGGCACTTATTGGTGACGCGGCGCACGCGATCGTCCCGTTCTACGGTCAGGGCATGAACTGCGGATTTGAAGACTGCCGCATCCTGATGGAGTGTCTGGAAGTGTTCGGTGATGACTGGACATCGGCTCTGCGCGAGTATGAGCGTCTACGTAAGCCGGCCGGTGATGCGATCGCAGACCTTGCGCTGGAGAACTTCATCGAGATGCGCGACAAGGTGGCCGATACTCGGTTTCTCTGGCGAAAGAAGATTGAAGCATGGATCCATGCTGAGTACCCAGCCAAGCTCATCCCGCTCTACACGATGGTCACGTTCTCGAGCGACATTCCGTACAACGAGGCACTTCGCGTTGGACGTGAACAGGATGTACTGATGGAACAGATCATGTCCATCCCGGCAGTGATCGCTGACTGGACATCCGATGCAGCACGGGCTGAGATCCGCTCAGTGATGACATCACGCCCGGATGTGATCATCGCCTCGGGATCACCACCTCAGCGTTGAATGATCAGCGGCAGGTTTACTGCCCCTTCATCTGCGGCGAGTCTAAGCAGGTACCGGCCGGAAGCGATGGGTGGCAGGTGAATGACGATCATCGGCCCGGTTGGACCCGCGAACTCTCCGGCAGCAACGTTCATGCCGAGCGCATCCATCACGGACCAGGCAAGCCCCCTGGCAACTGACTCGCCAAGGTCTATCGTCACGACATCGTCCGCTGGATTCGGGTGCGCCTGGAAGCGGTCGCGACCAAGAAACCGCACGGCTCGACGTGAAGAACCGCAGGGCATTCCGACAGTAAGCCTTCCCGTATCGGCTCGAGTGGCTGGCCCACCGAGCGGACGGTTCCACACAGCCTGCTCGATCGTGATTGGACACTCAGAGATGCCCGCCAGAAGTGTCGTACCGTCAAGCTCTGCAATGACAGACGACAGCTGCGTGATTTCGACTGAGGGAATCGTCAGTTCGATTAGTCGCAGTGATCGAATCCGATCGATTGCTGAGCCGGTGATCGTAGCCCCGCGAGCCGCTGTCGGGTCGAACAGCCGCGCGTCTATTCCAACAACGAGACGCAGCCCAACACCACGAATGTCTGCCGTGGGGGTCTCCAATCGTGCTTGAATCGGGA
Organism: Ignavibacteria bacterium; assembly: GCA_947459875.1. GTDB lineage: Bacteria > Bacteroidota > Ignavibacteria > Kapaibacteriales > Kapaibacteriaceae > UBA10438. Next base: position 15,653 of record CANHFG010000034.1, read on the forward strand.
TCGTGACAGCTTCGGCCGGACGAGCAGTGCTGACCTGTGGCAATGAAAAGATCACGCGATCAGCCGTCACATCAGCAGAGGTTCGAACGAATGCTGTTGCCGTGCACGGTGCGTTCACCAAGAGTCGGATGCTGTCACGCAGCGACATCACTCTGCTGGCAAGAAACTCAAGACCAACACGTACAGAGTCGCCCGGCTGCACCACGATCGGGGGCGCATTGCCAGAGACTTGCACGTCAGGGGGCAGAATGATCTGTGATACCGTAATTGATTCGGAATTGACGTTACGGATGACAAAGCTTGAACGAAGATTCGCGCCGACCTCTGTCGTACCGAAGTTTACGTCAGGCCCCGCAACGATCTGGGCGCTGCGAACGCCAACGTCAACCGATTTCGGCGGACGCACGCAGCCGGCGCTATCGGTAACGGTCACCGCATAGCGACCTGCCGAACCAACGCTGATCACGCGGCCACTCTCACCGGTACTCCAGCGATAGTCAGCAAAACCATCGCTGGCCGTCAGCACCACCGTGTTTCCGTCGCAGACGGTGTCAGCGCCGGCAATGCTGAGGTTCGGATCGGTCGGCATTCTCCATGTAAATGGCGCAACTACAATGCCGGAATCTCCAGCCGTGGCACCCCAAGGTCGACGAAACACATTCGGTGCGGTCTCGAACGAAACATGTACACCCGGCAAGCCACCGGCGGCAAGAACGGCGATGTTCGGGTTGGGACGCGGGATCAAGACAATGCCACCACCACCACCGCCGCCCGGACCATTAGGCTGGTACCGAGCGCCAACGTGCCCGCCGTTGCCGCCACGCACATCGATCGTCAGCATGCCAACGATCTGCTGTGCCTCGACCATGACACTACCCCCAGCTCCACCGCCACCGGTTCCGTCACCGGGCTCAAGTGCAACGCCATTGCGCCAGGCCGACGTGTCACGAACGGTTTCGCCCTGACTCAGCACCTTACCCGTGGTGGCCACGATGATCTGCGCACGGATCATGACGATGCCGCCACCATTAGCACCCGCCGTGCCCTGGTTGTTATTCTGATGTCCGCCACCACCGCCCCCACCCATGAAGAGACGCTGCTGAGCAACATACCGCGCAAGACCGCCGCCAGCACGTCCGCCTGAGCCGATATACGGGTCGCACAGCGATGACGCATCGCCACCGTTGCCTCCGCGGCCCCCTCCGCCGCCACCTGCACCACCGGCATTTGCGCCGTTGCCACCGCCACCACCGTTGGCAGCTGAACCTTTGGCGCAGACGTCCTGACCCGTGGTGCTTGAGGCGATGTTTTCGCCCTTCTGTCCGCCCTCTCCACTGGTCAAGGGGGCTGTCCAGACCCGGTTGTTACAGATGTCCTTCTTCACCGACACACTTCCGCCGCGGAAGCCACGGGCCGTTGACGTCACATCAGCATCGAGCGAGAGTGTTTTATCAACGTCGATAGCCACCACGCCCCCTGTGCGGCCATTCCACGGCTGAGGAACAACTGTGCCAACGATCTGAGCGTCCACGTGACGAGACACGCGCACCAGCTGAACACGCCCACGTGTATCATAGGTGTGCACCCAGGGTGCGGTAAAGATCACCGAATCGCCGCTCACACGTTCAACGGACAGATACTCCATCGAGCCGGCTCCGTTGAGGTCTGCAATGGCACCAAACGTCGAATCATCCTGCGTGTTGATGTCTGCCCCCTGCATCTGTATCATCACCACTCTGTCACCGCTGGCGAGTATTGTTGCCGAGTCGGCCACTCGAACGGTGCGCAGGCACGGGACGACATCCGTCACCTCCAGGTAGCGATTCACTACTCCACGCAGCTGGTCAAAGGCTGGCTGCGATGGTTCCTGCGCATCAAGGCCCGAGGCCATGATGACGAGGAAGAGAGCGCCAGTGAGAAGTGATGCGGGCATCTTGCGGAATAGCGCAAATTACCCAACTTGGGTTCCTATGCCGGTGACACGTCCAGCAGCGCTACCACGGAATGCCACGATCGGCATCATCTCTCCTTCATCGCCACAGCGCGATACGGCCCGACTTGAGCGCGGCATTCGTTACCTCGAGCGGCTCGGATACTCGGTCAAACTCGGCAATCACGTGCTTGCAACGCACGGTGGCTACCTAGCCGGCACGGATGAGCAGCGAGCAGAGGATCTGCATACAATGTTTCGCGATCCGCAGGTCGATGCCGTGTTCTGCGCACGGGGCGGATACGGATGTGCAAGACTGTTGCCGTTGCTGGACTTCTCGGTCTTCCGCCGACACCCGAAGATCTTCGTTGGCTTTAGCGATGTTACCGTTCTGCAATTGGCGCTTCTAAAGCGCGCCGGACTTGTGACCTTTAGCGGAGCAATGCCCAGTGTTGATATGGCCGATGGATTCGATCCCCGATCAGAAGAGCAGTTCTGGCGCGTTCTCACCTCACGTCGACCCCTGGGCACTCTGTCCCAGCCCACTCCGCTCGAGGTGATCCGCCGTGGTGACGCACGTGGTCGGTTAATGGGTGGCAATCTGAGCGTACTCGTAAGCCTGCTTGGTACCGGATATCTGCCACCACTCGGCAACTCCATTCTTGCGCTTGAGGATGTTGGCGAGGCAACGTATCGCATTGATCGAATGCTCGTGCAACTGGCCTATGCAACGCGCGCCATGCCGGCCGCCGGGACTGTGTACGGATCGTGGTCGCAGGCTGACCCGTCGACGCATTCCACGCCGCACCGCGATGTTCATGAGGTCCTGAGCGAGCGAATCGATCTGGCCTCGGGTCCGATCCTCAGTGGTCTGATGTATGGTCATCAGGCGGAGAAGTTCACACTGCCTTTCGGTGTCGAGGCCCGGCTGCGCTCGGCACGTGGCGGAGCGCTGAGCCTGCTCGAAAGCGCCGTCGTGTGAACACGTCCTACATCAGCGTCGTTGGCAGCTGCCCTGCCCGATGGATACGTTCGATCAAAGCGCCGATCACATCGTGCAGTCTTGGCAGGGGGCGAACAGCCATCCGCTCGACAAGTTCACGATAGGCCTCGCTCTCAAACAGCGAGCCGTAGAGGACAACATCCACGTTTGCGGGAACGTTCTGAAGCAGCAGCGCAAGCTCTCGCGCACCCTCCCGACGGATATCGATCGCCACGGCATCACCCTCGTCGGCATAGTACAGTACTGCCTGAGCCAACCGTGCCATCCGTGACGGGTCGGCTCGACGCAGTGCATCCCGCACCGCATCGTGATCGTCGGCATCGACGCGCAGCAGATTTGCCACCGGACGGATCAGCAGCGTTTCGGGTCCGCGCCCATCAAGCATGCGGGCAACCGCTCCAATTGCCCGGCGACCGAACCAGTAACCACCACCGGCGTCGTCGACAGCATGGCCCCAGCCACCGACACGCTGCAACAGACCATCAGCATCACGCATCAGCATCATCGAACCCGTTCCACCAATGAGGACAGCTCCAACATCAGTGCCAAAGGCAGACGTCAGAAGCAGCTCTGCGTCGGACAGGAGTACCAGCGGGACGTGATCGGTCGAAACGTACTGCGCCCATGCCGTCACAAACGCGTCGCCATACTCATATCTCTCACGCTCCGACCATACGCCGGCCATACCGATGATGACACCATCGAGCGCGGCATCGACCTCGTCGACGGCGGTATTTGCGCCGAGAAATGAACCCAGCATAAGACACAACTGGTCGGTACGCAGCTCACCGCGAAGTGGCTTGACCGAGGGTAGCTCAACTCGGGCGGCTATCTGCCCGTCAACACATAAAGCAACGTCAGTTCCGGTTGCTCCGCCATCGACCACCAACAGGCGCATTGTTACGAATCGGCACGAGGGGGCGTCCATGAGCCCCGTTTCCACGACTGCAACTCAATGGTCACCGATCCGACATAGACCTTCATCTTGGCCTTGATCGGCACACGGGCGTTGTCATCGCTGAACCAGCCCTCAAAGAGACCACTCAGGCCATAGATACCGGTCCAGTTGGCCTGCCCATCCAGATAGAGCGTCTTGACTGGGTAGTTGACGGCATCGATCTCTACCGAACTCTTGGTGCCACGGAAGTTGACGACGGTGTTCACCGTGTCTTCCATGATGATCGTTGGCAGGCGGATGGTCTTCTTTGCGCCGACAAGGTTCCGTGCCGTGAAGAGCAGAGAGCTGCCGTCATTATAGCGCTTTGCGATCGTGTACGACTTCGATCCTACCTTCTGCTTTTCGCGAAACTTATCCATCACCAGTGTTCTGGCCGGATAGTCCAGCACATACTGATCGAACTCCCACTTGCCACCATCGATCTCCGTGTTGGCAGTAAAGTGACGAGAGTAGGTGATCGATGTGTCCATCCATGACTCATAGATTGAATTCAGCGACACAAAGGGAATGTTTGGGCTGGATTTGATAAAGACCTTTACCTTCGCCGCGCGTTCGCCATTTCTCGTGGTATACCCTTCCACCACGGACTTAATGGTGCCGAGCGTGATGTTCAAGTATGAGACTCGATAGGTGAGCTCTTCGCCGGGAAAGATCAGATCCTGTGCGTTGCTGCGTCCTGCTGCTAAGGCAATGAGCGCCAGAAGGCAGAGATATGAGAGATGCTTCATGAAGGGGCGTGAATAGTGCGCAGAGGTTCGTGCCGGATCCTTACCGGACGCGGGCGATCTTCATGGCCTCAGGGAAAAGCGTGAGCGCTTTCTTGACCTGCTTATCCATGGAGAGCATCACCGAAGTAAAGCCATTGTTGTTGAAGACCGTGCGACCGACGTAGGCCTTGATAGCAAGACGCAGATACTCAGCGTCGGCCGTGGCTTGCTCCTCGTCCCATTCGACAGACTTGTCTTTCGCCAGCTTTTTCAGCTGCGCCATATCGTCACTGCTGATGGAGAACTCGCGCAGGAACTTCTTCATGTCTGCACCATACGTCGTTCGGATTTCCTTGCCGCGGGTGCGCATGATATGGTCGGCCATCTCCCAGAAGAGATTCTTCGACCGGATTGCCCGGGAGAGAAAATTGATCGTGTCCTGCTTGACGATGTAATCAGGAGTGATCCCGCCGCCACCGAGCACGGTACGACCGCTGGCAGTCTTGAACTTTGGTCGAGTCTTCGTGGTGTCATCGCCGTTGTGGTCGATGTTGTCGCCCTCCTCGCCCTCGTCACGGCCTTCACCGGCGTAATATTTGTCTTTATCGCCATACGGACGTTGGATCAGTCGTCCTGACGGGGTGTAATAGCGTGAAATCGTCAGACGGAAGGCCGACCCGTCACCGAGCGGATACTGGCGCTGGACAAGCCCCTTTCCAAATGATGTTTCACCAACGACCAGACCACGGTCGAGATCCTGAATAGCGCCGGAAACAATCTCACTGGCCGATGC
>CANHFG010000035.1 GCA_947459875.1 Ignavibacteria bacterium
ACGGCTGAAGCCGTGGGCTGTTGTGCGGACACAATACCGTTTCAACCCACGACGTCCCACGGCGTCCCACGGCTGAAGCCGTGGGCTGTTGTGCGGACACAATACCGTTTTAACCCACGACGTCCCACGGCTGAAGCCGTGGGCTGTTGTGCGGACACAATCACTCGTGGATCTATCGCTACGCTCGGGATGACGGCAGTACCTGAAACCTGAAACCTGAAACCTGAAACCTGAAACCCGCGCCCGCCGCCCTATCTTTGCCGGGGGGAATGACCATGTCCAGGCAGCAGACGATCTTCATTACGGGAATCGCAGGATTCATCGGATTTCATGTGGCGCAGCGCCTCGTGAAGGACGGGTGGAGCGTTGTGGGGCTGGACAATTGCAATGACTACTACGACCCGAAGCTGAAGGAGGCGCGGCTGGCCTTGCTGGGAGACTCGGTCCGGTTTTACCGGGGTAACCTTGAGGATAAGGGGCTTGTAGAGCGGATCTTCTCCGAGCACCAACCGCAGGTGGTATGCCACCTGGCCGCCCAGGCAGGTGTGCGCTACAGCATCGAGCACCCCGAGGCCTACGTATCGTCGAACATTCTCGGGTTCCTGAATATCCTCGAGTCATGCCGAATGCACATGCCGCACCATCTGGTGTATGCCAGCAGCAGCAGCGTGTATGGCAATAACACGCATGTGCCGTTTTCGACGGATGATAAAGTAGACCACCCGGCCAGCATGTATGCCGTTAGCAAGCGCACAAATGAGCTGATGGCCGAGTGCTACAGCCACCTCTACGGCATCCCCGCCACGGGTCTGCGCTTCTTTACAGTCTACGGTCCGTGGGGACGTCCCGACATGGCATACTTCTCGTTTGCCAAGAACATCATGTCCGGCAAACCGATCAACATCTACAACCACGGCAAACTGAGTCGCGACTTTACCTCCATCGATGATATCGTGGAGAGTATTGTAAGGCTCCTACCGATGCCGCCAGCTTCGAAACTCGCCGCAGCCGCTTCCCTCGCCGAAGGCGCTTCCCTCGCTGAAAGCGCTTCCCTCGCCAACGGCGCTTCCCTCGGCTCTGCCGTGCCACATCGCCTCCTGAATGTTGGCAACGGGGCTCCTGTTAATCTCCTTGAGTTTGTCGAGATTCTGGAGCAGAAGCTGGGCAGGACGGCCGAGAGGAACCTGGTAGAGATGCAGCCGGGAGATGTTGTGCAGACGTGGGCCGATTGCACGGATCTGTTTGAGCTGACGGGGTTCCGGCCCAACACGCCCCTTGACACGGGGCTGGAGCGATTTGCCGAGTGGTTCCTCTCGTACTATCATGGGGGTAGGCCATGAGTCACATGGTCAGCGTCGTTGTTCCCGTCTACAACGAGGAGCTCAATGTTGCCGCACTGCACGAGGAGATCCTTGGGGTGTGCCGGCGAGAGGGGTATACCTTTGAGATCATCTTCGTCGACGATGGTTCATCCGATGATACGGTCGATGTGCTGCGGACGCTTTCGCCGGTGAAGGTTATCTCGCTGCGCCGCAACTTCGGTCAGACGGCGGCTATGGATGCCGGCATAAAGGCAGCGCGGTACGATCTGGTGGTCACCATGGATGGTGACCGGCAGAACGACCCGAATGACATCCCGAAGCTGATCGATCATCTGTATGCCAACAAGCTGGATGTTGTAAGCGGATGGAGGAAGGACCGCAAGGATCCCTTTGCGAAGAACTTCGTCAGCCGCGGCGCAAACCTTCTGCGCAAGATCCTGATCAACGACGGCATCCACGACAGCGGCTGCTCTCTGAAGGTGTACAAGCGTGATGCATTCGTGGGCCTGACGCTCTACGGCGAAATGCACCGGTTTATCCCGGCCATCCTGAAGATCAAGGGCTACCGCGTGGGCGAGGCCGTGGTGAACCACCGCGCCCGCACGGCGGGGGAGACCAAGTACAACTACCGCCGCACGCTCAAGGGGCTCATCGACATGACGAGCGTGTGGTTCTGGAACAAGTATGCCGTGCGCCCCCTGCACCTGCTGGGCGGCATCGGGCTGTTTCTGATGCTCATGGGCGGGATCGCCGGTCTGTTCGCCATCCGCGAGGTGCTCAACGGTAAGGCCGTGAACGACTCCGGATGGGCTCTGCTGACGATGTTCCTGTTCCTGTCGGGTCTGCAGCTCTTTGTAGCGGGCCTGCTGTCGGACATCGCCATCAAGACCTATTTCGGCAGCACGCAGGACGTTAGCTACAGCGTGTCCGATGAATTCGATAACGCGTAAACGGAACACGGTCACGGTATGTGCGGCATAGCAGGATTTTTTGGAAGGGGCGAGGCAGCAACGCTCAAGCGGATGACCGACAGCATTGCCTGGCGGGGTCCGGACGCCGACGGCTTCCACACCGAGCCCAACCACGGCGTGTACCTGGGTCACCGCCGCCTCTCCATCCTCGACATTGCCGGGGGCGTGCAGCCGATGCACGATCACACGGGGCGTTATGTGATCACCTTTAACGGTGAGATCTTCAACCACCGCGAAATCCGCACCGAGCTCGAGCACCGGGGTCACCGCTTTACCACGGCCGACTCCGACACCGAAACCCTGCTTGAGGCCTACAAGGCCTGGGGCGCGGACATGCTGCATAAGCTCAACGGCATGTTCGCCTTCTGCCTGTATGATTCCGAGCGGCGCACGGCGTTCATTGCCCGCGACCGGTTTGGCAAGAAGCCGCTGTTCTACACGCACCAGGGCGAAACGTTCGCCTTTGCCAGCGAGCTCACGGCGCTCCGTCAGCACGAGCAGTTGCGCATGGACACTTCGCGCGCTGCGCTGAAGAAGTACTTTGCCTACGGATACATCCCCGCCCCCTCATCGATGTTTGAGAGGGTGTACAAGCTGCCGGGCGGACACTTTATGCTGCTCGACTGTGCCACGCTGTCGCACACGGTGCACCAGTGGTGGTCGTTTGCGATCGAGCCCTACGAGAACATTCCGGCCAATGCCGAAGAGGTATGGGGCGAGCAGCTTATCGAACTTCTCACGGCGGCCATCAAACGTCGGATGATCGCCGACGTTCCGCTGGGCTTCTTCCTTAGTGGCGGCATCGATTCGTCGGCCCTGGTGGCCCTGGCTTCCACGCTCATCGACGGATCGAAGATCAACACCTTCTCCATCGGCTTTACCGAAGCCAGTTTCGATGAGTCGGCCTATTCGACACTCATCGCCGAGAAGTTCGGTACCAACCATACACGTCAGGTGCTGGATCTCGACACCGCCCTGGATCTTCTGCCGACCATCCTGGGCCGGCTGGACGAGCCCATGGGCGATTCGTCGCTGCTACCCACCTACCTGCTATGCCGCGAAACCCGCAAGCACGTTACCGTGGCCCTCGGCGGAGACGGGGCTGACGAACTCTTCTGCGGCTACGATCCATTCAAAGCGATGGGTCCGGCCCGCCTGTACAACTCCGTGATGCCTCGCGCCGTGCACACGCTGGTGGAGTCGCTTGTGCGGCGCTTGCCTGTGTCGCACCGTAACATGTCGCTCGACTTCAAGCTCAAGCGCACGCTGCGGGGTCTGGGCTACCAGCCCTCGCTCTGGAACGCCGTCTGGATGGGTCCGCTGGCCCCTTCCGATATCGAGGACCTGTTCAACGAACCCGTTGCGCTGGATGATCTGTACAGCGAGGCAGTCGCAGCGTGGCAGGGATGCGCATCGGATAGCTATCTCGACCGTGCGACCGAGTTCTATGTGAAGCTCTATCTGCAGGACGATATCCTGGTGAAGGTAGACCGCGCCAGCATGATGAACTCACTGGAAGTGCGCGCCCCGTTCCTGGACATCGATCTGGTGAACCACGTGCGCCGCATTCCGGTCAGCTTCCGCTTCCGGAAGGGTCAGAGCAAGTACATCCTGAAGAAAGCCCTCGAGCCCTACCTCCCGCACGAGATCCTGTACCGCCCAAAGAAGGGCTTTGGCGTACCCATCGGCAAATGGATGAGCAACGGTCGGCTTCCGCTCTCCACCACCGCTGCCGCGGCACACAATCTGAACAAACGTTTCGTTTCTGCGCAGATCGATCAGCACCGCACGCTCAAGGCCGATAACCGCGCCTTTCTGTGGAACATGGTGGTGATGGAAGGGGGCAAGGGCACCAATGAGAAGACGTACCATGCAGTTTGACTTCGGACAGAACTGGAAAGAGTTTTCCGAGAATGCCCTCACGGATGAGAAGATCCACGAGGCGCGTGTTGCGCTTCAGGATCTCCTCGATGAGGACCTTGCCGGGAAGACCTTTCTCGACATTGGATTTGGTCAGGGCATGAGTCTTCTCTTGGCTTCAGAGCGCAATGCCGCAACGTATGGGTGCGACATCAATCCGAAGTGCAAGCAGGTCCTTGATGCGAACAAGACGCGGTTCTTCTCGCACCTTGTCGCGCGCGACATTCCCTGTGTTGTAGGGTCCATCTTGGACGAGTCAGTCGTCAGCAGGCTGCAGCAGCTGACACCGTCTGGCACCTTTGATATCGTGCATTCGTGGGGAGTACTGCATCACACGGGCGACATGACCACAGCTATCAAGAATGCTGCGTCGCTTGTGCGTCCGGGCGGCACATTGGTATTAGCGCTCTACAACCGTCACTGGACGAGCAGCACCTGGCTGGCGATCAAGTGGTTGTACTGCAAGTCGCCGGCACTTGTGCAGCGGCTCTTCATCATGCTGCTCTATCCGGTGATCTGGCTGGCAAAGTTTCTCGTCACCGGCAAGAATCCTATGCGTCAGCAGCGCGGCATGGACTTCATGTACAACGTTGTTGATTGGGTTGGTGGTTACCCCTACGAATACGAATCGACCGACGAAACCAACCGTCGGATGTCGGCCCTTGGCTTTATCCTGCACAAGGTGATCCCGGCCGAAGTGCCGACCGGTTGCAACGAGTTCGTGTTTCATAAGCGTGCATGACCGTCCTGCTCATCAACTACGAATACCCTCCGATCGGCGCTGGCGCTGCCAATGCGACGCGTCACATTGCCAACGCGCTCGTTCAGCTTGGGCATAAGGCCGTAGTGCTCACGGCGGGATTTCGCGGCAACGTCGGGCACACTACAGAGGACGGTGGTGTCGATGTGTATCGTCTGCCATCACGCCGGGCCAGTGTTTCGCAGTCCAATCCGCGCGAGATGATGAGCTTTGTCTGGCACGCATGGCGCGCACTGGGCAGCGTCGTACGAACGCACAAGCCCGACGCGGCGTTCATCTTCTTTAGCATCCCCTGTGGACTGCTCGGTCCAACACTGAAGGGTCGTTACGGCATCCCCTACACCATTCTGTTGCGCGGCGGAGATGTTCCCGGCATGGAGCCGCACCTGAACACCGTGCACACCCTGCTGCGTCCTGTACGGCGTCGCATCCTGCGCAGAGCGCGGGCCGTGATCGCCAACAGCAAGGGGCTTGCAGAGGCCTCTATGGCAGCCGACCCAATCCCGGTGAGTGTTGTGCCAAACGGCGTCGATACCGACTTTTTTCGTCCGCCGGCACAGCGTCCTGCTGGCCCGTTCACATTCCTCTTCGTCGGCCGGTTCCAACCGCAGAAGAACCTCCCCGTCGTCATCAATGCCTTTGCCGATGCATTTGCTGGCACCGACGTGCGACTGCGTCTGGTTGGTGATGGTCCGCAGCGCCCCGAACTTGAGGAACAGGTTGCTCGTCGAGGCATCCTGTCACAGGTAACCTTCGTGCCCTGGCAAGACCGAGAAGGCCTTCTGCGCGAGTATCAATCAGCACACTGTCTCATCAACTACTCCCTCTACGAAGGCATGCCCAATGTCGTCCTGGAGGCCATGGCTTGTGGATTGCCGACGATTCTCAGTGACATCATGGGGCATGAGGAGCTGGGGGGAGGGAGCCTGGCAACACAGCTCGTAGCATGTGGAGATGTTGAAGGACTCCGCGCTGCTATGAGGGTAGTTCGTTCCGCAGATAGAGTGATGCAGCCGTCAACGTCCTCAGCTTCGCGCGGCGTGTCGTGGACTGAAGTGTCAGACGAACTTCTTCGTATCGCGCAAGGTCAGGTCCACATTGCCGCATGAAGTCGTTCTGGCAACGATATGGGTACTGGATCAAACTGGCTGTGTCGGTGGTGCTGCTGGTACTGGTAGTCTTCAAGGTAGATGCCACGATGCTCATGCAGAGCATTCGCTCTCTGCCATGGTGGTATATGCCGGTTGCTGCGGGAATGTATGCTCTTGCCCAGATTATTGCCACTATCCGATGGTGGTTGCTGTCGCCGGGCACTAGTCTTGGGCGTCTGATGTACGTCACATTCAGCACTCAGCATTTATTATTCCTCATCCCGAGTTCGCTAACAACTGATGTCGTGCGTGTTGTTGAATCACGTTCAGGCGAGGAGGATTCCCTCAGCCGCATGGCCGGTGTAATCGTTGACAAAGTCATCGGCCTAAGCATGCTCGCCGTTCTGTTCGGTGTTGCCATTTGGTTGGATGATACTGGCATCATGTCGGGAGCTGCACAACAACTGCTTGCGGTCTCAGCAGTCGTGTTGGGTCTGTTGCCGATGCTTGTCATCAATCTTCAACCATCGAAAACGGTTGTTTCGAAAATGGTTGTATTCATCTATCGCATTACTCCGAGCCCTATCAGAGCGAGGCTCAACCCCGTTGAAGTCATCACTCGGAGTCTACTAAAGACAGTTGGTTATCCATCGCGAACTATAGCCAATACTTTGTTAGCTGCAGTTGGTCAAGGCCTCTCGGCCACGACATACTTGCTATTTGGCCTTGTCTTTGGATTCTCGATTACGATTGAGCAATGCCTCTTTGTCTCGACAGCTACTCAGTTGTTTGCATTGCTACCTATCGGGATTGCAGGGGTTGGTGTTCGGGATGCATCGCTAGTCGCGATGCTCGCAAGTATTGGCGTTGCGCCGAGCATAGCTTTTGCTGCGTCGATATCAGGGTATCCGGTGATGGTAGCTTTTGCGATTGGCGCTTGGGCAATATCATTGCGGAGCAGATGATGGAAACAGTCCATGTCGATTTAAATCGAGCTAGCACCTAACCGTGGCAACGATACTCCACATAATCGATCATCTAGGCACGGGTGGTGCCCAGACTATCCTTGCTCAGATTTGCAAGGCTTCGGTTACTCATGGAGATGGGGCAATCGTGGTCTCTCTCCGAAGTCAAGACTCGATCTGGTTTCGAGAGAATGCTGGTTCCGATACCCGAATATTTGAGTCGGAGTCTCGTAAGCGTATCACTGCGCTGATCGCCATGTTAATGCTGCTACACAGAGTGCGCCGTTTAATCCAGACTAATCATGTTTCGGTTGTACATTCACACTTGCCTGCGAGTCAGTTGTTCGCGATCCTGTTGCGAATTCTATGTCGCGGTATTGACATTCGGTGGTGCACTTCAGTTTATGGGACAAGGTTGCAGATACCAGCATACTACCGTTTCGTGCTCCCAATGGTGATGCTTTGGAATGACGTACTCTTTTCAATCATGCAAGACTATGAGCTTCCCAGTTTCGTTCGATTGAGATGCCGAGTTGTGAAGATACCCTTCACATCCTCCGACCTCCCGGATGGCACCATTGGTCTGGAGGAGATTTTGGAACATTGCGGTGTTAGCGCTGATGACACCCTGCTGATTGGCGTGGCGCGACTATCTGCAGACAAGCTCATTGATCGATATGAGCCCCTGTTTGCCATGATCGGCTACTATAGCTACGGAAAACTCATGTTCGTTGGATCTGGCGAACTCCTCGATGAGTATCGAAGAAAGGCACAGGCAGAGCATTGGGGAAATGTAAGTTTCCCGGGATACATCCGTGAGTCAAGGGCTTTGTATCAGCGTGCCGATATAATGGTCACCACTTCAATTAATTCCCATTTCAGTGTGGCGGCGCTCAACGCTGCTGCGCATGGTTGCCTTGTGGTAAGTCTCAACCTCGGCACACAACAACGAGAGGTTGAACTCGCTACCAGCGGAGCTCCCCAGTACTTGAGGATGTTGTCGTGCAAGAGCGATGCCGCATTCTTGAAGGCAGTGCAGCGGCTTCTGTGTAACCACGAACTCCGAAAACGCGTCACTACAATGGTCGACAACCTTAACTCAAGCACAGGCCAGATTCGCAACTTGGAATTGTATCACTCAACATATCACGGCAGAATCTGAGGTTGAAAAGGCTGTGGTAAAGTAGACGTCACTGCTTGATACGTCAGCGTCGATCGATAAATGTTGAACCATGCAATGTGCGATGGCTCCTCGTCTCCAGCTAGAATATCAATAGGTAAAGGCGTTCAGTACATCAATAACTGTGTCCACATCCGAATCCTTAAGATGCGAACCAATAGGTATACTGAGCACCTGGCTGGCTAACTCCTCAGCTACTGGCAGAGATAGCTGCTTGTACTCAGAATATGCACTTTGCTGGTGGATAGCAACGGGATAATGAACCACAGTCTCGATTGAATTATCCGAAAGATGCTTTACCAAAGCATCCCTGTGCTGCGTCCTCACAACAAATAGATGCCAAACATGCTCTTGCGGATCGGCAGGCATTGATGGAACTTCAATCAAAGGGTTCGAGACTAGTTGAATGTACTCGCCAGCTATGTTGCGTCGGCGCAGATTCTCATCATCCAAGTAGGGAAGCTTCGCAGAGAGGATTGCTGCTTGTATCTCATCGAGTCGATTGTTGAAGCCCTTGAACTCATGGTAGTACTTAGTTGATGATCCATAGTTCCTCATCGAACGAACAATAGCCATGAGCTCTGGATCCGTCGATGCAACAGCTCCCGCATCACCAAGAGCACCGAGGTTCTTTCCCGGATAAAAGCTCATGGCACTGGCATGGCCCAACATCCCGGTTCTTCTTCCTTCATAGCACGCCCCTAGAGCCTGCGCATTGTCTTCAATCAGCAAAAGGTCATGAGTCTTGGCAAGGGCATCAAACTCCTTAGAATACGAGTTACGCCCATACAAATGAACCAGCAGAATAGCCCTGGTTCGTGGGCCGATAGTGGCCTCGACATCATTCGCATCAAGATTGTGAGTCTCAGGATTCGGGTCTACAAGAACTACTCGTAACCCCGAGTCGGACACCGCAAGCGCACTTGCGATAAACGTGTTTGATGGAACGATAACTTCGTCGCCAGGACTTAATCGACCGAGTTGTGTGTATGAACGGAAGATGAGGCGTAACGCATCGAGTCCGTTGGAGACGCCAGCCACCCCTGCACCGCCCAGATAATCACTAAGCTCTGCTTCAAACTGTCGAAGTTCGTTACCTCCGATATACCAGCCGGAACGCAAGACACGCAATGCTGCTGTCTCTATCTCGCGGGATAGGCCATCATTGATTTCTTTGAGGTCGAGAAACTTGATCATTAGTGGGAACGAAGCTGGCCAAGTTAGAGGTAGAAGGTGCTCTGTGAACGCATGAAGAAGCTGTTCTCCGGCGACCCAATGGAATCACTGCATTGGCATGAACGTCCTTCACGGTACAGCTCAACTTCCACAATCAGCCTATTCGATGATGAAATAAGCCCTATCAGGCAGGATAGCTGACCGCTGCAAACGAATAGTGTCCAATTGGAACACTTCTTTCAACGCCAGCGTCTCACCAGGAAACTCGGGGCAGTTGATCTCGTCCATTGCAATCACACTGCCTTTAGTTAGGTGTGGTTTGATAGCAGCTAAGCAAGCCTTTGTGGGCGCGTATAGTTGCATGTCAAAATAGGCCAGGCTGATGATGGTTTCCGGATGGCGTTTTAGATACTCATCGATCGACTTTGTTGCATCACCCTTGACCAGTTCATACTTTTTAACGTTTGCCATTACGTTCTCTTTTTGATGGCAATCCAACACCTGTTGCAGGTGCGTAAAATGGTCAGCGGGGATGCTGTAGTTGCCTGAGGTTACAAGGTCACTGTCTCCATCCTGACCGGAGATCGACGCATAACCTTCATACGTGTCGAAGCCTATGACCTTTCGGGTATAGTTGTAGGGCTCGTGTACTGCACGCAGTGACTCAAACAGAGCCAGGTTAGCACCCCACCATACACCAAACTCCATGATCACGCCGGGTGTTTCGGTGATCAGTTGATACAGCTCATTGATGTATAGTAGCTTGGCGACGGCCGAGCTGCGCATGTACAAAGGGAAGTTGACCACCATGTCCTTGGGCGGGATCGCACTGTTCTGATACAGCGACATCAGATGGTCACGGTTGCTTTGCTGTTCAGTTGTTACACGCGACTGCAATGGTGTTACATTTTGGTTGCTCATAATTCTCTCCCGCTCAACTGCGCATAGCCGAAACCGCGTTTCCCGTATTCGTTGCCGTTGTATAATAAGTAGAAAACTCCGTCAACGCACACGACTGATGGATAGGCCATCATCTCAGAGTCAAATCCATCCGCCGAGAAATCAAGGCCAAGCGCCGCATCATCACGGTCCCAATTGATACCGTCTTTCGATGATGCATATGCCAGCTTGTAGCTGATCGTACCGGTGCTGTAGCCGAAAAACATGTGATAGGTGCCGCCCCGATAGAAAACAAATGGGCGGCCCACACGGTACTCGTCGCCTTCGAAATTCAAGATGACGCGGCCTTCCGTATTAGGAAAGGTCAGACCATCGGTACTTTCGGTATACCGGATGTTATAAAGCGGCAGTGTCTTCTTATCGCCAGGCACATACTTGTTGCCTGCTCCATAATAGACCCTCCACACTCCATCAACGTTGATGATCGAATGTATGGCTCGGAATAGCTCTTCACCTGGGGCCCGCTCGAGGATGGGGACTGTTTTATAACGCGTGAAGGTGAGGCCATTGTCGTTGCTGACAGCCAGACCACTGAAGGCGATGAAACGGACTTTGGTCGCCAGTTGATAGCCCGCATAATACAAATACACTTTATCGTCACGCATCACCACAGCACAAGGCACTACGCCGTTGTCGTCGAAAAACCCCGGGTTGCCGATATCCAGCACAGGTTTCTTTGAAACATCCAGTACGATCGATGGATTGTTAAGGTCTAGGTCAACATAGCCAATGCGCGAAACACCATTTGCATCACGCATGCCACCAAAAACCCGGATGCGGTCTGTCAGAACAAGCGGCGTCGGCTGAAGGAAACTATCAACTGCCCAGTCAATGTCCTTGCCAGGGCCATAAATCAGACCTTTCTTCTCCCACTTCATCACCGTAACTCCTCCTCAACATTGAAGGCATCGTAGGAGGTTTTCGTAGCAGCCTTTCCTGGAGACCCTATCACGAGTTGTCCTGGTTCAGTATTTCGAACAACAAGTGTGCCGCTTCCGACGATCGTGTCTCTTGCTACCACGATGTTATCGTTGAATGTACTGTTAACACCAAGAAAACTGTTTGAGCCGATACGGCAGTATCCTGAAATGACGCAGTGCGACGATATGTATACGTTGTCTTCAATCACTGTTTGGTGTCCGATGTGATTTCCGCTCCAGAGGATGATGTTGTCCCCCAGGACTGCTTTGTGCTGGATCACGTTGTTTTCGAAGATGAAGATGTTCTCTCCCATCACAACGTTATGCCATACGAA
This sequence comes from Ignavibacteria bacterium, assembly GCA_947459875.1. Lineage (GTDB taxonomy): Bacteria > Bacteroidota > Ignavibacteria > Kapaibacteriales > Kapaibacteriaceae > UBA10438. Next base: position 11,601 of record CANHFG010000035.1, read on the forward strand.
GGCCCTTGAACTGACATAGTTTGCACAGGTGTAGCCCAATGACTTGACCTTGTTGAAGAGCATCGTGCGAATCCGGTTGAGCTTGACATATGAAACGGCGACGTATACTGAATGAGTGGCTGGCGGGTAGGTGGACGCTAGTCCCTCAATCGCAACGAGGGGAAGGCCATTGTGAACTGGTTGTTTCACGAACTCGGCCGAAGCCGCAAACGCAACTACCTCATAATCTGAATCGTGAGTGAAGTACTCAAAGGCGATGTCCGACGTTTCACCGAGGCCGACGATTACAAGTTTTTTATTCTTAGCCATTTATGCCCCTGATTTGAAGATGATGGGTTTCGCGCAGGACAGACCGTCCGCCAAAACCTTCTTTGAAGTGAAAGAGCCCGCTGTTCATTATCCGGCCACCCTCATTGCCGGTTCCAAGGTTGAAACCTCTGAAATGGTTTGCACAACCCCACGAGACAACCTCGTCGATGACAGCATTGATTGGACGTAACGCCTGTCGCTCATAATCTTGAGCGATGTACTGGGCATGCAAAAGACCGGGTCGGGGAATGAACATCAAACATCCAGCCACGAGTTCGTTGTCGAAGAACCCCGCAGAAAATGCAAATCGTTGTTTCCCAACTGTTGCTATGAGCTTGTTGATCTCATCAAGTGAGTGAACAGGGCGTGTAGAGTGACGATCCGCGAGGTTCTTTTCAAGCAGGGCCCAAAACTTAGGAAGGTGATCGAACTCATCGATGCGCACCATCACATCCCGGTGCGCACGTGTGTTGTTGTTCCGCGTCGCCTTTACGTATCGCGCTCTGACTGTATCAAGTCCAGGCGTCAGGTCGATGAATACTTCAAGTTCACGGGATAGAACTTCAAAACCATGGAACCACATGGCGTATTCGAATTCATCGCTGATCTGATCGTACAAAAAGCGGAAAGGATTCCGTATGGTCGCGCTCGTGACCTGAAGTGAACGCAGATGGTTCACAAGCACGTCGACTACCGCGACAGCATCAGAAACTCCCATGCTTCTGTGAATCACGAATCCGCCGTACGTCGACCTGTTATGGGATGAGAAAAGACGTTGTCCCTCGTGGCTCCTAAGCGTAGCGGGTAGGACCGCAATCAGCTTTCCCGAGGAATAAAACATCAACGAATGATCGTCGGCTGCGTTCAGCGGGTTGCAGTCAAAAAAAGGTCGGCTGTGCAGGAACGTGCCGTTGATCGATTTGGCGACAAAGTCGTCCCAGATCTCCCGCTGATCCTTAGAGTATAGTTTTACTTCGAAAGACACGCTTCAAACTCGGCAAAAGTTCTGAAGTAGTCTGCTTCATTATACTCCGAGGAAGCAAGGCATAGAAGCACCGCACTGTGAGAAAAGCGAAGGTCTCTCCAACACATAGGTGGTACATAAACACCTTCGCTTGGCTTGTCGAGTTGGAATGTGTGACGCTCTAGGTGACGGTCCACAACGGTGATCTCTATGTGACCAGACACAGCAAAAATCAGCTGATGCAACTCACGATGAGCATGACCTCCGCGCGTAACATCATTGGGGGTGTAATACGTCCAGTAAACCCGACGTATCTCGAAGGGTACCTGTTTTCCGAACTCGGCCACACTAATGTAGCCGAGCCGCGAGTCGCCGATTTGCGGCACCGTAATCCAGTGCGGCTTTGTTACCTCACTCATTATTCCCTCCCTGCCCCCTCATCACCGCACCTCGTAGGTTCGCCCGTTAGTGCGGGGATCGGAGTTGTCGCTGGTGGTGAAGAAAACGAGGTTTTCCCAGTGATTGAATCGCCCCCTGCCAAGTTTACGGATATCGTCGAAGGGGGCGTGGGGTGGACCCAGCGGTTTTCCGTTTTCGTAGACGGTGAGTGTGGACCTTTGAGGGTTGGCCAGGTCGTTGGAGCCGGCTCGGCGCTCGGGGACCTCTGTCAGGTAGCCGCCGTCACGTTCGGGTGACACGAACATGATGGTATTGCTGAGCTGATCTCCGCGGAACACCCATGCCATGGTGGCCCCTCCGTAGTCGATGGTGAACAGCGGCTTCTGTCCGTGCGGGAACGGGTAGCGGAGCTGGTAGATGGCCTGGCGTGACAGGACGTAAAAGTCGGTTGAAGAAGTGGCGCGCACCAGCTGGTTGTACGGCACAAACGAAATGGTCGGATCCTTCGAGAGCCAGTCACCAGGGTAGCTGCACAGAATGCGGATGCTCTGTCCGGGTTGACGGTACTTCTCGGCAATGATCCTGCCGGCAAGGTAGTTCTCCTCGCCCCATCCGGCCCAGAAGCCCGTCTGCAGCTTGCCATAGAGGGGCTTTGTGGCAAACTCCGCCTCGGGTTTGTTCCATACGGGTGTGAACGATCCGACAACTGGACGGAACAGAGAAAGCTCGCCGGCAACAAGGAGCAGAAACGCTGCGGCCGCTGCATAGCTGAGCTGACTCCGTAGAAGCGATGCCAGGCCGGTGGCGGCAAACACAACGAAGACGGCAATGACGAAGAGGAAGAGGTTGAGGTACCTCGAACCGAATGGCGTCTGCGTCACGGCGTAGGCAAGCGGAAACAGCAGCACGAATAGTGCCGCGGCCGACCATGCAGCAGGCACGTGAAGGGGGCGACGCACCGCAAGACCCGCCGCAACAGCAGTCAGCAGAAGCAGCCAGAAAGCACTCGGCAGACCATTGGCGATCACGCTGTAGGACATCGTTACGCCGGCCGTCAGGTGCGAGGCAAACGTCGGCTGCATGTAGTGCGCCGTTGCATCGTTGAATGACTTCGTGGGCAGGTAGATGCCGCTCGGTGTAGGGTAATACGGGTGCACATACACGGCATAGGCATAGGTGCCGTAGATGCCCACGGCAACAAAGAGAAGAACCGTGATCGACGCGGCCATGGCAAGACGCGAGCCGTCACCACCGAGGCCGATGCGCTTGCGCAGAACGCGGTAGAGAAACGAGAACACAATGCCCGCCACGATGAGGCCTAAACTGATGCCCCAGAACATACCCGAGGAATTCGATGCCACATCGCTCGCGACGGAGACGTATCCGGTGAGCGGCGCAACGGCCCGAGCGAGATTGAACTTGAGTCCACCATGGATACCGTTGACCACCGACCAGGCGAGCATCACGGGCACAAGCGTGGCAGCCAGGACCGAACCGGATGCAGCCAGCACGCTGCCCCAGGGCACGCCCGATAGCGGCTCTGCGTCAGGGGGCGGCGTGCCCCGACCCGGCAGAAGTCGCGTGGGCCAGGTTGCGGCAATGAAGACGGCCGCAACCGAGGCGAGCGCCAGAAAGGGCGAGGCGATGATCTTCTCCTGCGAGGCAAGCGAGCCGGCGATGACGGCTGCAATGGCTGACGGAAGGTTGCGTGCGGTGACCGCTCCAAGGGTCAGCGTGAAACACAGCATGCCCAGCATCATCGACAGCAGGTCGTAATTGGCCACCTTGAAGGCCAGGATGTTGGTCGGCAGCAACAGTGCCACGGCAAAGAAGAGCACAAAGAAGAGCGGCTGACGGTCCGTGGGGACAAAGAAGCGGCGAAGGGACTCGTGGATCATCAGCAGCACCGTAAAACCCACAAGCCAGTGGATCGACTTCGTCAGTCCATGCAGCTCGGTAGCCGTGGGTGCGCTGCCAAGGATGATCCCTTTGAGCGCCGAAAAGATCGTGCCCGTCAGAAGGATCGACGTGCGATATCCGCCCATGTTCCACTGACGGAAGTTGCTGCTGCGCACGTCCTCGAGCTCCAGCACCATGTAGGTCTCGTCGCACGTCAGGAACTGCGTAGCCCCCTCTATGGCGAGAAACAGCATCGGCACCAGCATAAGTGTTGATACAACTGTCCGCCCGATCGTGCCTGTTGTGCGATAAGCCAGCGCTGCGAGCATGGCCGTGGCCAGCACCAGCACAAAGAGCTCGTTCCCGTTCATCGTTTTCCCCTGTTGACCGGCAAAGTTACGGCATCGTCAGCGCCAGGGTGTGCTTGCCCCCTGAGATCTTCACACCAACAAATCCGAAGTTGGCGACGAATGTCTTGGCCGGCGCGCCATCAATGGTCACGCTGAGGGCAGGGTCGTACGGCACGGAAATGACTGCCACGCCGGGCTGGGCGGCGTTGACTTCGGCCGTAAGACCGGTAGCGGTGGTGGTGGCTTTTACCTGCATGGCCGCGCGGCGTTGCTCGGCCGCGCGCACGAAGTCGGCCGGTACAACATTCACCACCGTGTCGGCCGCAAGGTTGTAAGGGGCTATTCCCGACTCCGATGCAGCGGGCGCATCGAGCACGACCGATGAAAACAGCATGTAGTCCTGACGTCCGGACGGAAGCTGACGGAACTGCTCGGGCGTGACGTAGCCATCGTAGCAGACAAGGAGCGGAAGCGTGACGTTTGAGCGCTGGATGAACTGATCCTGCACGGTCTGCACGAGAGGAAACACCTCCGGCTGGAAGCCCAAAGGAGCCCCCTTCGTGATGAAGTACCGGGCGCCGAGCGCCGATGCTAGGAAGGGGCGCGTCATGATCCGCGCAACCCACTTTGCCTCGTCCGGACGTGTGAGATCGGCACAGCCGAGCTCCGACATGAACTTCAGGTAGTATTTGTTGTGGAAGGAGAGGTAGCCGATGAGTCCGTTGAACTCCTGCACCATGGCGTCGTTGAGGCTGGCGTGGATGGCCGGACCCGACTGGTTGAACTTGACCACGCGGTAAAGGTCCGAGTCCTGCTGGCGGATCCACTGCAGCGCCTGCATGGACGCATCCCCGTAGAGTTTACCACTGCGGATATCCGACGTAGTAAGAAGAGAACGCTTTGTGATGGTGGTATTGGCATTGAGCGAAAGGTCCACCATCGTCAGCGCAAGCAGACCAATCAGCAGCGCCTTGCGCTGCGTGAGCACGTAGGCCGTGGCCATGCCGCCCATGCCGAGCAGAAGCACAACTGACGTGGTGCGCTGCGACGCGTCAATGAGCGCTGCGGGCTTGGCTAACACAAACGGCAGCAGCAGCATCGCTAGGGCCGCTACCGGCACCCAGATGCGCTGCGCATTCGAGCGCGTGCTCACCAGTCCGTCGAGTCCGCGCATGGCCAGCAGCAGCAGACATGCGCCGATGAGCATCGTGAACTCGCGGAAGTAATCCAGCTTAAAGCCCCAGAAGGCATACCGGAACCACGGGAAGATGAGCATCATGAGTACGGCTGCCAGCATGGCGCCCCAGACGAGCTTTTCCCGACGGCTGCGGCCAAGACCGTAGAGCGGGAAGAAGAGCAGCATGGGCAGACCGTAATACAGCAGCGGACCCTCCAGGTAGTTGTCGCCGCCGTTGGTGGAGCCCCTGTAGGTATCGCCAACGCCAAGCGCGTTGGTTGAATACGCCCGCTGCACCACCTTGGTCAGCTCCGTCCGGTCAGCCAGCTGCGTCAGGGGGCGCTCCTTCTTCAGACTCATCAAGCCCCCTTCGACGGTTTTGAGAGCTTCGGCCCGACCCGACTGCGTGAGAGACGTGATGACGCCGCTGATGGCCGAGTAGGAGATCAGCAGGCCAACGGCCAGAGTGCCAATGGTCATGCCGGCACGACGCAGAGTAGCAAGGGGCTCCTCCTGCTGCAGGGTGCGGATAAGGACATACACGACGATCGCCGCCGTGAGGTAGATCGTCAGGTAGCCGCCATTCTGGGCTATAAAGGCAAACGTCAGCGGTGCAACGGCATACCAGAAGCGCTTCTGGTTGAGCGCGTATTCAGCCGCCCACAGCGCCATGGCAATGAAGACCACCTCCGACGAGTGCACGTACCACGCGGCCGCACCAAGGGCCACGTAGCCAGAAAAGGCAAAGCACAGTGCGCCGATGGCCGAGGTAATGTTCCGGAGGTTCATCATCCGGAAGGTGAAGAAGGCAAAGACCGCGATGAGGAGCGACTTCAGGATCTCGGCATAGACCACGCGCTGGGGGATTGATTCGGGTCCACCAAGGATGACGATCCACCCGAACGGATCCCACGGGTTGATCGCCGTGGGCATGCCCATGACAGTCTCGAGTGAAAAGCCATGCAGAGCCCCATGCTCAGCCCAGAGTTTGGCCTGCTGGCACCACAGCGGATAGAAGATGTTAACGGCGTCGCTTCCGATGTCCGTGTAGAGAAGCACCGAATCGCCGAAGAGAAAGTCGTTGTAGATATAGGCGATCATCGCCACTGCAAGCGCAAGCACCACGACAACGGCCTTCACCGCTGAAAGCGATTCAAACTGCTCGACAAACCCCGATAAAACGTCCGCCGCCGGCGTCTCTCCACCCGTTTTCGGCGCACCCTCGTTCTGCTTCTTGCTCATGAATGTGTTCCCCCCCCGGTGATGGCGTCAAATCTATGATTTTGACGCGTACGCACGGGCAGGTCCTTCGTCGCCTGCGGCTCCTCAGGATGACGCAGCGCTTGGCGCAATGACGAAATGACCGATTGCAGAATGACAATTTTGCCCCCCGTAACTCCGTACCTCTGTAACTCTGTAATTGCGCGAAGCGCAACGTGAGGTCCCTCGTCGCTGCGGCATCCCGAGGAGCGCAGCGACGAAGGACCTCACCTGGGCGATATGCGCTACAACCTCACACCCGAAACCCGAAACCTTACACCCGAAACCCGAAACCTGAAACCTGAAACCTGTGCGAAGCACGGTGCGACACCTGCGGTGTTAAACCCGAAACCCGAAACCTGAAACCTGAAACCTGAAACCCGAAACCTCAAACCTCAAACCCAGGTGGTTCTTCGTGCGGGGCAAGTGGAAAGAGCTTCTTTACGAGGGGTATCAGCGGTGTGAAATCCGCTAGCTCAGGTGAGTCTGGATCGACGTGGCGGACGTTGCCGTCGATCATGACCACAAGCTTTTGCCCCGAGCGCCGGTACTGGTCTCGAACGTCGTAGCTGGCACGAATAGCAGCAGCGGCAGACCTCTGTTGCTCTCTATCACCAGATTCGAGCTGTGCTCTATAGAAGTCCACCTTTTCCTGAGGCGATCGATTCATTGCCTTCGTCAATTCCGAGGTATAAAATCCAATCATGACATATGCCCCTATAGATTGTGAAGAAGTTAATGTAACAGCGATCAAACCGACGCAGCTGATCCTCGAGTGGAATGTTGTGACCGCCCCCTATAGCCAGCGACGACGAACTCGTTCTGACGTGATACGGACGGACGGCACCCAGAGCAACCGCACGGCAATATAATAGCCGGCATCGCGGGCGCGCGCAAGCGTTGAAGCAAGCGTTTTACCCGAGAGTGTCGTTTCAATTGCAAACGACGCTTTGCTGCGGAGCAGTTCGTCGATGATCTCGATAGCCAAGCGTCCCGCGGTAATGTTTCGTTCTGATTCCGGAACATCACGAATGTCTCGTGCGATCGCATCAGGGTCAACGATCATCGAGCATTCTTCAATGTCTTTCAGATACCATTTCGCGAACGTCGACTTCCCAACGCCGTTGGGACCGGCAATGATGATGATGAAAGGTGTCTTCATGACACCTAGGTGCGAGAACGGCTATGAAACGTGACGCCGGCGCTTCGCGCAATGACGAAATGACCGATTACAGAATGACAATTTTGCCCCCCCGTAATTCCGTACCTCTGTAACTATGTAATTGCGCGAAGCGCACGTTGCGTCATCCTGAGGAGCCGAAGGCGACGAAGGACCTCACCTGGGCGATATGCGCTTCCACCTCACACCCGAAACCTCACACCTCACACCTTCACGGAGCGCTCACAGCAGAATGCGCAGGAGTTGTTCGTGTACGTAGTAGTTGATTCGGCCGACCTTTTCCTTCCGAAGGATGCCCATGCTTTCGAGTGTTGACAGATACTTCATGGCTGTTGGACGTGACACCGAACAATCGCGCATGATGTGTTCGATCTTGGTGTACGGGCGGCGGAAGAGATTGGCCAGAAGCTCCTGGCTGTATACACGTGGATGCTCATTGCGAATCCGGTGTTTGGTCTGATGCATGAGCTCAGTGATGGCGTTAACCGTCGTTAGTGTCTGACGTGCTGTGGACTCAACGGCTTGCAGCATGTAGAGGATCCATGGCTCCCATCCGGCCTCCTCGCGCACACCTTGGAGATGTCGGTAATAATCGGCCTTGTTACGGACAATTGCTCGGCTGAGATAAAGTACCGGAACGCTTAGGAGCTCGTTCCGGATCAGGTGTAGCAGGTTCAAAATGCGCCCCGTTCGGCCATTGCCATCGTAAAAGGGATGAATGCTCTCAAACTGATAGTGTAGCACCGCCATCTGCACGAGTGGGTCGATACCCCATTGTTGGGTTGCGTGAAACCACTCCAGAAAGTTGTCCATCAGACGTTCGATTTCTCGCGGATCCTGAGGGGGCTCATATACCACTTCCTGCGTAACGGAGTTTCTCAGAACCGTACCCGGCAGTTTTCGAAATCCGGTGTTTGTTCTGCACAGCGTCTCATGAATTGCCATGATGTCGGAGATTCGGAGAAATCCATTCTGTTCGATCAGCGCAAATCCCTGCTTCAGCGCTCGAACGTATCGATGGACCTCCTTGGCGGCAGGCGTGGCCTGCTCTGTATCATCTTCGGCACTGCGGTACACCTCATCCTGCGTGGTAACAATGTTCTCCACTGTCGATGAATCCCGAGCCTCCTGGATCGA
>CANHFG010000036.1 GCA_947459875.1 Ignavibacteria bacterium
ACCATGATTGCCGCATTCTCGGTGCCGAACCTCCGCTGGAGTCGGCCAGACTTCTGCTGGCGGATGTGACGCGGCGCGCTATGCGCAACGGGTTGCTCATTCTCGGCGTCGGCACTCCAGACAGGATGTGATCCGTTGATGGTCAGCCGCGAGTACTACTACGAACTTGATGCACGCGGCGTGCTGACCCTTGACGGGGTAGTGCAGGATGATCCGTGGTTTGTTGACTTTTTCTTCCGACGCCTGGCCCCGACGGCCAACCCCGATTATCCGGAGTATCCGTTCGTGAGCCGCTGTGGCGAGGAGATGAATTACCTGCGTGTGAGCGACACACCAATCGTGTACACAGGCTACCGCGACGGTCGCCTGGAGTACGCTCACTCGCTGTCGGTGGCCTTCGCGCCCGACCGACTTTCCTACTCGGCTGACGGGGTTCTGTATCACTGGGCGCCGGTGGGCGAGCGCGGTCGGCTTGTTCCGCATGTAGCGGTGGAGATCGCCAGGAACATCGAGCCATGGGGACCCTACCATGCGTACCGCCAGAGCGGCTCTTCGATCGTGGTGCCGCTAACGCCCCTTTCGGCTGGCGATGACCTGCAGATCCTGCGGCCCAAGCCAGAAAATCACTGTATCGGCTGCGGCCAGGCCAATCCCAGCTCGCTGAGGCTGAGCTTTGTGCGCAGCCGGCAGGACAGCGTCGTTCGCACCTGGATCCGTCCTGATGAACGCCTGCAGGGGGCTCTGGGGATCACCCATGGAGGTATCATCTCGCTGCTCCTGGACGAGACAATGGGCAAAACGCTCAGTGCCGTCGGGATACGCGCACCGACAGCCAGCCTGAAGGTAGACTTCCGACGTCCGATGATGATCGGACGTGAGTATGAGGTGCGCGCATGGATACGTACGCAACAAGGACGTAAGCAGTTCGTCAATGCCGAGGTTGTTTCGGCAGAAGATCAAACCGTGATCGCTCAGGCCGAGGCTCTGTTCCTCCAATTGCGATCACCGACCCACGACGTCCAGCAGGGATGAATCAACAACCCAACATGCTCCTTTTCGGTGCCGTTCTCGGCACCACACTTCTTCTCATTGACCTTTATGTGCTCGGGCATTGGACGGCCTTTGCCCGCCGACGTCACATGAACCGCTGGTGGTATCGCGTGCCATGGGCCCTTGCTGCGGCGATGTTCGTGACGCTCGTGACGATGCTCTTGCGACGTCACTTTTTCCGCATGGACGGCTTCGATGTATCGCTGCTGGGCTTCGTCTCGCTCTGGTACCTTCCGAAGTTCGGGATCGCGGCGGTTCTTCTGCTGCGTGATGCCGCACGCGGCGTTGGAGCGATATGGACGCGGCTGCGCCGCACGACTCCCGCCGAGTTGGCGCCGGTATCTGACTCAACGCCAATCGAGACTGCTGCTTCCGTGGAATCCTCCCGACGGGCATTCCTCGGCACTGCTGCATGGTCTATCTCGGCCGTGCCATTCGTTATGGTGGGAAGGGGCATGTGGAGCACACTCTACGACTTTCAGACGCGCCGCGTCGAGCTTACCCTCGACAGGTTACCTCGGGCTCTTGATGGCCTGCGGATCGTGCAGATCTCGGATGTGCACGCAGGTTCTTTCCCCGATCATCGACCTTTTGAAGAAGTGCGACGCATCATTGATGCTGAGCAGGCCGACCTGGTGGTCATCACCGGTGACTTCGTCAATCAGCGTCCGGGCGAACTGTCCATGATCTCACGGGAGCTGGAGAAACTCCGCGCCCCCTATGGTGTGATGGCGTGTTTGGGCAATCATGATCACTACAACACGCCCGATGAGCACCGGCAGTTGAAGAGTGCGCTTGGTTCGATGGGCGTGGATCTTCTGGTGAACACGAACCGTCGCATCGGCGTGGAAGGAAGTTCGATCCTGATCGCCGGCACTGACAATACTGGTTTTCGTCAGTCATTTGCCCGAATCGACCGTGCACTGGATGGGGTTGGCTACCAGGAGCCGGTTGTGCTGCTTGCGCACGACCCGACATTCTGGGACCGCGAGATCGTCGGACGTCACGAGGTCGACCTCATGCTTGCCGGACACACGCACGGTGGACAGTTCGGTGTTCAGCTGCTGGGGTTCGAATGGAGTCCTGCGCAGCACGTCTACAAGCAGTGGGCGGGTCTGTACACCAAGGGCCAGCAGCGCCTATATGTCAACCGCGGGATCGGTACCGTCGGACCACCGATGCGCATTGGCATTCCGCCGGAGATCACAGTGTTCACGCTGCGCTCAGCCCCCTTCGACAAGGGGCTATCCTAGCGTCACTTCGAGAGGTATTGCAGAGCAGACTCAGCAAGAAGCGCTGCGCCGATCTTCATCGACTCCTCCTCCGGCGCAAAGCGCGGGTTGTGCAGTCCCGGCATCGCATCGAGCTGCGTCGGACGCCCGCCCAGCATCCAGAAACAGGCCGGCATCATCTGAGAGTAGTACGCAAAGTCCTCGGCCCACATTTTGGGCTCAAAGTCCAGAACATTCTCATGTCCCAAAACGTCCTGGGCTACACGGCGGGCAAAGTCCACGGCATGCTGGCTGTTGATCAGCGGCGGATAACCCTTGGAGATCTCAAGAACGCCCTCGCACCCGTGAAGCGCGCAATAGGCCTTGGTCTGCTCGGTGAGAAACTCCCAGGCACGTTCGCGCCAGGCGGAATCGAATGCGCGCAGGGTACCCTTCATCTCGACAACGTCCGGGATGATGTTGGTGGCCGAGCCGCCATGAATGCTCGTGATGGTCATCACACCGGGGTCCAGCGGGTTGCGATGCTTGGTGATCAGACTCTGCAGGTGATGCACAAGTCCCGTTGCCGCCATGATCGGATCGCGACCCTTATGCGGCTGCGCCGCGTGTGCTCCAAAGCCCCGGATCGTCCAGTACAGTTCATCGGCCGAGGCCAGCATCGGACCTGCCACAAAGGACACCTTCCCGAAGGGGGCGTCGGGGTCAATGTGCTGACCGAAGATGACCTCGGGGGTGGGGTCTTCCAGAGCCCCTTGGCTGATCATGATGCTTGCACCGCCGGGCGTCTTTTCTTCTCCTGGCTGGAAGAGAAGCTTCACCGTGCCGCTTAGGTCCGACTCCCGCTCTTTGAGCAGGCGCGCCACGGCCAGGAGCATCGTTGTGTGCGTGTCGTGTCCGCAGGCATGCATCACGCCCGGACGTGTAGATGCGTATTCCAGACCGGTCTGCTCGTCGATCGGAAGCGCGTCAATATCGGCGCGCAGAGCTACCGTTCGGCCGCTGCCGCCGATATGGGCCACGATGCCTGTTGTTGCAACCCGGCGATGTTCGATACCAAATGATGTCAACGTTTGCGAGATGAAATCAGCCGTCTCGAACTCCTGGAAGGAAAGCTCGGGATGACGGTGAAGGTGGCGACGCGTTTCGATCATCCAGGGATAGATCGACTCGAGGTATTCACGCGTTGTCATAGCTGGCATCTCCACGAAGTTCGATGGAAGTAATGTGTCCGCCGTCTTCATTGATCCGTACGGCAAGCCGACGTCCACTCGGCGGAATGATCACGTAATCATGCACGGCCGGCGTGCGCATCCACATCGACAGCGCTGCGCTGACGGCACCGGTGCCACAGGCCTGGGTGATGGCCTCGACACCGCGCTCGAAGGTAGCAAGAAGGAGCAGGCCGTCGGCACTGGTCTGAAGCATGTTGACGTTTACTCCGCGCGGAAACACCGGATGATGTCGAAGCAGCGCAATAAGCGGGTCGGAAGCGTCGTGCAGAGCATCAATCACCACATGGTCACTGTTGACGTTCACATACCATACCGGAACGGAGACGTCCTCCAGTGTTCCGGGTGCGAAATACCGCAGCTGCGCCGGCGGCGGAAGCATCACGCTTACGGTACCGTCCGTGTGCGCCTCACCCGCATAGGCACAGCCATTGAGATTCAGCTGAAGCGCCCCGGCGGTTGAAGCTCCGTTGTCCAGACCATAGCGCAGAGCGCAGCGAGCTCCATTGCCGCAGAGCATTCCACGCGTGCCATCCGGATTGTAAAACTCCGCCACAATGTTCGAAGTCGAGATCGAGAGCACACGAACCAGACCCTCTATCGGGCGCTGATCGGCACGTGGATGAACAGCGATGAGGTTCCGCACGGACTCTGCCGAGAGCTCGCCTGTGTCAGGAGCATCGTGGCGGTCATCGAGCAGAATGAAGGTGTTACCTGCTCCGCTCATGTGACGTAGGATCATGCCTGGACCTCCAGGGCCGACACGAGCTCGGCATGTATCTGGCCGTTGGTTGCGATGATCGAGTCAGCTCCGAGTGTGAACCGGCGTCCGCCATAGTGCGTGACGGTTCCGGCCGCCTCCTGCACCATCAGAACTCCGGCAGCCATATCCCAGGGCGAGAGGGCAACCTCCCAGTAACCGTCAAAACGACCATCGGCAACGTAGGCGAGGTCGAGCGCTGCGCTGCCGAGGCGACGCACCGGAAGCCCCCTACCAACGACCGAGGCGAACTGATCGATGCAGCCACCCGGATTGATGTCGACGTTGTAGGGAAAGCCCGTCACCAGAATGCTTGAGTCCAGCTTCGAGGTCGACGAGACGTGCATGGGTCGACCATTGCAGAAAGCCCCTGCGTCCGCCACTGCCGTGAAGGTCTCGTGCAGAAGGGGCTGATGGATCACTCCGCAGAGGATCCGCCCGTTAAGAACGGCGGCGATCGATACGCAGAAGATCGGGATGCCATGAGCAAAGTTGACCGTTCCGTCGAGCGGGTCGATAACCCAAAGAAGCTCGTCAGGTCCGTGATGCCGACCACTTTCTTCGGCCAGAAATCCAGCATGGGGCGTATGTGCGCGAAGCACATCGATGATACAGCGCTCGCTACGATGATCAAACTCGGTCACCAGGTTGTGCCGACCCTCTTTGGATTCAGCGCGATGCGTCGATCCGAAGCCACTGCGGAGGATGTCTCCTGCCTGGCCGGCTGCTTCGAGGGCAGCGAGAAGAAGTAGGTCGTTGGACATTTCCGTGTTGCTATCCAAGAACCGTGTTGGCCTCGTTGCGGATCAGCGTCGCAAGCAGCTGCAGCCGGATATCTGCAGCGGCCTCGGCGATCGGGACGTACCTCTCCAACGTCGTCGAAACGTACAGGACAGGGTTCTTTTTGAGGTTGAAGTTCAGGCAGCGGAAATTATCTAGCCGGGCAGCAAGCTTCACGAGCAGGCAGTCCTGACTTGCCTTACGCAGACGTTCAGCATAGTAAGCATCGACGCGCTCGGGGTCAACCTTTGCCGCGTCAAGATCCTTGGTGAGTGTCTCGACGATGTACGCCACATAGGAACCGAAGTTGTACTCCAAAACTTCACGGGTGATCGTCTTGGAGTCCTCCAGCACATCGTGAAGCAGAGCCGCAATGATCACATCGGTGTCATAGATCTTCAGCTCATCCATGAGAATCATCACCGTACGGGCAATGTGATCAACGTATGGGGTGCCATCGTTGCGGAGCTTGCCGGCATGAACCGAAGAGGCCATTTCGAATGCATCGAGCACACGATTAACCTGGATCGGATCGCCGTGCAGAAGCACCCGCGACTGTAGGTCTTCGGCCGTCAGCGTTCGCCTGTTGTAGTCAGGCATGGACTCATCAGAGAACCGTTCCATGCTCAGCCGGCCTTTCGTGCTGTCTTCGGCGAGGACCTCTGCATGAGTTCCTTCGCCCCGTTGAGCGAAGTCTCGGTCACGTCTGCTCCACTCAGGAGCATTGCCACGTCGCGCTGTGCTTCTGCCGAATCAATGCGGACAGCCGTGACAGTCGTTCGATCACCCGAGGAGCTCTTGGTGACGCGGACAAAATTATCCGCCAGAGATGCGATCTGTGCCAGGTGTGTGATGCACACCAGCTGCAAGCGCTGGGCCAGCTGCTGCATGATCACGCCAACCGTGCGTGCAACGCGGCCGCTGATGCCCGTATCGATCTCATCGAGCACGACTGTTCCGGTCGGGATCCTTTCGAGCAACGCACGCTTGATGGCCAGCATTACACGGGAGAGCTCGCCCCCTGAGGCGATCTTGGCAAGGGGGCGAAGGGGTTCGCCGGAGTTGGCCGCAAAGAGTATCTCCACTCCGTCGGCACCTGTGGGCCCGAGTTCGCGTGGAGTGATGTCGAGTCGCACGGTTGCGGCCGGCATGCCCATCTCTTGCAAACTTGCATTAATGAGCGTTGCGAATGATTCACTGCCTGAGCGTCGCTGCTGACCAAGTATTGCGGCCACATCGTTTGCGGCCGCAAGGGCGACGGCATGCTCGCGCTCGGCATCGGCCAGTGCGTCATCAAGATGTTCCACTTCGTGCAGTTCGCGGGCGACGGCCTCAAGGCGTTCGACGGCGTGCTCCAGTGAGCCGTATTTGCGGATCAGGCGCTGCAGAGCCGCATAGCGCAGGCGCATGTCTTCAAGTCGCTGCGGATCGCGGTCGTCCGCATCGGCAAGAATCGCAGCGCTCGCAGCTGCTTCCTTGCAGACGATCAATGCCGATTCCAGGTCCGAGGCTACGCTTTGCATGTTCAGGTCGAATTGCTGCAGCTGCCGCACTGATTCGATGGCGCTGCGGATAAGGTCATACGCCGACGGATCTCCGGAGTAAAGACGTTCGCGGACGCTGACGGCCAGGCCTACTACGTGCTCTCCGGCTTCGATGCGTCGAAGTTCCATGGCGATATCTGCATCCTCTCCGGGCGTGGGTCCGATCGATGCGATCTCATCATGGATGAACTGCAGCCGGGCACGATCGGCATCGGCATCGCGAGCGCGTCGGCGAAGATCATCGATCTGCTGTGCTGCATGCGAAAGGTTCCGATAGCGCTCGGACATCGATGATCGCAGTCCCGCAGCATCGGTCAGCGCAAAAGCATCAAAGGCGTCAAGGTGCGTCGATGGCGACATCAGTCCCAGTGTGTCGTGCTGTCCATGGACATCAACGAGCATGGAGGCTAATTGGCGCGTGATCGCACTCTGCACGGGAGTATCATTGATGAAGCTTCGTGACGACCCCTGGGCGGCGATCTCACGTCGGAGGACAACTTCCGGGGCCTCCCATGAAAGCTCATGCGAGGAGACGAACTCGCTTGCAGCGGGGCGCTGGGACACGTCGAAGGTGGCCTCGATGACGGCCTTTCGAGCCCCGTGGCGGACAAGATCGGCCGATACGCGTTCGCCCATGGCGGCGGCAAGCGCGTCGATAATGATCGACTTGCCTGCTCCTGTTTCACCAAGCAGAACGGTCATCCCGCCATCGAATTCAAGATCGATCTCGTCGATGAGGGTAAATGATCGGATGGTCAGACGTCGAAGCACGATGCACGAGGGCAGGAATGTTTCAGAGCCGCGTCAGACGACGCTGGAAGAGTTTGAATGCTCCGTATCCGCAGGTGGCGAGCAATGCCGCGCCCGCTAGAACGTGAACTTCCTGTCCGACGTAAATGACCAGGATGGTGGCCACATAGGTTATCAGAATCAGCGCAAGGATCCACAAGGCAGCCATGGGTGCTCACAAAGCAGATGTGTGGGAGGGTACTTCGTTGGTGACGTATTGTCGATACTTGGCCGTGAAACTGGCGAGCAGATCGGCAGGCACGCGAACAGACAATAATACATCGGAATCTTCATCGCTTCGACGCAGAACTTCGACCTCAGTATAGAGCCGTGCAACGATGCTCATACTCTCGTATGGGATTCGCAGCGTGCGCAGAACAGCCGACTCTTCATAGGTCGATTGCATGACGTGAAGAAGCCGGTCGATGTTCAGTCCGCGGTGAGCGCTGATGAACACGCATCCCGGAGATTCGGCCTCAGCGTCATCAAGAAGTTCACGCTGCTGAACGTTGTCGATCTTGTTGAAGACGACGATCACCGGCGTATCGGAAGCGCCGAGTTCTGATAGAGTTGACTCGACAACAGCCATGTGCTCGCGGTAGTGCGGGTTGGAGACGTCCACCACGTGAAGAAGAATATCAGCTTCAAGCGTTTCGGAAAGCGTCGAGCGGAATGAGGCCACAAGCTGCGTTGGCAGTTTTCTGATGAATCCGACGGTGTCGGAGATAAGGGCCTTTTGTCCAGACGGCAATGCAAACGTCCGCACGGTCGTGTCGAGCGTTGCAAAAAGCTGATCCTGCACATACACGTCGGCCTGGGTCAGAACACGCATGAGAGAGGACTTGCCGGCATTGGTATAGCCTACGAGTGCGAAGCGTGGTAGTCCTTCCCGGCCTTTGCGCTGCACCATGCGCTGCACGTCGATCTCCTTGAGCTTTTCCCTCAGGCGCTGCATGCGCGTGCGGTACATGCGACGGTCGGTCTCGATCTGCGTTTCGCCCGGACCCTTTGTGCCGACACCGCCAAACTGTTTGGAAAGGTGCGTCCACATGCGCGTTAGACGCGGCAGAAGATACTCGAGCTGAGCAAGTTCCACTTGCGTGCGAGCCTCCAGCGTGCGTGCGTGCGAGGCGAAAATGTCCAGGATCACATTGCTTCGGTCGAGAACCTTAACCTTCAGCGCCTCCTCGAGATTCCGCACCTGGGCAGGGGAAAGCTCATCATCGAACACCACGGTTGATGCTCCGGAGGTTTCGACAAGTTCCTTCAGCTCTTCAACCTTGCCTTTGCCGAAAGCCGTCGAGATGTCTGGGCGCTCGCGTTCCTGGGTCAGACGACCCACCACATCCACCCCTGCAGTATCGAGGAGCATGACAAGTTCGTCAAGGTGCTCATCGACGACATCCTGATCAGCCCCCTTTTTAATGACGGCTGAGATCACGGCTCGCTCTCTTGGCAGTAAACCTATATCGTGCACAGTACCTCGGTGTGGAATCAACTTGACAAAAGTACGGCTCACGCCGACCATCCTTGCATGTGGCGTAGATTTGGTCGGTATGCGAGTCATTGCGTTGATCATGTCCATTCAATTGCTGGCCGTCGCCGTCGTGCAGGCTCAGGACGGGGTCGGCCCGGAGATCCCGATCGTTCTGGAGCATGCCGACAGTCTGATCGGCAGCGGAACCGCTGATGCTTCAGTGCGAACGTTTCAGGGTAATGTGCGTTTTTCACAGGGAAACGTGACAGGGCGCTGTGACAGGGCTGTCCATGATGTGCTCCGCAATACGGTCGAGCTCACCGGTTCGGTACTCATCCGACAGTCGGAGATGACCATTACCGCCCCCTCGGTGCGCTATGATGGACGCCTTTCGATCGCTTATGCTCCAAGGGGGCTGCGTGTAGACCAAGCAGGAATGTCCATCACCTCCCGTACGGGACGGTATGACCTGCGGCAGCGCATCGCCTCATTCCAGCAGAACGTGCATGCCGTCGATGATTCGGTCCGCATTTGGTGCGACTCTCTCGTTCATGACCGTAATGTCGATACCATGCTAGCACTCGGAAACGTTGTGATCCAGGATTCGGGGCGCCGATCGTGGTTTCGAGCCGATCAAGCTCGACGTGACGCAAACGCGGGAACGCTGAGACTGAATGGTTCGGCGCGTGCCTGGACATGGCAGCACGACCGGGTGCAATCGACAGATACAGTTTTCATCGCTGCTGACGAAATGCGCACTGAATCAGCCGGTGAGAATCTCCCCCGACGGATGACCGCCATCGGCAACGTCAGGCTGGTGCGTGCCGAGGCAGCGGCCACGTCGGGAAAGATGGAGTATTCAGATCGTGACAGCCTGATCGACCTAACCGAGTCGCCAGTTGTATGGTCTGACTCCTCCGTCCTGGTGGCTGAGTCGATCCAGGCACGCAGCTCGGGCGGGGAGATCCGCACGATCGTTGGCGATGGTGATGCCGTCCTGATCTCCCGCTCGGATACACTCCTGCCGGAGAGATACGACCAGATCGTGGGCAAGCGAATCATGATCGCGATCCAGCCAGACTCCGTAAAAATGCTTACGGCTTCGGGCGATGCTCAGAGTGTGACGTTCCGTCAGGAGTCAGGCGATCGCAAGGGGCTGGCCAAGGTTGCCGCCGACACGATCAATGCGACCATTGTTGACAACGCTCTGACCGACGTTTTCTGGCTTGGTGGCGTCAGCGGCGAGAATCATCCGGAGCGTCTGGTCAGAGGGCGCGAGGCCGAGTTTACGGTTCCTGGCTTTCGACTTCCGCCCCTTCGACCGGTCTACGAGCCCGCGCCTATACGAAGGTCCATGTTGCGATAGCCACGTCAATGTCGTAACATGGCCGCGATGTGAAAAGAGCCCCACTCATCCTCGTCGTTTTCGGCCTTGTTTTCGGTCTGCAGCTTTCTGCGCAGATCGAGAAGGTGCTGCCGAAACGGGGCTCATCATCACTCGAGGGAACGTCGTTCGTTGTCGGGTTCATGCAGAACGAGATCCTGGAGATCGGAGCCGACCCGCGGCTGCAGATCTTCATCTCGTCCCAGTACGATGCGACGGTAACCATTGAGTCTGCGGCGTTGGGACGCGTGGTAGTTCCGATCGCGGCAAAGACCGTGCACGTGGAGACGCTCAGTCCCTATCATGCCAACACGGCTTCGGAGATGGTTCAGCAGAAGTCCGTCTTCATCACATCGGACGTCCCGGTCGTTGTGTACGTCCTTAATACGCTGCTGCGGTCGACAGATTCCTATGCGGCAATCCCCATACGTCATCTGGGAACGCAGTACTACAGCATCAACAGGCCAACGGATTATTACCTGCCAAACAACCGTGATCGTACCGCAACGATACCGCGTGTGGGTGAGTTCATGGTCATGGCCGTTGAAGACGATACCCGTGTGACCATCACACCCACGGCAACGACCGGCAGGATGGGTATCTCGGCCAGAACACCGTTTAGCGTCAACCTCGACAAGGGCGATTGCTATCTCGTGCAGGCGCGAGCCACTGGTCATGGCAGAGATGACCTTACGGGGTCATCGATCAGTTCGACAAAACCTGTCGCCGTCATTTCCGGTCATATGCGAAGTAGCATCCCGTTGTCAATGAGCGGCTCAAAGGACCATCTTGTCGAGCAGCTCACGCCTTCAGATAAATGGGGACGTGCCTACGTAACAGCGCCGCTTGCCATGAGCAACAGACCTGACATGTACAGGATCATGGCGTCGCTACCCGGGCAAACGATCCGGCTGACCACCGCCAACGGACTGAAAAATTTCCAGATGTCAGCAGTGGGCGCGTGGGCCGACACGCTGCTCTCGGAGCCCGCTTCATGGAGTTCGGCGGACCCGTTCTTCATGGTACAGCTGATGTCGAGTCAGATTGACACCACACGGTCATTCGACCCGGCGATGGTGATCGTTCCGCCGATCGAGCAGTTTGTAAACGAAACACTGTTCCGGTTCCCGACGCTGGATCCAGACAACAGCATTCGCAATCAGCGCTTTTTCTATTGCATCAACCTTGTGGCGACTCACGATGCCCTCTCGACGCTCAGGATCGACGGTCGATTGGCGACTGCCACGGCACCTCTGCTCGCATTGCAGGTCGTTCCCGGTACGAGCATTCACTGGGCGCATGTATATCTGCAGGAAGGCACGCACGTTGTCACCTGTGACAGCGGTTCATTCAGTGCCATCATGTACGGAACGTCAAGAAATGATTCCTATGCCAATCTTGTGGGGCTGGCTTTTGAGCCTCTGAGGAAACGCGACGATACGCCCCCTGTCTACAGCTCGAAGATAGACTGTGGGACAATCACGGGTAGCATTCGAGATACCTCCCGCGATACAGCAAATCTCAAGGACGTTTCGGTGATCGGTTCCAGAACATTCAACTACATCTGGTCGATCTCCGAGCCCCTTGACTCTGCGGGCAGCGTAGAGTTCCAGGCTAGCGTGCGCGACATGACACGAGATGCCCAGCTGGTTATTCATGCCTATGATGATCGGGGAAACGGCAAGGAATGGCTCTACCGGTATGATGCTCCGCTGATAGACGTCGACCGAGATGTTGTGATCGACGCGCAGCGGGGAAGAGAGCGTTGCACGACGGTGGTGATCCGCAACAGAGACTCGACGCCGGTCACCGTTCGTGGGCTCAGCAGGCAGGGAAATCAACGCATCGTCGTGGCCGATCCAACAGGTCCTTTTACGATCAGGGCACGAGACTCGGTCTCTGTGCGGGTATGCGCAACGCAGTGGGCCGACACTTCAACGATGGCAGCATCGATCGATATTGAACTGCCCTGCGGCCTGCTTCGTACGTTCTACGTTAAGACCCGCGTCAGCTCGAGTATCACCGGCGATACGATCGACTTCGGTGACGTGCGACTTGGGGATACGGCATGCGGGCGCGTTGCGATCGTCAACAACGGAGACAGACCAACCGATCTCGACAAGCTCATTGCAACGAAGCTCGACTCCAGCTTTACGCTCGATACGGCGGCGCTTGGACTCCCGCGGCAGATCCCGCCCGGCGATACGGTCTGGGTCGATGTCTGCGTTGTTCCACGTCAGCAGGGGTCGATCGCGCGAATCGACTCGATCGTCTCATCCTCGGGTGTGGATGCATGGGTGGTCTGCCGTGCTCGGGGGGTGCGACCTCGTGTTGCCTCGGTCGTGATCGACTGGAAAGCACGTCGTGTGGGCTCGATCAATGACACGACGATCGTTCTGCGTAATTCCGGCGACGGGTGGTGTCTGGCTGAACCCTCCCTTGCACCGGCATCATCAGCGTTCTCCCTTTCGGGAGTACCCGCAAAGGGGGCTCGACTTGATAGCGGGGACTCGCTTCTTCTCAGGGCGTCATTTCGTCCAACGACGCGCGATACATTTTCTTTGGAGTCGCCAGTGAGCATCGATTGGGCACCACACGCGCCCGTGTCGATAACGCTGGTGGGCGTAGGGGTGATGCCGGACATCGAAGTTCAGGACGTGAACTTTGGCACCATCGTTGTTGATACGCAGCGGGATACCCTTGTTGACCTCCTCACCACCGGATATTCGGGTGGGAATGCGGAGTTGCTCGTAAAGGCGATCCGCATTGTTGGCCCCGATTCATCGAGTTTTGTGCTTCCCGCGTCATTCTTGACCAGCGTCGGAACACCTCGCCCCCTTCCATCGAGACTAAAGGACGTTGTTGTCTTTGTTCCCACGCGACTCGGCGTACACGAGTGTTTTGTCGATGTAGACCACGATGCCGTGCCCTACGGGCAGGCAGGACGCAGTCGATTCCGGCTCTATGGTCGTGCTATCGACAGACCACGTCCGGACGTTACTCTGGATTTCAGCACGCGCTTGCGCGTTCGGCCATGCAGTGACGAACCCATCAGCATTGTTTTGGTCAATCAAGGCACAGCCCCGACAAGGGTCGATAGTGTTACCGTGAGTCTCGGTGGTGACGTGGTGGATGTAAGCCGCAGTGTTGGCCTGTTTGATCTGCTTCCCGGGCAGCGGTGGAGTTACTCATTCGCCCATCGTTGGAGTGTCGAATCTGAAGGACTCGCCACGATCCGTATTGTGGATTCGGCAGGTGTTGTTCTGGTTGACACGATCGAGGTAGAGATCATTCAGCCCAAGACGTCTATCGAAGCTTCATTTATGGATGGCTCGGGAAACACCGCCGGACCGGCTAGGATACGACTCACGGCTGGCCTTGCCGACCAACAGGACGCAGTTCTGCCGATCGCGCTGCGTCTGGATATCGACAGACGAAGGTTTATTCTCGGACCTCTGGACTCTTCTCGGACTGTTCTGACCACGTCTGTAGGGGCAAGGCTTGTACCAGCGAGTATCGTACAGGATTCAACGCACATTGAGGTGCGCGTGGCGGAAGCTGTGAGGGGACCATGGACGATCGATTGCCGAGTTTTTGGAACGGTCCTGTGGAAAGATCCCGACCCCGACAGCATGAGAGCCACCCTTCAGGGCACACCTTGCTATAGGCAGCAACAATCGACTTACGTAGAATTCGGTATAGATCCTTGCGGATCACGTCGGCGTATCGTGACAATTGGTTCCGTCAGAGGAATCACTCTGCGTCCACTTGGCCAGCCATTCAGTCAGGTCATCGCGCTGGAAGTCGAATCATCACTCAACGCAACCGCGCGTGTGTGGGCTGAGTCTCTTGCTGGTGATCAATTTCTGCTGACCGAACATTTGTCTTTGCAAAAGGGACGTCAGCATTGTAATTTCTCTTGTTCGGGCTGGCCATCGGGGCTGTACAGGCTGGTGTTTATGCTTGAACAAGGGGTTGAAGTCACGAACATCATCATCGTCAACTAAGGCAATCGGGTATGAGAAAGTTGGGTTACGCACTCCTGGCAACACTCCTCCTTGCGACGTCAACCACCGTTCTTGCTCAGCAGGAAATCGGTGCACGCGCCACACCTCTTCAGCCGGCGCGGCGCTCCCCGAGGATCTACGTTGGCCCGGTAGCCGGTTACAACCGATCGCTCCACTCTTCGAGCTTTCAGTCGGTTGCCGGCGATGTTCTTTGCCCGACATTCACGAGTGGAACAGAGAACGGCTACTACGTGGGCATGTCCTTCGAGTACCTACTCGGCAAACCGCGCGAGTCCAAGTCATCCATCATTGCTCGCGCAGTTTATAATACCTTCCCTGCGAACTTTTCGCAAGGGGGCGATACGCTTCCGTCACTCGACCCGAACACCGGTGAAAAGTACCTCAGTGCGATTGAGCACACGGCTGCGATCCAGTACTCAACATTCGACATTGAGCTCATTTACAAGTTGAATCTGTTCAACTCGAGCTTCGGTGTAGTTGTCGGTCCGACCGCCGGTTTCGTTGTCGGCTCGGATCGTGTTCAGCGGATGTCAATTATTGATCCGGACAATGCAACCTTCGAAGTCGTGCCGGGAGTTGAGTACGAAAACTTCAACCGCACACAGATCACAGCTCGTGACCAGATCGAAGGCCGTGCAGGCATGCGTCTGGCGATCAAGGCCGGCGTTCAATATGAGATCGCTGTCGGCCGCATTCTGGTCGTTCCTTGCGCCTATTACAACTTCGGAATCACGAAGTTGAGCGATGCCGACAACATTCGTGTCAACGCGCTTCAAGTTGGTGTGGACATCCGCTTCGCACTCTAAGAACAGCTCACAACGTCAGAGTCGACGATCGATGCCCGCCCCAAAGCGGGCATCGCTATTTTTGTGCTTTACCTGTGCTCTGCACGATTGAGGAAACACTCCGATCATGGATCAGCTTTGGGCAGCGTGGCGCGGCGAATATGTCAGAAACCCGTCGGGTAGCAATATCGGTTGCTTTCTCTGCGAGAGTGGACGAAGCGAGGCACCTTGCCGAGACACTGGTGTTGTGTACGTAGCCCAACACTCGATCGTTCTGCTGAACAGGTATCCCTACTCGCCAGGTCATGTCATGATCGCGCCCCGAGTTCACGGAGGAGAGATACAGAATCTTGGCGAAGATGTCTATGACTGTTTGATGCACTCTATGCGGCGAGCTGCCAAGGCGCTTGACCTTGCCTATGCACCGCACGGGATGAACATCGGAATGAATCTTGGCTCTGCTGCAGGTGCAGGCGTGCCGGAACACTGTCATATTCATGTCGTTCCGCGTTGGAGTGGCGACACGAACTTCATGCCCGTAGTCGGTCAGGTCAAGGTGCTCTCCGAAACTCTCGATACGACCTGGCAACGAATTGCCGATGCGATGCATTCGCTAGGGGCACGGTAGTGGGCAGTGGCTTTGCACCGCAGAAGAGGTTCAGTCAGAACTTTCTGACGGACGTTTCTACCGCCCGGTCGATCGCTGAGGCATTGCAGATCGGTGCTGGCGACAACGTTGTTGAGATCGGTCCTGGAAAGGGGGCGCTAACGGTGCACCTTTGTGAATCGGTTGCTGATCGCATTGTGGGCGTCGAGCTTGATGACCGTGCGGTCCAGTTCCTCTCGCAGCAGCCGTGGGTCCGGTCGGGGCGTGTGCAGATCGTACGCGGTGATGCACTCGCACTTCGCGTCCGGGACCTTTTACCGACGACCGATCGTCAGCACCGATGCGTCATCGGGAATATCCCGTACGCGATCACCAGCCCCCTGCTTTTCTGGCTCTTTTCACAGGCGCACGAAGTGTCTCGTGGCGTTGTCATGATGCAGCGTGAGGTGGCCCGTCGATGTGTCGCCGGCGTGGGGTCGAAAGATTATGGGATACTCTCCGTAGCAACATGGCTGCACGCACGCGCCCGGCTGATGTTTCACGTCAAGCCCGGATCGTTCTTTCCTCGCCCTGATGTGACTTCGTCCGTTGTGCGCTTTGAACTGCTGGCGGAAACACCAATGAACCTGCCTGTTGAGAACTTCATGGAGTTTGTGCGTGCGGCGTTCTCGCAGCGTCGTAAGGTAATGACGAATGCTCTGGCAGACTGGGCTCGTCGGCACAACCTCGACCTCAAATCAACGTCTGTTATTGGCGCTGTAGACCTTGCCAGGACGCGGGCTGAGGAGTGTCCGCCGCAGCTATTGGGCGAGATCTTCCTGGGTTTGGTTGGGCAAGGCGCTGGTAACGTGAATGGTCATGTCCCGGAGGGCTCGAACGGATGACGCGAATGAGTATTCGAGATGTTTGGAACATCCTGAAGAGCGATTTCGTTGCGGCCGACGTTTACGCGGTCGTAATGATGACACTCTATGCCATCATGGCTCTTGTCTACCACAACTCGATCGTTGGCAGTGTTTCGGTTGTCTGGACTAATGTCCTCGTTATTACCCTCATTGCCGCTAGTATCGTACTCGTGCGCCTCACGGGTTCGGCTGTGGTGTCGTTTGTACGATACTTCTATGTGGTTCCGATCATTTACATGATGTATGATCAGACGCATCTTTTCGTGCCCGTCGTGAACCCCCACCTGTACGACAACGTGCTGATCGCGGCTGATCGAGCGCTGTTCGGGCAGGATCCAACGGTGTGGCTCTCTCATTTTGCGAATCCGTTTTTGACCGAGTTCCTGCAGATCTGCTACTTCCTCTTCTACTTCATGCCTGTATCCCATGCTGTAGAGCTTTGGATGCGCGGTGAAACAGCAAAGGTGATCTCCTTCGCGCGTATGATGGCTTTCATGTTCTTCATCTCATATGTGCTGTACTTTCTCTTGCCTGCCGTTGGGCCGCGATTTACGCTGCATGACTTTGCCTTGACCAACAGTGAGCTACCAGGACTCTGGCTTACGGAGACCCTGCGCAGCATCGTGAATATCGGTGGGGGAGTGGTCGTTGGTACTACCGATCCTGCCGGTGTAGTCAATCGCGACTGTATGCCCAGCGGCCACACGATGCTGACCATGGTGAACATTGTCCTTGCCTTTCAGAACCGAAGCAAGCTTCGGTACGTGTTTTTACTGTTGGGTACGGGGCTCATTTTTGCCACCGTATACCTTCGTTACCACTATGTCATTGATCTCATCGCCGGAGCTATCCTGGTGATTGTCTGTATGCCCCTTGAAATCCATGTGGATAAGTTCGTTCGCCGATTGGCCCGAAAATGAACTTTTCGGCTGATTTGTATGTAACAATTCCTGTGCTTCAGTGTTATTAATGTTGTCGTCAGAGTCATCAACGGTATTGCTGTTGATTTCTCCTCGACAAATGCAAGTTGGAAGTAACCGATTTTCGGTTATTTTATTCGGTCACGGCACGGATTGCAAGTAACAACCGCGTGCCTTCGAGTTGGAAATCTACTCATCATCCTATCTCAATTTTCAGGAGAAAGTCCATGCGACTTCTTTCCAGTCTGTTCTGCGGAGTTCTGGCGAGCGTTGTGCTTACGCTGGCGAGCTTCACATCCGTAACAGCATCAGACGTCAAATCGTCTGAACGTCGCGGAACCATGGTTCTGACCGAAGGCCGCAACTACGTTGTTGGCTTCCCACAGGTCTGGGCCAGTACATCGGAAAAGGCTTTGAAGCCGGCGATGCAGTTGTTCATTTCGGCCAAGCAGCGCACCAAGGTGCGTGTTCGCACTCCGGCCCTGATCAACGACAATGCGCGTCTCGACCGCGAGTTCACGGTTGAGGCAAACAAGGTTCTGAAGATCCCGATCACGGAAAGCTACATGCCTACCGCATCGGAAACGAAGACGGGATACGGCATTGTGGTAGAAGCCAACAAGCCGGTGTCGGTATCGACGTTCCAGGCATGGATGGGCAATGGTGAGCTTGCTCGTCACCTTCCTGTTGAAGCATGGGGCCGCGCGTACTACACCGCAAACATGTATCAGGATCGCTACGGCAACAATTCCGGATACAAGTATCGTCCATCACAAATCCTCGTTATCGCTGCACGTGACAACACGGTCATCTCCTATACGCCAACCTGGGACACCGAAGGTGGCATGGAGACACCGCCTGTTCGCAAGGGGCAGACGGCAACCGTGACCCTTGAAAAGGGCGAGACGTTTCTCATCCGCGGTAAGATCGACGAGGACATGAACAAAGAGTGGTCGACGGACATGTCGGGCACGTTCATCCGTTCCACCAAGCCATTCGCCGTCGTTTCTGGACACACCAAGGTTGCGATCCTTCGCTACCCAGACGTGCTTCCTCCAACTGGTATGTTCGCTGCTGAAGCGCACTTCGTTCGCAACAATGTTCATGACGCTCAGCTGCCAGTTGAAATGGCCGGCACGGAATTCGTGACCATCCCTACCATGTACACGTCCGTTCGTGCAAACCCAGTTGGAACGACGGGTGCAGAGATCGGCATCGAAGACGACCGTGGTGATGTTGTCCGCTTCATCGCCCTGGAAGACGACACCAAGATCTTCCGGATGCGTAGCTCGGGCGACGGTCTCGCCGCTGAGCGTACGCTTCGTCGTGGTGAGTCGCACATCGTTCCCGTTATGTCCATCGCAACATTCTGGAAGTCTGACAAGCCAGTTCTCGCAACGCAGTACGGAAAGTCGTACGCTAAGGTTCTGCCTCCTGCCTTTGGCAAGGATGGTGGTGACAACACGCAAGGACACCCAACGGTTGAAGCAGGCATGCCGATGATGGAATATGTGCCATCGGTTGACCGCTGGACGAACTACGGTGTGTTCTCGGCTCCAGAGGGCATGGATAACTTCATGAACATCGTCTACAAGACAGACGAGATCAACAAGATCAAGTTCGACGGTAAGAATCTCGGCTCCTCAGTCGGTGGAGCATCATTCAAGATCCAGGGCACGCCATACTCGGCCATCCGCGTGAGCGTCTCTGTTGGTGATCACTATCTCGAATCAAACGAGCCAAGTGTTCGCTGGATGGCCTGGACGTATGGATCACTCGACGGTATGCAGATGGGTCGCGCTTATGGCACGCCGATCTCGGTCGATGTATCAATTCCATGCGATGATTCCCTGTACGTTAAGGACACACCGATCTGCGGTGACATCGAAGCAGAAGGTCAGATCATTCAGCTTGGTGGCAAGTGCGGTTCGATCTTCGCGGTTTATCCTGAAGAACTTTCGAACTACCGTCTTGAAGTCGATCCTGACTTTGTTGGTGGTGACACGAACGTCAAGTTCAAGCTCATTGTCGAAGACAAGACGAAGGACGCTATGGCCGTTGTGCGCGTCGTAACGCGCTCTGGCAAGTTCGTTGAGAAGACCTATCAGTACACCGCAGACAAGATCAGCTGGACACCAGCGAAGATTGATTTCGGTACGATCGCCTTCAACACTCCTGAGTCGAAGACTATGACGATCACGAACCTGAGCAAGGATCGTCCGGTCAACATCAAGAAGATTTTTGTTCGCTCGGCAGCGCAGGTCTTCAAGATTGCTCCTCCGGGTGGCTTCGTCCTTGGACCAAGCCAGTCGCGTGATATCACGATCACGGCAACGATTCAAGCAGCTCCACTTGTGCTCGACACAGTGCTGGTTGAACTTGACTGCTACACGCAGAAGACGACAGAAGTCCGTGTACGTGGCGAACAGCCACAGATCTATGTCGGTGATGCAAATTGGGGTCAAGTCCCTGCGAGCTCACCTGGCATTCGCCGCAAGGTTGAGATCGTTAATGGTAACCGCGTTGAGCTCATTGTTACGGGCTTCCAGGAAAGTCTACTTGATGGAACTGGCAAGTTCTTTGAGCCAACCACCCTCGATGGTAAGCCGCTTGCTTCTGCATTCCCGATGACCATCCCAGGCAATGGCAAGTACGAATTCTTCGTGTCATACTCGCCAAAGGGCGAGGCGAATGTGCCTCACACCGTTTCGGTGCC
>CANHFG010000037.1 GCA_947459875.1 Ignavibacteria bacterium
GACGAGTGACGAGTGACAAGTGACGAGTGACTAGTGACGAGTGACGAGTGACGAGTGACAAGTGACGAGTGACAAGTGACGAGTGACGAGTGACAAGTGACGAGTGACAAGTGACGAGTGACGAGTGACAAGTGACAAGTGACGAGTGACAAGTGACAAGTGACAAGTGACGAGTGACGAGTGACGAGTGACGAGTGACAAGTGACCTAAAACCTAAAACCTAAAACCTGAAACCTGAAACCTGAAACCTTCCAATGCACACCACCATCGCTATCATCGGTTCCGGACCGGCCGGATTTACTGCAGCTCTGTATGCTAGTCGTGCCAATCTGGGCGTGACGATTTTCGAGGGTGTGCAGCCCGGCGGTCAGCTGACCATCACGACCGAGGTCGAGAACTATCCGGGTTTCGAGCACGGGATCATGGGGCCGGAGCTGATGGAAGTGTTCCGCAAGCAGGCGCACCGCTTTGGGGCTGTCTCTCGCTACGAGACGATCACCTCGGTGGATATGTCCAAGCGCCCCTTCACACTCGTGAATGAACGCGGTGATGTGACCACGGCTGATGCCGTGATCATTGCCACGGGTGCAACAGCCAAGCTTCTCGGCGCCCCCGGTGAGGGCGAGTACATGGGCTATGGCGTGAGCGCCTGTGCCACGTGCGACGGGTTCTTCTTCCGAGGACAGCGGGTGTTTGTCATCGGAGGGGGCGACACGGCCATGGAGGAGGCGAACTATCTGACGCGGTTTGCTGAGTCGGTGACCATCGTGCATAGGCGTGAGGAGTTCCGCGCTTCAAAGATCATGCTCGACCGGGCTCGCAATAACCCGAAGATCTCCTTCCTGCTCAACAGCACGGTCGATGAATACGTTGGCACAACAAATGAGGCAGGTATGCGCAAGCTTACGCACCTGCGCGTCCGTAACACCGTGACGGGTGCCATCACCGATGTGGAAGCGGACGGCGCATTTGTTGCCATCGGCCATCAGCCAAACACGCGACTCTTTGACGGCGTGATCGACATGGACGACGTCGGCTACATCCGAACGGTCGGCAAGTCAACGCATACCAACGTTCCCGGTGTGTTTGCCTGCGGAGATGCTCAGGATAGCGTATACCGTCAGGCCATCACGGCTGCCGGCTCCGGCTGCATGGCGGCGATCGATGCAGAGCGCTGGCTCGAGTCGCAGCATGCATAGAACCCCGACGAAGGGGGCTCACTCAACGATCGAGTAGCTCGGCTTGTATTTCTTGATCTGCGCAGCGACGGTCTTGGCCTCTTCCAGCGAGGTGAAGCCCCATAACTTGATGCGGTATCGGGTCTCTCCGCTGTCAAAGACCGGTTCGAAGTAAGCGTTCTGCTGACGTTCTTTCCAGGTCTTCAGCCTGATCATGGCTGTCTGCTCATTATCGACCTGCTCGACCGTGATCGTGTGCTGCGCTGTGCCGTCGATGAACATGCGTGCCTCGACGCGATTGTTCAGCAGGCGACGCGTGCCGTCAGTCTGGAAGTAGTAGCGCGGCTTGCGGCTGCCTTCGGAGCGCACGACGATCTGACGCGACAAAACGCCGTTGGCGATCAAAAACGACCGTACCTGGTTTGCCCGCTCAAGGGCCCGTGCGTCGCTGTTCTTCCCGACGTCACTGCCAACGTGACCGGTGAGCTCGATACTTGTCGATGGGCTTGCCGAGAGCATTTCACTGATGGCCAGTAGCGACTGGTAATACTCACGCAGATCAGAGTCGGTTGTGTCCCGAAACAGTGCAACGATCGATGGCGAGGTTTCCAGCGCCAGATCAACAGGCGTGATCATGATCGAGTCCATGATGGCGTAAGCACTTTCCGGACTCTCAATGCTGATACGAAGCCACGGGGACTCGCAGGAGGCAAACTCCTCTACGTCGGCCCGAACGGTGACACTTGAGGCCCATTTCTGCGCATACATGATCTCGCGCACAACATCTCCGATAGCCGCCGTCTGGTCTTCACCGATCGAATACAGTCTGCCGCCTGTCGAGGAGGTGATGTATCGAAGGGGCCGGCCGGCAGCCTCAAGACCGATGCGGATCACATAGACCGGAACCTTGGCCTCGCGCGCAACACGCGTCACGTCCTGCGTAGTGCTGAATGGGGTGGCATTATCGGCCGTTGCCGTGATGATCACCAGGGCACGCTTACCATCGGCTTGGGATAGCATACGGCATGAAGCCTGCGTGGCCGTGTAGAGCGACGACAAACCGTCGGCCGCCGGAATGTCTTCCAGATTCAACTGCTCGTTGAGGCCGCTCAGGGGGCCTATCGAAAGGACACTCGTCAGCGCCTGATTGTACACGCCGAGGCCGATCGCATCGGCCGATCCGGCATCGGTCAGGCTGCGCTGCAGACTCAGGATGACATCGCGTGTGAGCGTCCCGGAGAGCATCGAGTTATCACAAAGCACATACAGGCTCACCGGCTCCGGGGCCGCATCGGTCCGCGTGCTGCGAGCCACACTTAGCGAGAATGGTGTTGGCGCCGATCCGCGACAGGACACGTCGGAGAGCATCGACATTGACTCGAGAGAAACCGGAAGCAGATTACCGTCGGCATCGAGCACGACAACCGAGGCCGTGATTCTGCCTTGTTCGGTCTGATCGACGCCCATTATGCGGATGCGCGCAGGAATGGCCATTGAATCCGTCTGAATACCGCGCATGTATTCGCTGCGCGAGGTCGATCGGGCCAGACCGGGCCCGGTGGAGATGTCTTGTGCCATCCCTGCTGGTGCCAACATCAGCAGGGACAGCAGGAGGAGAAGGGCACTCATAGCGCTACGTGTTGGAATCCTGCTTGCCGGACGAGAACGAAAACGTGATGCGACCCGTGTCGTCGGCATCCACCGTGACGAGGTCTCCGGCACGAACATCCGCACCAAGCACGTGTAAAGCAAGCGGATCGGTAACATAACGTTGAATCACGCGTTTCAGGGGTCGCGCGCCAAGCTGCACATCGTAGCCACGTTTACCGAGCCACTCCATGCACTCATCGGTAACCACCAGATCAATGCCCAGCCCCTTCATCCGCGCAGCCACGGAGGCGATCTGCAGGTGAGCGATGCGGCGCACTTCAGATGGGACAAGAGGCTTAAAGAGGATCACCTCGTCGATCCGGTTGAGAAACTCCGGACGCAGCTTGCGCTTCAGCATGTCCACGATCTCCAGACGCATTTGCGCCGTCATGTCATCGCGGTTCTCCTCGGTCACTTCCAGCAGGCGCTCCTGCATGAGCTCTGAGCCGAGGTTTGACGTCATGATGATGATCGAATTCGTGAAATCCACCTGCCGGCCCTGACCGTCAGTGAGTCGTCCGTCATCGAGCACCTGAAGAAGGACGTTGAACACATCTGGATGCGCCTTCTCGATCTCGTCCAGAAGGACGACGCTGTAAGGACGCCGACGCACCGCTTCGGTCAGCTGACCGCCTTCTTCGTATCCGACGTAGCCCGGTGGAGCGCCGATCAGTCGTGCCACCGAGTGTTTTTCCATGTACTCGCTCATATCGATGCGAACCAGGGCCGACTCGTCGTCGAAGAGAAACTCCGCAAGTGCCCGCGCCATCTCTGTTTTGCCCACTCCGGTAGAGCCGAGAAAGATGAACGATCCGATCGGACGCTTGGCATCCTGCAATCCTGCCCGCGAGCGTCTGATGGCGTTTGAGACGGCCACGACGGCTTCGTGCTGACCGATGACGCGCTCATGGAGGCGTTGCTCCATGGAAAGCAGTTTTGCACGCTCGCTCTCGAGCATCCTACGCACGGGAATACCCGTCCACTTTGCGACCACCTCGGCGATGTCCGTATCGTCGATCTCTTCCTTGAGAAGAGCCGATTGCTGCTGTACCGCAGCAAGCTCCGCATTCTGTTCGGCAAGGGATTTCTCGAGCTCCAGGATGCGGCCATACCGCAGCTCGGCAACTGTACCGTAGTCACCAACGCGCTCGGCGTCCGCGGCGCGAACCTTTACATCCTCGATCTCTGCTTTGATGGCCCGGATCGCCTGGATATGCTTCTTCTCCGTTTCCCAGCGTGCCTTCAGCGAGGCGTGCTCGGTGCGCAGATCTCCCAATTCACGCTCGATCTCTTCGAGTCGCTTCTGTGTTGCAATTCGCATGTCTTCTGGCATGATGACCTTCCTTGCGGTGATAACCAGCGCAATGACGAATAAGCCACTGCGGTATGATAACGCAGGTCGGAGCAAAGTCGCGCAGGTGATCGCCCGGTCGTGCGTATTTTAGACACGATTTGACTAGCACACAGGCAGACCATGGACCCCACGCTACGACTTGTGATCATCATCCTGCAGAGCTACCTCATCGGGGCAATTCCGTTTGCCCTGATCATTGGGAAGAAGTTCTACGGTGTTGATCCCCGAAAGGTAGGCAGCGGCAACCTCGGAAGCACGAACGTCTTCCGAAACATCGGCTGGAAGGCCGGCCTGGCCGTGCAGATCCTCGACATCGCCAAGGGGCTGGTTCCGGTGCTCCTGGTAGCGATGTTCTTCGACACGCAGATGCCGTTCGAGAACCGTACGCCATTTGAAGACTCTACGGTTGTTCGCCTGATCGCCGGGATCACGGCAGTTGTCGGGCACATGTTCAGCGTGTTCGCCGGATTCCGTGGGGGTAAGGGCATCAACACGTCGGTGGGCATGCTGATCGCTGTTGCACCGGTCGAACTGGCGATTGCTGCCGGAGTGTTTCTTCTCTTCATCGGTCTTTTCGGTTACGTCTCGCTCGGCTCGATGGTGGCGGCCATTGTAATCCCGATTACCATGTTCATCCGGCGGAATGTTTTAAACGTAGACATCGACGGATATCTGACGCTCGTGTACTTCCTGGCTGCACTGGCCCTTTTGGTCCTTTATGCGCATCGCACGAATCTGCGTCGGCTTCTTGAGGGTACGGAGCATCGCTTCCCCAAGCTGATGTTCTTTCGTCGTAAGCATCGGCACATATGACCGTCGGTATTCTCGGGGCCGGAGCCTGGGGCACGGCCATGGCGCACATCGTGGCGCAGAACGGCCATGATGTTCTGATGTGGGCCCGCGAGGAAGATGTCGTTCACGAGATCAACACGGTCCACTCCAACGAGCGATTCCTCGCAGGAGCACTTCTTCAGGATTCTGTACGCGCTACAAGGCACCTGCTGGATCTGTCCGGCCGCGACGTGATCGTTAATGCAACGCCGACGCAGTTCATCCGTGCAACGCTCATCGATGAGGTTGCCACCGATGCTGTGGTCGTCAACCTTGCTAAGGGCATTGAGCGAGGAACCTGTCTGCGTGTTTCCGAGATTGTGGAACACATAGCCCCCTCCATGAGGTCTTTCGTGGCACTATCCGGCCCGAGTCATGCCGAAGAGGTCCTGCGCAGCATGCCAACTACCGTCGTGTGTGCCGGAGGTGATCGCGATGCCGTTTCGATGGTCCAGAAGCTGTTCATGACGCCAACGTTTCGCGTCTATGCCAGCGATGACGTGGTCGGTGTTGAGATCGGCGGAGCACTCAAGAACGTTATTGCCATTGCCGCCGGCATTGTTGACGGGCTTGGCATGGGCGACAATACCAAGGCAGCGCTGATCACGCGCGGGCTGGCGGAGATCTCCCGCCTGGGCGTGGCTCTCGGGGCAGACCCTCAGACGCTTTACGGTCTTGCCGGGCTTGGTGATCTCTTCGTCACGTGTACCTCGCGTCACTCGCGTAACCGCGCCGTTGGAGAGCGCATCGGCCGCGGAGAAACACTCGATCAGATCCTTGAATCCATGTCCGCCGTTGCCGAAGGCGTCCCAACCACGCAGGCCGCACTCGAGCTGGCCGCCCAAGTTGGCGTCGAGCTGCCCATTACGGAACGCGTTGCTGCCATCCTCTGGCAGGGGGCTGACGCTGAAGAATCCGTACGCCGCCTGATGATGCGTCCGGCACGAGAAGAATAGGAAGAGAATTACGGGATTACGGAAGTACGGAAGTACGGAAGTACGGAAGTACGGGATTACGGGATTACGGGATTACGGGATTACGGGATTACGGGATTACGGGATTACGGGATTTTCACCGCTGAGGGTTTGGACCTTTAGCTCCGCCTGCTCCAGGTATGCGCGGCAACCGGCGGCCAGGGCCATACCTTCCTCGAACAGCTGCAGCTGCTGATCGATCGGTGCATCACCGCGATCAAGAAGAGTTGCGATTTCTTCGAGTCGTTTGAGCTGCTCTTCCAAGCTCTTTGGAGCTTCATCCTTTGTCTTTGCCATGGGATGTACCTTTCGTGGATTCAACGTTGGTGATCGCATCGACGGTGGCCTGAACGACATCGTTCTGACGTCGAATGTCGATCTTGTCGCCGGGCTGCAGCGGCGTGGTGGCATTCAGGACGTGGCCGTTGCGTTCAATGACGGCATAGCCCCTTTGCAATGGGGCCAGCGGGTGCAGACTGGTAAGGAGCGCGGCAGCGTGATCGACACGTATGCGCTCGCGCTGCAGGCGATTCGAAGCGCTGCGTGCCAGTCGGGTAGAGAGATCGTCCACGCGCTGCGCGCGCATCAGGATGCGCTCGGTGATCCTGCGTGCGGCGCGTCCGTCCACAAACGCCGTGGCCAGCTGCTGCATGACGGAGATGTTTCGACGAACATCGTTGGTCATCTCGCGCGCAAGTGCATCGAGAGCCATCAGCAGGTCCTGACGTGTGACGGGCGTCACCATCTCGGCCGCCGCCGTTGGCGTGGCGGCCCGAACGTCGGCTACCCAGTCGGAGATCGTCACATCTGTCTCATGTCCAACGGCCGAGATCACCGGGATGCTGCTAGAGCGGATGGCATCGGCCACAACCTGGGTGTTAAA
This sequence comes from Ignavibacteria bacterium, assembly GCA_947459875.1. Classification (GTDB taxonomy): domain Bacteria; phylum Bacteroidota; class Ignavibacteria; order Kapaibacteriales; family Kapaibacteriaceae; genus UBA10438. Next base: position 6,871 of record CANHFG010000037.1, read on the forward strand.
GCACCAGAGATCTTCGAGTGATCCGCCGCCGCGACCCACGATGATCACATCAACGTCGCAGCGGTTGAGCTGCTCGATCGCTGCTGCAATATCCCGGGAGGCATGCTCGCCCCCTTGCACGATCGTCGGCCGGAACACCACTTCGAGCGACGGGAAGCGCCGCTCGATCGTTGTGAGCATGTCGCGAATGACGGCTCCGGTGGGAGAGGTTGCAATGCCGACGCGCCGGATAGGTCGTGGCAGGGGGCGTTTGCGCCCCGCATCGAAATAGCCCTGCGCACCGAGGCGTTGCTTGAGTTCTTCGAATGCTTGGTGAAGATCTCCGATCCCCTCCGGACGCATGGCCACGCAGTCGATCTGGTACTTGCCCTGGGCATTGTACACCGTCAGCCTGCCACGCACGACAACGCGCATGCCGTCCTGCGGGACAAAGTTCAGCGGACGCGTGCGCCACATGACGCCCGAGATGGATGCCTCGGAGTCCTTCAGGGTAAAGTACCGGTGACCCGAGCTGTGGAGTTTGTAGTTTGAGATCTCGCCCACGACAAGGACCTCGCCGATCCCGTTTTCGAGAAGGCGCTTGATCTCTCCCGTGAGCAACGAGACGCTGATTGCCTGTTCCGCCATACGGAACAAAGATCGACATTCCATGCACACCGTAGATTTGCACCATGGTAGGATTCGGATTCGACGTACACCGGCTTGAAGAAGGCCGCAGACTGGTGCTCGGCGGGGTGGAGATCCCCTCGCCCCATGGCACCGTAGCACACAGCGATGGAGATGTGGTTCTGCACGCTCTGGTCGATGCGCTCCTTGGAGCGCTGGCATTGGGTGACATCGGAGAGCACTTCCCCGACACGGACCCGGAATGGAAGGGGGCTGCCAGTTCGCAGTTCGTAGACCATGCCGTGAATCTGGTCCGTGAGCAAGGCTGTGAGATTGTGAACGTCGACTGCACGCTGGTGCTGGAGTCTCCCAAGATCCTGCCCTACAAACAGGCCATGCGCGAGCGCATTGCCGAGATGTGCGGCCTTGCTCTTTATCGTGTGTCGGTGAAGGCCACCACGAGCGAGCGCATGGGATATGTCGGACGTCGTGAAGGCGTCCACGCCTTCGTTATCTGTGAAGTCAGGGAGGCATGAGATTACTCCTCCTCATCGTCGCGATCGTCCTGCAGTCGTTGTCGCTGCTGGCCGATGCCGGTGAGCCCCTTCGCCTGGTCATCCAGCGCTCGTTCAGCGGTCGCCTGATCACAACGAACGGCGATACCGCGCGCTCGATGGTCGTGTATCAGCGTCCCGCCTGGGACCGCAATACAACGACGCTGGCCGTCTCCGACGAGCAGGCGCGGGGATTGGAGTTTACCGATCGTCTGCCGCAGCTTGAAGTTGTCGACGCAGCCCGGTGGCGCTCCGGAATACTGGTACTGCATCGCGCCGAGGGTCGACTTGGCCTGCGGTGGATGTCCGAATCCGATCAAAGCCTGCAGACGGCCGATGTTGCCGTGCCGGCGTCCGTGTCCGACAGCGCACACCGCAGAGATAGACTGCGTGTGGCCGAGCGCCTGATGATCGGACCTGATGGCCAAACGGCCGTGATCAACGCTCATGGCACGCTGCTGTCGGTGGAACTCGCCAAAAACGTCCTGTCGCTTCGGCCGGTGGAGAACGGCGTACTGGCCGCAGGGTATGTGGCGCTTGCGAAGGGATCGGGATTCGTCATGGTCTATCGCAGCGGTCCGTCGGCTTTTCTTGCGCTTCTGGACTCTTCCATGCGGATAACGTCGACCGTGCTTGTGCCGTTGTCAGATGTTGTGCGCTTCGAACAGGTTGGTTCATCCGTGCTTCTGTACTCGTCACTGGATGGGGCTAATGGCTGCGTTGTGACGGTGCTCGATCTTGAGACACGGGCGATGACCACGCGTTCCGTGCCGGTCGATGCATCGCGCGTGACGGGACTGATGACCGATGGCGTGCGATCGCTGGCACTCCTGACCACGAGATCGGGCAGAGCCGAAGTTGTTGTAGTGCCCCTGTCGCAGTCGTTAGACGACCTGCCGGAAGGCACGTTCATTCCAGGTGAGTATGGATCGCCACGTCTAGTTCGAGCCTTCGGCGATACAGTGATGGCCGTCTTCACCGGTGGTGTGGCCATTGTGACAGGGGGCGGAGAGATCCTCGCAAGGGATGCGATCCAGCTACCCGTGTCGGATCTGGCAGAGGTGGTGCGCCTTGAGCGTGGTTATGAGATCAGCTCGCCTTCGTATTCGGTGCGCATAATCGAACATCCGCAACGCCTCTGGTTTGTGTCCCGCTCCTGGGAGTGGCTACTGCGGTACGTGATACCGATGTTGTTTCTGTCGACGCTGGGAGTTCTGTACTTCGTCTATCGCCGGCAGAAACGGTTTCTCGAGGCAATGATCGACGCTCCCGGGTCAGGAGCAATCCTCTTCATCGACGTCAATGGACGGCTTCTGCGCACAAACGACCGTGCCGCCGCGTTGCTGCGCATCACGCAGGATGTTCCAATGGGGCGCATGTACTCGACGTACATGAATCAGCCCGGTCTGGCGCAGCTGTCGTCGTTCATCGATCGCGTACGGCTTTCGCGGGAATCGCATTCAGAACGCATTAGTACACTCGTCGATGATGAGCTTCGCGAACTGATCATGACCTCTACGCCGATCGTTGGAACTCTTGGCTCGTCGCGCGGACTTCTGTTTGCGGGCGTCGACATTACCGAGACACTCGAACAGCGAAGACTCACAAACTGGGCCCAGCTGGCGCATGACATGCAGACCAATCTGTCGACCATTCGTCTCAATGCCGAACAGATCCAGGGGGATGTCCAGCGGGGCGATGATGAACGCCGCCGTCGGATACTGTTCCAGGTCGGAGTGCTGATCGACCGTGTACGCGACCTGCTGGGAGTTGCGCGCTCAGAGGTCTTTCAGCGCACAGTGGTGCACAGCGCCGAGCTCTGCACGGAGGTCCGTCATGAGTTCGACGCAGCGATGTTTCCGCATGTGACGTTTTCGATGAAGCTACGCGGAACGCTGATGCTGGCCGATCGTTTAAAGCTCACCAGGGCGGTGCGCAACGCTGTCGAGAATGCCATCAAGGCACTGCGAAATCAACAGGGAACGGTGGAGATCTCCACGTGGTTCGATCACTCAAATGTCTTCATTTCGGTGAGTGACACAGGCGTTGGCATGGACCCTGAGACGATGGCCAATATGATGAAGCCCTACTTCAGCTCGTCCACCGATGGTACGGGGCACGGCATTGGAACCATGATCATGCATCACGTCACGAAGTTGCATGGTGGCCGCATTCGCGTTACGAGCGAACCTGGCAAGGGCACACAGATCGTGTTCCGTATTCCGCACGGAATGGAACCCAAGGAGAAGATTCGCGCATCAACGGCCGAGCGGGTATCATGACGCGTCAGACACTCGAGTCGCTTCGTGGACGGCGCCTGATGGCGCTCGATTATGGCATGCGCCGCATCGGTGTGGCTGTCTGTGACGAATTGCACATTCTGGTTTCTACACGACCCGTGATCGATAACACGCCGTCGACGCTTGAGGATCTTCGACGGGTGCTCGAGCGCGAGCGCACCGAGGTGCTGCTGGTGGGCGTACCACGTCTGCATGACGAGCGCAGCACGCCGATCATCCAAGAGATCGAAAGGTTCATCGTCAGCATCAAGGCTGCCCTGTCGATCCCGGTGCATGAGATCGACGAGGCCTTTTCGACAAAGGAGGCTCGCCGCGTCATGATACAGTCGGGTATGAAACAGAAGCGACGTCAGACTAAGGGCGTCAAAGACCAGGTCGCCGCCGCCGTAATGCTCGAGTCGGTTCTCGAGGAAGTGCGATCACTCGGTCCGGGAGGCATCATATGAACCGTCACCAATGGTGGCTCCTGCCAGTCCTTGTTCTTTGCGTCCTGACCGCAGGCCCCCTCTCAGCCCAGCGCCCGAACCGGGTTCAGCGTGCCAATATGGGCGAGTACGGAGACAGACTCTATGCCGACGCGATGATCGTTCCGCGTTTGAGCGGCGATTCGGCAGATCTGTTTGTCAGCTTCCGTGTAGCACATGATGCCCTCACCTTCACCCGGGTGACGGACATGAACAACGACGCCGGAAACTTCGCCGCCGAGTTCACCCTCAGTGTCGAGGTCCGTGATTCGATCGGTATCATCCGCTCGCGTGTGCGGTTCAAGGACACGGCATATGTCAACTCCTATGATGCCTCGATCGACCGAAGCGCGATGCATCACGGTAGCTGCCGTATTGGCATTGTACCGGGTACCTATAAGGTCGTACTCGAAACTCTCGGTCAGCGCGAGTCCACCAAACGTGCGGTCACGCTTTCGCAGCTCTCGTTCACGCCATCGGCAAGGGGGCTGATCATTCCCGGATACATCGGCTCCGAGCGTCGGGAAGGTTCGATGTGGACCATCGAATCGCTGGTGTTCAATCGCAATGTGCCGTTCGGGACCCGACCATGTGTGGCGCTGTTTGTTACGCGCGACACGGGCTCTGCTACGTTCGATTATGCCATCCACCAGTTGCCGTATGGTCCGAAAGACATCCGCTGGTGGGTCGAGGCAGACTACACCGGCACCGTGCGCTCGAGGTCGGATCTTCTGCTCGAGGGTCAGTTTGAGTCCAACCGTGCTGCACGCGTATCACTAACCACACAGTCATCGAGAAAATACTCGACCATTGTCGTGCCCGTCGATGCACCGCAGCTTGTTCCGGGAAGCTACGTCGTAAGGCTCGTGCGGCGGGGCAGTACCGACACGGTTGAGCTGCCCTTTCAGGTGCAGTGGGAGACCATGCCGCAGTCGCTGCGAACACTCTCCTATGCGCTCGAGTCGCTGGTCTATATCTGTCCCGAAGAGCAGCTTGATTCGTTAAGCGATGGCTCGGATGCCGAGAACCGCGAGCGCCTGATGTCGTGGTGGCGCCGCAGCGATCCTACGCCCGAGACTGCCTACAATGAGCGTCTGGCCGAGTACTACATGCGTGTCGATCACGCGGCCGTGGCCTTCAGCTCCGTCAATGAGCCCGACGGAACATTCACCGATCGTGGGAAGGTCTTTATCCTTTTCGGACGTCCTACGAAGATCGAGAAGAAGCTCGCTCGCGGTGGCTCCTCGGTCGAACTCTGGATCTATCGCAGCGGTGTTCGTAAGACGTTTGAGTTTGCCGTCAACGACGATGGCGTGTATAAGCTCAAGTCTTCCATCGACACACGCTAAGGCTACGAGCCCTCGATGGGCTCCCAGCCTTCTCCCTCGCATGGAGGTTCCTCGCTGGTCACATGCACGTCCATGATCGTGCACAGCTGGTTGGTAGGATTGAAATGCCGACACGCACCGCAGAGGGTACCCACCGTTAGGTCCTGTACCTTCTGATGAAACGTCTGGTACTGCAGCCACGCCGGGTATACACCGAGACCCCAGATGCTGAGCATCGCCGTCCACCATACGACGCTCGGCTCTGCAACCTGCGCCAGTGCGATGCAGCCAAGGCCGAGCACCACCACGCGTAGCATGGCAGCAGTGACGATCGACCCAGTTGTGTAATAGGGCTTATCTGCCGCATTCTCAGGCTCTCGCATGCGAAGCAGAAAAACATCGATCCAGCGATCGTTCTTCGGCGTGTTACTCACGAATCACCTCCAATTCTTGCATAACTGCGCCCCTTCCACTGCGATCCTCGCGACGAGTAGGCCCATCGTATGGAGTTAAACCCGATGAACACCGTCCAGAGCGCCGTTATCGGCTGCACGGCGGCATGCCACAGAGGCATACGAAAGCGAACGCTGATCATCAGACGGATCAGCGCGGCACAGAGCAGTGCGTAGGCCGACGTCTGGATGATCACCGACTGCTGCGCCGTCGCTGCCATGGTAAGCCCCAAGACAAGCGTCACGATCGGAGCGGCATAGGTCAACAGCAGATGACCGAGAAACAAGAGCGTCACCGGGAGGTTGTATTGCGTGGCCGGGAAGAGGTTTTTCGAGAACCCTTCGGTGACCTCCCGCGCTCCGGTGTACATGTGACATGTGACGGCATCGGTACCATCGACAAGGGCGATGCGCAATCCGGCTGATTTGACGGATCGCGCCAGAAACACATCTTCGACAAGTGAATTCCATACCGCTGTATGTCCGCCAATGGCCTCGTAGCCGGCACGCGAGAAGCACATGAACTGACCGTTGGCGGCCGACAGCGACACGCGCGGATTGCTCATGATGAGGCTGTTCGGCAGGTAGCTGAAGTAGAGTACGTGAACCATCGGGATCACGATATGCTCACCAAATGATGAGAGTACCTGAAATGGCACCATTGAAAACATGGCAAGACGCTTCTCGGTGAGGAAGGCCACAGATCGTGCTATCGTCGTTGACTCGTGCCATGTGTCGGCATCGGTGAAGAGCAGTATGTCGGCCTTCGTCTGCTGCGACAGCTGATGGCAGGCCCACGATTTGCCGACCCATCCTTCGGGTAGGGGGCTGCCATCGATCACTCGCAGGTGCGCAAACTCGGCGCTAAGTCGACTCAGGATCTCTCCTGTTGCGTCGCTGGAAGCGTCGTTCAAAACGATCACTTCGTAGTTGGCGTAGGTCTGCGAACACACTGAACGAACGCAGCGCTCGATGCAACGCTCTTCATTGCGAGCGGGGATCAATACGGCCACGGTCGGAGCATCCGGGTTGTCGCGTAGTGTTTCAGTGCGCGGCAGGCGTGCAAAGCGCATGAGATTCATCACGCTCACCCCCAGCAGGATGCTCATGACGCCTGCATTGAGCAGGCTGACGATCAGAACGGTCGGGACGAACCAGTGCATCTGCAGCAGGCTCGCATCAAGAGCGAAGACATCAGGCATTGTCGAAGCTACGAACCATCGCGATTCGGTAGCTTTGCGCCCTGATACGCCCCCTGACCCATGCACGTACTGTCCGGTATCCCCAACGACCACTGTCACCAGCTCAACGGCCCCGGCGCCTATGAGTGGTGGTACGTTGATGCCGTTGATGCCGCCGGTGAGTGGGGAGTGGTGCTGATCATGTTTCGGGGCATGCCGATGTCGCCCGACTACTTGCGTGACCCTGCGTCGATGCATGGTGGTTATGCCCTCAGTGTCTATCACCGTGGTGTGCGTCTTGCCTTTGCATTTGGTGGTCATCCGCTTTCCTCGTGCGACTATTCATCCGAGACACCAAACATTGTGATGCCTACTGCGCGCTTCGTGGCGGACAGGCAGCAGACCGTCATGGAGATCGATGCACCGTGCGGTGCGGACGCACGGCGTGCACGCGTGCACGTTCGCATGCCCGCTGCCGGTGGCCATGGCACGTCGCCCGATGCCTTGCTCGATGCGCATGCATGGATTCTGGCTGCCGCCCGGATGCAGGCGTCGATCACAATTGAAATTGACGAGAGTGACGGACCCAAGGTCCGACATGCGTTTGAAGCGCTGGCCTATCACGATCACAACCTGGGGTCGCGGGCCATGCAGAGCGACTTTCACGACTGGTACTGGGGACGGGTGCATGCACGTGATGCGACGTATGTGTTTTTAGCCACGCGGCGCTCGGTGGATACCATGCTATGGTTCGGTCGTGTTATGCCAGATGGCATGGTCGCGCAGTTCCATGACGTATGCATGGATCTGAAGAAACCGATGGTGTCGATGTTCGGTTTGTTTCATCATCGCCGAATCATCCTGTCGGGAACTGACGAGTCCGGCCGCCGCCATGAGGTTGAGTGCTCCAACGGTGAGGTCTGTGAAGACGGACCTTTCTATCAGCGGTATATCAGTTCATGGCGTATCGGTAACGATGAGCGCGCCTTCGGAATGTCCGAATACATGAACGTGCATCGTCTTTCAAAGCCGTGGATACGCCCCTTCCTTCGACTACCCTGGATGGTATCTTCGTGACCATGCAAAGTCGCATTCACATTCTGCCGGAATACATCGCCAATCAGATCGCCGCCGGCGAGGTCGTGCAGCGTCCGGAGTCTGTGGTCAAGGAGCTCGTCGAAAACTCCATCGATGCCGGTGCCGCCTGTGTGACAGTGGTCGTTCAAGGGGCTGGCAAGAGCCTCATTCACGTTATTGATGACGGCGCCGGAATGTCGCGTCCTGATCTTGAGCTCTGCCTTGTGCGTCATGCCACCAGTAAGATCCGCACCGAAGAAGACCTTCACCGCATTGCCACGCTGGGCTTCCGTGGAGAGGCCATGGCCTCGATCGCTGCCGTGGCCGACGTCGAGGTACGCACGCGAAGCAGAGAAGAAGATCTTGGGTGGACGCTGACGTCGCATCCCGGCAAGCCCCTTGCCATTGCACCTGCGACGAACGACGTGGGCACGCAGATCCTCGTGCGGCAGCTCTTTGCGTCGGTTCCCGGACGGCGCAAGTTTCTCAAGTCAGACATGACGGAGTTTCGCTACATCAGCGAAACGATGCAGACGCTGGCATTGTCCCGCCCAAGCGTGCGCTTTGTCTTTTACGACGGACCCAACAGGGTGTTTGATCTGCAGCCCACGGACCTGCGCAGCAGGGTGGCTGACGTGCTCGGCGTCGATTCGGCACGAGCACTTGTTGAGGTTGCCAGCAACGATGCGGGTTTGTCCTTATCAGGATACGTCTCGCGTCCGGAGATCGTACGGCAGAACCGTGGCGGACAGTTCCTGTTTCTCAATGGACGTCCCATCAAGAGTCGGGCCCTTGCACACGCCGTCAACCAGGCCTACGAGCATCTCGTTACCGACCGGCAGCATCCGGTCTTTGCGCTGTATCTCGAGATCGATCCCGAGCGCGTTGATGTAAACGTTCACCCGCAGAAGCATGAAGTGAAGTTTGACGATGAGCGTGCCGTGTTCCTTCTGCTGCAGGATGCGGTGATGCGCGCTCTTGCGCAGGTGAACATCATTCCGCCGATCATGTCCAATGTGTCGATCGCCTCAAGCCCCCTTCGATCACTCGGCACAGAACCGATCTCGGGCGGCCTGATCGTTAACCGCATGACGGGCGAGATCCTTCCGGCTCGACGCGACAGTATGGACGGGGCGTACCAGCCGGTGAGTACACCGCGCTTTACCTCTGCCCATCAGCGCGCCCACGACATGCTGTTTGCGCCAGCCGACGTGCCCGAGGAGATGCTCACCGTCCTCCATGCGACGTCCGAGCGCATCGTCTGCGTCATCCCGGCCGGAGTCATGATCGTTCGTCCGGCTGCGGCAGCAGAGCGCGTATTCTTCGAGCAGATCCTTGACAGAGCTACGGGCGATCTGACGCCGCAGACTCTGCTGTTTCCCGTTGAGATAGCACTTGATGCGCAAAGGCGTGCACAGTTGTCGGAGCACGGCGATGCGATCACGGCATCGGGATTCGTGTTTGAACTGAGCAACGCAACCATGACGGTATCGGCCGTGCCATCGGTGATCGCACCGGGAGAGGAGCATCTGGTGATCGACGAGCTCATCAGTGCCATGTCCGACGTCGAGTCCGGCCCCAGCATCAACCGTCAGCAAGCGCTCGTGGCGCATCTTGCGCGGCAGTATGCGCGTCGCAGCGTATCGGGGATGACGCCTCATCGAGCTGAGATCCTCGTGCGGCAGCTGCGTGCCTGCAATATCACGCACCACACACCGTTTGGTCAGCCCACATTCGTGGTGATATCCTTCGAAGAGATTGACTCGAGGCTTACATGATCGCAGCACAAAGATTGGCTGTGCCGGTTTTTATCATCCTGCTTGTCTGTGGATTCGATGCCCTGGCCGCAAGGGGGCCAGGCAATGACGTCGACATTGACACGCTGGCGATGTGGCTCACCGGATCATTCTCCAGTCAGAAGCACTCTGAGATCGACTCGGCCTACCACAATGTGGTGCTCAACATGCAGCCCTTCTGGAAGCAACGCACCGATGGTGTCTGGATCATTGTCGAGCAGGCGATGGCGGCAACACCAGACGCCCCATACCGTCAGCGGGTCTATCGAGTGCTGCGTGTAGAGGAAAACATGATCGAGATCGAGATCTACACCTGGAAAGATCCCAAGCGTGTGGTGGGTGCCTGGCGCGACGTTACCGGGCTTGATGATCTGTCGCCATCGGATCTTGTGCGTCGGCGTGGCTGCGAGGTCTACCTTCAACGCGATGAGGTGAAGTTTCTGGGAAGCACTCACGGCACGGCGTGCTCGAGCGATATCCGCGGAGCATCCTACGCCACCAGTGAGGTTCAGATCTCGGCTAACGTGATCTCAAGCTGGGATCGCGGATTCACCTCTGCCGGCGAGCAGGTCTGGGGAGCCGTCAAGGGTCCGTATTACTTCCTGCGGCAAAAGCCCTAATTTCGCGTCCTCTTCAATTCATTTACGGATCAAGCGATAATGTCTACTACACAGCAGTATGCACTGATTCTTGGCGTATCCAGCGGTTTCGGCCGCGCTGCCGCGCGTGCGATGGCAGAAGAGGGACTACATATCATTGGTGTGCACCTTGACCGTGCGGCGGGCATGCAGCAGGTAAATGAGCTCAAGGCAGAGCTGAGTGAACTTGGTGTGCGGCACCTGTTCTTCAATCTCAACGCGGCCGATCCCGAGCGCCGCACAGAGATCATGGATGGCATCCGCGATGAGTTTCAAGCCCACCCGGGATCGACCATTCGGCTGATGCTGCACTCGCTGGCATTTGGCACGTTGAAGCCGTTCATCACCGATCAGGCTGCTGATTCGATCTCACAGAAGAATCTGGAAATGACGCTTGATGTGATGGCCAATTCGTTGGTCTATTATGCTCAGGACATTGTCCGAAGGGGGCTTATGGCCCGCGGTGGACGTATCGTTGGTCTGACCAGCGCAGGGGCCGCGCGCGTTCTTCCGATGTATGGCGCAGTCTCTGCGGCAAAAGCCGCCATGGAGGCTTATTGCCGTCAGCTGGGCATGGAACTAGCGCCTCACGGAATCACGGCCAATACCATCCGCGCCGGCGTTACAGCCACACCGGCACTGTCGAAGATTCCCGGTAATGACGTGATCATGAACAATGCGCTGATGCGCAATCCCTATCACCGGCTAACGACGCCGGATGATGTGGCCAATGTGCTTCGCCTGCTCGTCAAGGACCATGCCTACTGGATCAACGGCGAGACGCTCGGCGTTGACGGGGGCGAGGATGCGGTGGATCTTACATGGTGGAAGCCCGACGCGGCGGACTGATCCGCCCCTTCACTTCTTTCTGGCGTTACAGGTACTCGAGCACATCATGGCGCGTTAGCACGCCGTTGATGCTTCCAAACTCGGTCACGACCACCAGCGGCGCATTGCGCAGAAGTTGGATGGCTGTTTGCACGTCATTGTGAATGTCCACCATCGGGCAGGCGGCTTCCATGATCGCCGTCACAGGCGAGGTCAGCAGGTCGCGGTCATTGATCACGGCCGACATCAGGCGTGCCTCGCGGACCATGCCGCTGAGCGTTGCACCGTCGATCACCGGCAGGTCACTGACCTCGTGTGAGCTCATCAGAGCAAGTGCCTCGGAGACTGTGGCCACGGGCGGTATGCTGACCACCGAGGGCAGATGCCCGCGCGAGCGCTTTGCTGCTACAACGTCGCGCACCGTGATGCGTTCGCGCTCAAGAAGGTCCTTTTCCTCGAGCCATTCGTCGGAGTGATGCTTCGTCAGGTAGCGCTCTCCGGTGTCGCAGATGATGGCTACAATGACGGCGTTCTCGTCGAGCTTTTCAGCTATGCGCAGTGCTGCGGCCACATTCATGCCTGACGAGCCGCCGCAGAAGATGCCTTCCTGACGTGCCAGCTGGCGTGCCATGGAGAAGGCCTCCTTGTCGTTGACGTTGATGATCTCATCTACCAGGTCAAGATCAAGATTATCCGGCAATCGGTCCTGGCCAACACCTTCGACCAAGTACGGGAGTGATTCGATCAGGCGACCTGTTTCTTTGTAGACCTTCAGCGACGATCCGACCGGATCACCGGCAACGATCTTGATCGCCGGATTCATCTTTTTGAGGTATCGGGCCGTTCCGCTGATGGTGCCGCCTGTACCCATGCCGGCCACAAAATGCGTGATCTTTCCATCGGTGTCCTGCCAGATTTCGGGTCCTGTCGTACGCTCGTGCGCATCGGCATTGGCCGGGTTGTCGTACTGATTCAGAATGACCGCGCCGGGGATCTCGCCGGCGAGTCGCTGCGCGGTGTTGACGTAATATTCCGGCGAGCTGGGCTTTGCCGCGCTCGGCATGATGAGCACCTCACCACCAAGAGCCTTGATGTAACGCACGCGCTCAACCGATGCTTTGTCCGTGGTCACCAGCAGGCACGGATATCCCTTGAGCCGTGCGGCGATCGTCAGACCGATACCCGTGTTGCCACTCGTTGGTTCAATGATCAGCGATCCCGGCTTGAGACGACCATTGCGCTCGGCATCCTCGATCATCGCAATGCCGATCCGATCCTTGATCGATCCACCCGGATTGCGTGATTCGAGCTTTACCAGAACGGTTGCCTTGACGTTGCGTGCAAGAGCGTTGAGTTTGATAAGGGGCGTCTTGCCGATGAGGTCGAGGACGGACGACTGAACGTTCATGAGATCTGCTGTTCCAATTGTTGGCGTTCGTACATGTCAAAATACAGACCGCGGCGCTGAAGAAGCTCGGCATGCGAGCCACTTTCAACGATCTTGCCCTTGTCGAGCACGATGATTGTGCTGCAGCGCTGCACCGTGGAGATGCGATGTGAGATCACGATGGTGGTGCGGCCCTTCATCACGTTCTCCAGGCCGCTCATGATGCGTTCTTCGGTTGATGCATCAACGGCGGAAAGTGCATCATC
>CANHFG010000038.1 GCA_947459875.1 Ignavibacteria bacterium
CAAAAGTGCCGGACGGCATCTCCTTGACACTCCCCATCGTGGGTGAGAACATCGGGCTCGATGGTGTGTATGACCAGATCCGGCGAACGGTCTTGGCCGCTTCGTCAACGTCGTACTCCACGACCCGACTTTGAATCGGATCGGGTTTGAGATTGCCATTGTCATACACCAGCAGTGTACCGCTGGCAGAACGCACGGCCGAGTGCTGATGCGAGAAACCAACAAAGCCATTGATGGTGTCATTCAGAAAGCGGAACTCGTTGCCCTTAGATGCCGAGCCCCCTAACCTCCACATGACGGCGCCGGAAAGCCGGTTGATCTTGATCACCTCATCGGTGTGCCGGCATGAGACGAGATAGTTGCCGTCGCGATCACGCTCGACCGAGTTGATATGAATGTAGTCTACCATCGCCTGCGACAAGTCGGTGTCATCACACGTCTGGTCGACAGGGATGTGATCAAGCGAGCTCCACTGGAACAGAAGGCGACCATCAACGCCGATCTCCTGGATAACCCCCTCGATCACGGTGGCATTCGCATTACCGCCCGGCTTTACCTGTGAGAGATCCATCGGAGTGTAGCGCGCCCCGAGCAATAGGAACGATGTGTCCGACCAGACGCGCCCTTCATGGAAGTCTGCAACGACCTGTCCAACCGGGAAGATCGTATCGATCGGCATAAGATTACGATCGCGGATCACAAAGACCGGCGTCTGACCCGTAGGCGTGGCGATGACCGTGAAATACGAGAGCTTGCCCTCGACATCCACACGCGGATTTGCGTGTGTGCCGGTTTCAACCTTGATGACGATCTCACCCGAGTGGTCCATGAAGCCGATCGAGTCGGCCGAGTTCGGCGCATACAAGTAGTAACCGGGATATGGATCACGTCGCTCATCAACTTGAAGGGGGCGAAACTGCCGCTGCGCCGAACTGGTCAACGTTCCAGCCAGGGTCATGAGAACACACAGAAAAACCGTCGACCCTCGGCATATTTGCCCGATGAATCGCCTCTCAGTCTGCCTCGTGCTCGTCTTGATCATGGGTGCAATTTCCGCAAAAACGCAACAACAAACCCAGCGGCCGCAGCGTCAGGGAACGGAGAAACTGTTTGAGCGACTCTCCAACTGGCGTCACAACGGACTAGTATCTCTCGTGGCCTGCCAGCAGCGCATCGTCTCCTATGGATCAGAGAACGTTCTGGCCTCAGACGATTCTGGTCGCACATGGTCAGAGCTCTCTCCGGAACTCGTCCAGCGCACGGTCGCCGACATCCAGCTCAGCGGTGACACGATCACGGTTGCGTCGCCTTCTGGGGTTCGTAATCGAACAACAAACAGGGGGCTGACCTGGCAACAGATACTCGAGCAGCGACAGCGGCCGTACGTAGCTGATTCCTCTATACCGATATCCTCGCCGATCAGCACCGGAGGCCAGAGCGAAACCATAACCGTGCGCGACACTCTCGTGATCTTCAGCCGTCCATCGGGCATTGCCGTGTCGTATGCACATCCGATGATCCGTTCGGCCTCGTGCGCAACGGCATCGTACCGGTTTGTCTACATCGGGCTTGGACGCAGCGGAATTGCACGGATCGACCGCCAAGATCTTGCCATCGGAGTTCAGCCCGAAGACCTCATGAGCGGCGCCTATGTGCAGCGCATGTGTGTAGCGGGCGACCTGCTCTATGTGGCCGTTACGCACAAGTTCGGCGAGATCCTCCGCAAGCCCGAGTACGGTTCGCACTGGAATATGATCCCGATTGATCTGCTCGAGGATCCGCCTCAGGTCCTGTGTATGATGCCGACGCGCAGCGGCGTGTATATCGGACTCAGGGAGCAGGGCCTGGCCTACATCGATCACACGGCAACGATCGGCAAGCCCCTTCATCTTGGCCTGGCCAAGGCGGGCGTGAGCACAGTCGAACCCTTCGGCGCGTCGATGCTCGTCGGATCGTCGCAGCGCGGACCGTCCCTTCTGTCCACCTGCAACGGACCGCTTGCAGACCTGGCAAAGCCACTGCAGCATTACATCACGCTGGCCACCACATCGATGGGCTCGGCACTGCTCGTCGGGTGCCACGACGGCTCGATCCATCGGAGCGAGGATTCGGGCAGCACCTGGCACAAGATCGCGCAGCCGGTAGGTCCGTCCGTGATCAACCGCCTGCAGAGGTTCGGCGACACCCTGCTGCTGCTAACGATGAACGGCGTTCTTCGGTCCCTGGACACCGGGCGGACCTGGGCGCCTCTACACAAGGGTCTCGCAGCCTTGAACGTGAAGGAAGTCGCACGAGTCGACACCTCGGACATTCTGCAAACACATGCAGGAACATTTCGACTCACACGGTCCGGGTTTCTGTCGGAGATTCAACTTCCGACCACCTATGAGTTTCGTCCCTTCCTTAGCTCGGTCACCTCAGCAGACGGGATACTCTATGCCTCCGGCTATCCGTCCTTTTCCATGAGTCTTGACGGCGGACGTACCTGGCGATGCTACCTATCGGAAGAGATGATGACCACACGCGCCGTTAGCGTGATTGGAGACCACGTCCTTGTTGCAACGGCCGAGGGCGTCCTCTACCGGATACGGCGCGATGCCGCACGAGCGCACTTGTTCAAAGGCTCGTAGCTTTGTTGATGGTCTATCGGCAGATCACCGGGTAGAAGCCGCTTTGACCATTGGCCAGCCGGACCACGACGCCGATCCATCCTGTGAGCGCCACTGCCAGGGGGCGCTGTACCCTGCGGTTGCCCTGGCCGACATCCAGGCTGCAAAGGCGACCGGATAGATCAACCACCGACGCGCCCTTAATACCATCCTCAGCCTCAATGGTTATCATTCCGTCCTGACAGATAACGGTGCACCCCGATGCACGTGCATCTGCCGCTGACGACGCGCCTTCGGCGCGAAACATGAAAATGCAGCCAGTGTCGGAATCCGAACCTGTTCCGATCACGCGCCAGAAGTACGTTGATCCCTGCCGCAAGTCGGTCAGCAGAACCTCACCGGACGGATCGGCCACGATGCTGATCGTTTCGGCATAACTGCCGTCACTGCGCTGCTGACGTACCTGCACCACATAGTCACGATACTCATCGGAGGTTGTAAAGGTGAGACGCGCCGCCGAGGCCCGCTGCGTGCTGCCGTTCGGAGGCATGATCGGCATCAGGGCCTCACCCGCCATCGGTGGGGTGGCGAACCCTTGAAGGGCTGACCACTTTGTGGAGCTGGTCTCGTCGAGTTGCAGCACTCGCCAAAAGTAGGATGTGCCTGGCTGCAGACCACTGCGTCGAAGCATGCTCTGCCAAGGGGCGATGGTGTCGATCTCGGTACGTGAAAAATCGACTTCAACCAGAGGCCCCCTCATCGGCATCATAAGCTGAAGAAGTGTCTTGTCTTGCGGTCTTGCCGGAATCCAGGAGAGCTCGACACTCCCGCCGAATGCTACCGTGTCCCCATTGGGACGCGTCGCGGTAATGCGCTCATCGGTCAGCGGAAGCGTTCGGCTGCTCCAGGCGATCGGCGCAGATTGTGCGCCTTGACTACCGATGCTCATCGCACTCCAGGAATACTGCCTGTCTGGAGCGAGTCCCTCGAGCACAAGCACTGCAAGTCCATCGGGTCGCTGACGCACGGTGCGCGTAACAGCGCGCGCAGGTTCAGACTCCGGCCATGCGGAAATGACCGCGTCGACCCCCATGGCCGGCATGCGAAGCACCACCGATGCCGCCTCCGGCGATTGGATATGCGCCTCGATCGCGGTTTGCAGTCTCTCTGGCGGGTTCAGCGAATCAAGAGCAGCGACAACCTCACCCCGAACGATCCGTGAGCACAAAAACGTTTTCGCCGTGCGATCATACACACCAGTCAGGGGGCTGAACTGTCCTTTTCCGACGCTGTCTCGTGCATACAGCCGAACACTTCCGGCGGGCGCCTTCGGCAACACGGCGAGGTCGAACAATGTCTCCCCCTGAACAACCGGTTGCGCTTCATCACCAGAGTAGCGTAATACCCAGCGCATCGGCAGAACGTGCTCGGGTGCAGAACCGTCGAACAGCATCTGCGGCGGACGCGTATGATGTCGCTCGGCGGAAACAACAACTGGTGCCGACACCGTGCGCGCTACAATGGTAAGCCCCGTGGCACTATCGGCGTTGGCAAACCGGTATTGCCCTGCTGCGACGATGGTATCAAGGTGCGCCGTCATGCCGATGCGTGCTTTGACCACTCGATAGGGATCGATCGGTGCATTGTCCGAGTTCCGAATCGTCGCCACGATCCGTCCCGCAGGGTCGATCTCGTGCGCAAGCACGCGGCCCGACTCATTGCCATAGCCGACAAGGATGTTTCCTCCCGGAAGCTCCTCGACGTTGCCCATTGAGCGGACGAAGCCCACACTGTCGGGAATGATCGAGCGCACGGCGCGAACCGTCATCGCTGTTTCGTCCACCTCATACTCCACCACACGTGAACGCTGCGGTTCGGGCTTGAGATTGCCGTTGTCGAACAGCATCAGCGTCCCGCGCGATGTTCGAAATGCCGTGTGCTGATGGGAAAACCCGACAAACCCATCCGTCGTGTCGTTCAGAAACCGAAAGTCATTGCTTCTGGCCTTGCTACCACCCAGGCGCCAGCGCACGGCGCCGGTCTCACGGTTGATACACAGCACCTGGTCGGTGTGGCGGCACGAAACAAGCAGGTCGCCGTTCGGCTGCCGGGATATCGAATTGATGTGAATGTAATCGATGTAGTTCTGCGTCAGGTCGATGTCGGGCGTTGCTTGATCGAGCGGAACATGATCGATAGACTTCCATCGGAAGACAACACGTCCGTCAAACGTCTGCTCCTCGATGATGCCCACGATCACCGTGGCATTGGTCTGTCCGCCCGGAACCACCTTCGACAGGTCCATCTCCGTCTGCTCAAAACCCAAAATGATCATCGACGTGTCGGTCCAGACCTTTCCCTCATGAAAATCCGTCAAACCCGGCACGGTCACCGCAAAGGTGTCGATAGGCTGCAAGGAAAAGTCCCGACGCACGAAGTATCGCGCTCGACGTGAACCACCGAAATGCGTGAGGTACTTCTGACCGTATACCGCCGCATTCGTGTGAAGCCCGACGCGCCTGTGCAACAGGGGGCGAGCGTACTCGTCAACAACAGCCAGCGTATCCTGCTGCAACGGTGCGATGATGAAGTATCCGGGTTCGGTAAAACCGTTGATGTCGATGTCTATCCGGGCCATGGCTTGCTGTGCTTGCCCCCTCTCAGCGCCAAGAAGCGCGCAAAGAAACGTGCATGCGCACAGAACGGCGTGCAGGCGACGTGGCAACTGTGTGATCATATCGCAAACTACGGCAACGGTGTTTCTGCGTTGTTCAATGAAACGAATCGATCCATTTGGGGTTGTTTGTGCCAATGTTTTTCACCAGACTCTCTCGAAAAGTCCTGATAAGCACGATCGGATTGCTTGCTTTCTGGGGCACAACTCAGGCGCAGCAGAGCTTTCGCGACCTTCGTGTTGATCGTCTTGGGTTCGCCGCCCCCGGATATCTGCTGATCGCCCCAGACGCCTACGATTCGCTGGCCTTTGTCGATCATACTGGCAGCCGGTTGCGACGGACCTATTCCGGGATCATCTCGACGCTGCAGGCCTACGGCGACACGTCGCTGACGCATTTTGTGGCGATCGGGTCGACCCGGCAGTTCATCCGCCGCAACAGCAACCTTGATGCAACCGACACCCTGCGACTCAGCGGGGGATATCCGGTAGACTTCCACGAAGGCAAGATGTGGACCGACTCGACGTACATCATCCTTGGTCATGACGATCGAGTGGTCGACATGTCGAAGGTGGTCACCGGAGGTCGAAGCGACGCGATCGTTCGCGGAGCGGTCATCCAGGAGCGTACGCTCGACGGACGTGTTTTGTTTGAGTGGAAGTCACTCGATCATATCCCCGTCAGTGACGCCACCGAGGATGTCGACCGTCTGCAGCAGAAGATCGACTACATCCATGTCAACTCGATTAATCGCGACGCAAATGGTGATCTGATCATCTCCTGTCGCCACCTGGACGAGGTTATCTGCGTCAGCCGCGCCAATGGCGATGTGCTCTGGCGTTTGGGTGGCGCCAAGTCGATTGGCAATCAGTTTTCAATCATCGGCGATTCAATTCCTGGCTTCAAGGGGTTTTCGCATCAGCATACCGCCTTCATTACCTCGCGTGGCACGCTGATGATGTTCGACAACGGGAACCTGAAGCCCGCGCCGCGGACGTCGCGTGTTGTCGAGTATAATCTCGACGTACCAGGTCGCAAGGCCACCAAGGTGTGGGAGTATATCCCCGTGCCACGAGTGTTCTCGGCTTCGATGGGCAGCGTTCAAGAACTTGTGAATGGCAATGTTCTTATCGGCTATGGTCTGATCACCGAGCCGGCTGTCTCGCCCCTTGTCAGTCAGGAAGTCACGCGCTCGGGACAGGTGGTTGCAGAGGTCAGCGACAACACGGGTTCGGCGCTGGCCTCCTACCGCGTGCTCAAGACCACCATGGGCATGTACGGAAGCTACAGGCGCGTCAGCAGCGCCTCCGAGGTGCAGTTCGCCGATGCCGACAGCACGACGTACGTCAGCATGAACCTCAAGCGCGTGTCGAAGCCGACAGGTTTGATCGTTGAGCGACACTCGTATGCTCCGAAGCTGATCACATTTGTCGGTAACCCGCATTGCGGAACCCTGCCGATGAGATGGGTGGTACGACTTGAAGATGCAGAGTCTGTCGTCGGACAGATGACGTTTGATGTCGGTTCAATGCCCAATGTGGAAGACCCCGACCAGATCCGACTTCTCTATCGCCCAATTGAAGGTCAGGCCGGATTTGCCCCGCTCGAAGGCAGCTATGTGCAGAATGAACGACGATTCGTGCTTCCGATGCTTCTGCAGGGCGAGTTCATGCTTGCCTATAAGGACTGCTTTGATCCCACGCCCGTGTCCCCGGCGAACAACGCCGTGGAAGTCTCGACCACGCCGAAGCTGGCCTGGAAGGTGGCCGCACTTGCGGATTCCTACGAGGTGCAGGTGGCCACGAACATCGATTTCACCAAGCCGCTGCTGACGCTCACCACGCGCCGCGTCGACACCACCCTGCCGGCTCTTGCCAATGCCACAACGTTCTTCTGGCGCGTCAGAAAGGTGCACTCCAAGGGTCCGGGGCCATGGTCAGCCCCCTTCTCGTTCACCACACAGATCGGACTCTGCACAGCTCTCTCCCCTGTTCTCGTTGGCAAAGACACCGTTGCGATTCAGCCGGGTCATGTCTTTCGCTGGACACGTGCACAGGGGGCTAGCAGCTACCGCCTGACGATCAGCGACGTTGCGCTGGAGCAGCCCATCGTTGACGTCACCACGACCGCCGACACGTTCAATGTAGGAACGCGTCTGATGCCGAACACGCGTTACACATGGGTTGTGCGCGGCGCCAACGGCACCACTCTCGGACGCGCTACGCCACGAATCTTTCTCATTACGGCGCCCGATCGGGTGGTGCTGCGCAAACCCGCCAATGATGCAGCACTTCCATTTGCACCGTCGACTCTGTTTGAGTGGGAAGCCGTGCAGGGAGCACTCCGCTATGCGATGTGGGTGAGATCGGCAAAGGATTCTACTATCCTCTACCGTGATACGGTGGTCTCGACGTGGGTGCGCGTTAACAGTCTGCCCCGTAACACCCCGATGCTCTGGCAATGCCGCGCCATCGGCCGGTATGGAAGTGGCCCGCTGTCGGATCGATTCGAATTCACGCTTGTGTACGATAATCCACTCGGCCGTTCGGTCCCTCTCGCACCGAAAGGCAATGATCATCCGTACGGGGATTCTGAGACCGTCTTTACGTGGTCGTCCTTACAGGATGCCCTTCGCTATCGACTGCAGGTGTTCGACCGGCAGAGCTCGGATGTTGCCGTCATTGATACCATCGTGGATGGACTTCGGCACGCCGCATCAGGCTTTGCGCCGGCAACCAGTTATGACTGGCGTGTGATGGCCATCAATGACCGTGTAAGCGGACAATGGTCGGATACGGCGCGGTTTATCACAAGAGCCGAGCCGAGCGCCATCGGTCTGCTGCCGGTGTTTCCGGGGATGGATGCCGAAGATGTTGCCACCAGCGGCGAATGGCGGTTTACAACGTCCGATCGATACGCACGCTATGAAGTGGAACTGGGCTGGGATGAGTCCTTCCGACCTGTTCTGGCCACCTTTGGATCCGAGGGCGGAAACGTTCCGTATTCAGGCCTCATGGAAGGTACACGGTACTTCTGGAGGGCCGTCGGCATTGCACAGGACAGCACGCGGACTGCCGGCGCATACTCCGTGTTCACAACAGTTATGCAAGTGGTTGGCGTTGCGAACGAGGGATCACCGCGCACGATCGACGTATCCACGGCCGATCAGAGTCTGATTCTTCGGGGCCCGCTGCCGCACGGCGCGTCGTGCGCCTTCTATGACCTGCTTGGAAGCCTCATTGCAACCATTCCGCTCGATTCTGGTTCAGCGCTCCAGAAGATCAAGCCCCCTTACGAAGGCGTCGTTGTTGTGGTCATCACCACACCACAAGATGAGCCCCTTTGGAAGGGGGCTTTGTATATCGGCCGCTAACAAAAAAGCCGTCCCCGCCGCAAGCAGCGGGGACGGCCTAGCGATGTGACCATTCAGGAAACGTAGCTTAGAACGTATAGGTCAGACGTCCCTGTATCAGGCGACCAATAGCGGCAGCACCAATAAACTGCTGCACCTGGTTGTCAAGAAGGTTCGTAGCCGACACATTGAGGCTCAGGCCATCAACACCCGGAATGGCATACTGTGCCATGAGGTCGAGCATATGATAGGCGTTGACATCGCCAACATATACGCCCGAGTTCATTCGGAATCCATCCACCCAGCGCCACTGCAGGCCGATGTTCAGACCAAGGTCTGCATTGCGGTGCATGATGCCGAGCGCTGACTTGTACTGCGGAGCGTTGAGGGCGATCGTATCAGAACCTGCACCATCGCCGAGGTCTTCTCCGGCAAAAACGTTCTGATTGATATACGATGCCGATCCAGATACCGACCAGCTTGGAGACAGTTCGTACGTAAAGGCAACATCGCTTCCGTAGTAGCTCAGCTGACCATAGTTACGGTAGGCAAGCAGAATGTCGCCCTTGTGCGGTGTTTCATTCGGAGAAGCCGTTCCGACCGGTACCTGAGCGTATGCCCCGCCAATCAGACCAGAGTATTGCGAAGCAATTGCTTCTGCCTGTGCTTCCGGGATCCCCTGGCCAAGCAGTGCTCCTTTGAGAAGCGGCTTAAGATATGCCGTCACTGAGGCACCGTCGAGGAAGACGTTCGGGGTTACGACTTTGAGAGGCGAAATGAAATCGGTCACTGTCGACTGATACACATCGATCGCCACGCGAAGCTTATCCGTGATCTTACCCTGATAGCCGAGCTCGATTGTCTGCGTATTTGTCTGACGGAGCTTTTCGACGTCCAAAACTGAACTTTCGGCAGTTGGAATGAACGTCCGATTTGTCGGATTGAGCGTCGCGAGGTTGCCCTTCAGATTCACCGGTGCAGGGATTCCCGTGAGGAATGGACGCAGAAGCGGCTTGAGGTTATCAGGTGCGGCTGCTTCAAGCTGCGGCAGAATGATCTGCGTGACGGTTTGCCAAACACCACCAGATCCAGCATTATTCAGGCCAAGCCAGTTACTTCTGGTGCCATCAAACTGCGAGATGAAGTTCAGCGTGCCACCCGTGCGGTTATAGGTGTAACCTGTCGATCCTACCGATGCACCCCATACGCCTACGCCCCATGCTGGATTGACACGGCTCAGACCGAATGCGTCCGGTGCGCTGAGAAGATCGAGAAACAGATCGTTTGTTCCGGGATTGGAGAACGCCGTGTTGAACGTTGCACGCAGCGATGAATTTTCATCAAGCTTGTAGAGAAGTGCAACGCGAGGTGAGAACACCAACTCCCCGATAACCGAATGCTGGTCGGCGCGGATTGCGGCAAGAGCTGAGAGATCGGATGTTATCTTCCAGTCAGCCTGCAGATAACCACCGATCTCAGTATAGTTATCGCTGTCTTCGTTACGTCCGTTGATCGTACCATCGGTTACCGGATTCGTCGCAAAGAGATCGGCACCGTAGGTCAGTCGAATGTCGTCATTGATGTTGTAGGCGTGCTGCACGCGACCGCCAATGAGTGTTGAACGATCGACGATCGGGTTACCGGTACGCAGGAAGTACGTATTACCGGCATCGCTCATATTGGTGAATGCCTGCACAAACAGGTCACCCGATGTCAGTTGCGCGTTGACGTATGTATAACGCCAGTCGCTACCGAGTGCGGCACCAAGACCTGTCATTTCGATCGTATTCACGGCCTGCGAGATACCGCCATTGAGCTGAATCATCGTGTTGTCGCCAAGCATGTAGTATGCACCGGCATCGACATTGAAACGCTCGTGCGGACTGTTCCTGCGGTTGCCGACCTTGAGTGTGTCACGGTTGATCAGATTCAGTGTATCCCTGCTCAGGATGGCACTGCGACTGGCCTCCTCAACCGGATCGACGAATACCCAGTCATCGGCCTTGAAGTACTGACCCGTGATCTTGTAGCCAAACGACTCGCCCACCGTTCCGGCATGACGAAGTCCGGCGTTGATAAGTCCGCGCTCTCCGCCGGCAAGGAACACCGTTGTACCCTGCGAAGCAAACGGCGAACGTGTGATGATGTTCAACACACCCTGCGAGGCGTTCGGTCCGTAAAGTGCCGAAGCCGGACCGCGCACAAGTTCCATGCGCTCGATGTCTTCGTTTGACGCCGGGATGAAGTAGCCAACGTTCACGCGCAAGCTCGGCACGCCTGCCGGACGATAATCCGTAAGCGTCAAAAGCGAACCGCTAAACACATTGTTAAAGCCCCGTACGCTCACGTTTTGCTGGGCAATACCTGTCTGTGAGTAGTCGATACCGGCAAGACCGCGGATATGCTCCACTGGCGTGGCCTTGGGAGCCTCGCGAATGGCACGGGGCTCGACCACCGTCACCGAGGCCGGTGCTTCGGAGGCCTTCTGCTGGACGCGGGAAGCGGTCACCACGGTCACATCCATGTCGATGGCCGTTTCGATCAGTGACACGTCATGCGTGGATGCACCACTTATGGCAACGCCTTCTTTGACATTCTTCTGATAGCCGACACAGGTGACGGTTACCGAATAGTCACCGTCAGGGAGCCCCTTGATCGCATAACGTCCCCGTGAATCCGAGTACCCGCCACGCGTGAAGGATCCGTTTGGAACGCTGACCTTGATCGAGGCACCCGGCACGGCCTGACCGCTTGGGCCGGTGATGCGCCCGCTCAGCGAACCCTGCGCATAGGCAATCACCGCGCTCACGGCGATGATGCATGCGAGTGAAAAACTGCGTATGAGAATCTTCATTCTCGTTCTCCGTAGTTGATGGAAAGTGTTGGAAGGTGTTTTCGAAAGACAAATCGTTGCTCAAGGGGCTCCAGGCCTGCGCGCTTGGACATCATCTTCGAGGCCATGTTGTCGTCACGGATCCAGGAAGTGGTCACACGTTGCGCCTGGTTCAGAACGGCCGCTGCCGCATCGAACAGGTCCGCGCTCAGGCGCGAGCTTCTGCGCTCAGGTACGATGCCGATCAGGCTTACGTGCACCAGCCGCGAGCGACGCGCTGCGAAAAAGAGCCAGAGATCACGCATCATTGATGGTAGTCGATGCACGCGCTCCGGAACACTGGAGATATCTCGATACATGAGAATCGCGCCTGCAGGCTTACCATCTGCTGATCCGGTGATCATCAGCGACGGATGACCGACAAGCATAAAACGGCGTGCCAGCGACGACAGATCAGCACCACTGCCACGATGCCACGGCAACGTTGCAAACGAGGTGGAAAGAACACTCTCAAGAGTGCGCAGAGTAGGAATAATGGTCATCCACGTCTCCCGGCGGACGGATGGTGAAGCCCCCTTCATGCTCCGGGCAGATGTCCCGCTAGCCCCTCGGCGTCCCCATACCGTTCCTGACCAGGCGTGAACATACCCATGTTGACGGAATCCGTCAACTAGTATACGAGGATACTGGGCGATGTGGACACTTTCTACATCAGGTGGTCCAACAGGTACCCCGTCGGTGATAAAGGCGAAGGCACCCACCGGTCCGGTCATCGATGCAGCGCCTGCAGCCACTGCATGATCGTGCCAGTGTTGAAAGAGCACATCGCACCAGGCCTGATCGGCATCTTCACGACTGCGCACGTCCACAAGGCAGCAGTCCGAACCGCGCATTGCAAGGACATACGCCGCAACGTCGAGTGAGCCGATGCTGACAAGCACAAACGTGCGCTCCTGACCGACGTCGAAGGATGAATTGTCGGCATAAAGCTGCTCGGGCGGAAAGAGCACGTCCCACGAACGGGACAGACCGGCACGGCGCACACGCCTGCACCACACGCCGGCATCGACGCATGTCGATACCGGCAACGAGTCTCCCCCAGAAACTGCTCTCACGGACAGGAACATACGCAATTCGCCGGGGGGGTGAATCATCGTAATGCATCGTCGGCGCAAGTATGGACCGCCCGACAAACCGTAGTTTCCGATCGCAATGACTCAGCAAGTACCAAGATCCTCCCCGAAAACATCTGCCGCATGGCAGACCTTTCTGCGAGAGACCGTCGGTAATCCCCTCATCCTGCTCTTGCTGTGCGTGTTTTGTATTGCCCTGCTTGCAGGCGACCTTGTGGCGGCGACGATGATCTCGGCAATGATCATCATCGGCGCCGTGATCCGGTACGTGCAGGAAATCCGCTCCGATCGCGCCGTGCAGGCTCTGCGCAAACTGGTCGTGGCCATGGCCACAGTTATTCGTCAGGGGTCGCAAATGCGTATCCCGATCGGGGAACTCGTCGTCGGAGATGTCGTGCTGTTGTCGGCAGGGGATCTGGTTCCGGCCGACGTGCGGCTGATCGAGGCGGATGACCTGCACGTAGACCAGCATCTGCTGACGGGTGAATCAATGCCTGTCGAGAAATCCGCTACAGCGGCAGCAAGCCAAGACCCTCTCGACGATCTGCGGCTGTGCTTTCAAGGGTCGACCGTGCAGACCGGATCTGCCAGGGCCATCGTCACGGCAACAGGTGCAGAAACGATCTTCGGTGGCATTGCCGAGTCCATTCGCTCGAAACGTCCGCCAACCGCATTTGACAACGGCATTCGCTCGTTCACACTGCTGATGGTGCGGATCATCATCGTGCTGGTTCCGCTGGTCTTCCTCGTCAATGGTCTGCTGCGCGGTGACTGGATGGAGGCACTTCTGTTTGCCACGGCCGTTGCCGTGGGCATCACGCCCGAGATGCTGCCGATGATCGTCACGGTAAACCTCTCCAAGGGGGCCATCGCCATGGCCCGACGCAAAGTGATCGTCAAGCATCTGCATTCAATACAGAATCTGGGTGCCATGGACGTGCTCTGTACCGACAAAACAGGCACGCTCACCCAGGGCCGTATCATCCTATTGCACCACGTCCGGCCTGACGGCTCTGAAAGCGAAGATGTTCTGAAACTCGGATACCTCAACAGCACCTTCGAAACAGGACTGCGCAACATCATGGATGAAGCCGTGCTGGCCCATGCACATCTCGAAGACGAGGTGCGGCGTCAGCAGTGGAGCAAGCTTGATGAACAGCCATTCGACTTTATTCGTCGGCGCCTGTCGGTCCTGCTACAGCAACCAGGCAAGCCCCCTGAGCTCATCTGTAAAGGGGCTATCGAGGAAGTGCTTGAAGGATGCATCAACGTGCCGGCCGAAGCTCTTTCCGTGGCCGACGGACTCAATGATCAGGGTTTTCGACTGGTGGCCGTAGCCAGACGCATCATGCCTGTCGGGCAGACCACGATCACGCAGGCCGACGAGGCAGAGATGACCCTTGAAGGTTTCCTGGCATTCCTTGATCCCCCGAAAGAGTCAGCCACTGAAGCCCTGCGGGAACTCGAAGCATCGCATATCGAGATCAAGATCCTCACCGGCGACAGGCTGGCCGTAACAAGACACGTCAGCGAGATCGTTGGCCTGAACGTCCGAGGGACGCTCACCGGTGCCGAGATCGAGGCAATGACCGATGATGAGCTCGGCGCAGCGGTCGAATCAACGACGATCTTCGCCAAACTCAACCCCCTGCACAAGGAACGCGTCATCGCCTGCCTGCGCGCCAATGGCCATGTTGTCGGCTTCCTGGGTGACGGGATCAATGACGCCCCGGCACTGCGCCGCGCAGATGTTGGCATCAGCGTCGACGAGGCTGTCGACATCGCCAAGGAGTCATCTGACATTGTGCTCCTGGAGCACAACCTGGCCGTGCTGCATGATGGCGTTGTAGAGGGACGCAGGATCTTCGGCAACATCGTCAAGTATCTGCGCATGGCTGCCAGCTCCAACGTCGGCAACATGCTCAGCGTTACCGGTGCCAGCCTTCTGCTGCCGTTCCTGCCGATGCTGCCGGTGCAGATCATGCTGAACAATCTGCTCTACGACATCTCGCAAACGGCGATCCCGACTGATACCGTCAGTGATGACTGGCTCACGCATCCGCGTCGATGGTCAATGGAAGAAGTGTGGAAGACGATCATCCTGTTCGGACCGATCAGTTCCCTGTTCGATTACGCGACCTATGCCGTGATGCTTGGACCACTCGGTGCAGCCGACAACCGAGAGCTATTCCAGACTGGCTGGTTCATCGAGTCGCTGTTCTCTCAGATGCTAATCGTGTATGTTCTTCGCTCGCAGAGCATGCCGTGGTCAGCCCCGCGCCCAAGTCGTGCACTGATCATCACAACGTGTATCATTCTGGCCATAGGACTGTACGTCCCGGTCTCAGCCATCGGACCCGATCTGGGATTCGTGCCTCTTCCTGCAGCATACTGGGGCTGGCTGGTGCTGATTCTGGGTGCCTATCTTCTTTGTAGCTTGACCGCGGTGCGATGGCTCGCCTCGCGACGGCAACGATCATGATCTCCACAGCGTGCTGATGACTCTTCTGACGTACACGACCCGACGCATTCTCACGGTATTGTCCCTTGTAGCAACGCTCACAGTTGCGCGCTCGCAGGATGTGCCAACCGGTGTGCCAACCGATATGCCGCACGCCCATGCCCGGGCGATGTTTCCCGAAGAGCTGTACCGTAACGCTCAGTCGCAGCTGCCTGCATCGTTCGATGTGATGCCTTCACCCACGACAACGGGAGCCCCGTTCAACGTGGTGTATGGATGGTATCCTTATTGGACGAGCTCCACTGCCACGACAACGATGCGGCCGAACCTTCTTACGCACATCGCCTGGTTCAGTGTTGGCGTCGACACGGCAACCGGAGCTCTGGGATCACTCGACGCATGGAAGAACACCCAAGTTGTTACATGGGCCAAGAGCAAGGGGCTGAAGGTTCATCTGACGATCACCTGCTTTGGCAACAAAGAGCTCACAGCCCTGCTCTCCTCCCCCGCCAAGCGTGCTCGTTGTATTGCCGAGATCACGGCCGCTGTTGCACTTCGTAGTGCCGACGGAGTGAACATTGACTTTGAAAGCCTGCCCGCGTCTCAACGGTCAGCAATGGTTGCATTCATGCAGGCACTGCGAAAGGCGATGCCGCTCAAGGAGCTGACCATCGCTACACCTTCGGTGGACTGGAATAAGTCATGGGACCTGGCAGCGCTGTCATCGATCTGCGACTTTCTCATCCTGATGGGATACGATTACTACTGGTCGGGGAGCTCCACGGCAGGTCCGGTCGCACCGCTGCGCGGCGAGACGTACAACGTATCGAAGTCCATTGATGCCCACCTCAACGCCGGCGTGGAGCCGTCGCGGTTGGTTGTCGCAGTGCCGCTCTATGGCCGCACGTGGACGGTGTCGACGACTGCGCGAAAGGCCGACGTGGTATCGGGGACAACCTCGGCAACACCCACCTACAGCTCTTCGCACAACCTGCAGAGGTTCAGCTCACGCACTCACGATGAGACAACATCCGTATCGTGGTTCAACAATCAGGACGGTACCATCATCAATCAGACATGGATCGATGATTCGCTCTCGCTCGACGCGAAGTATCGGCATGTCAAGGGCAGCGGCCTGCGCGGCGTGGGCTTCTGGGCTCTTGGTTACGATGGCGGTCGAACGTCGATGTGGGACGGCTTGCAGAGCATGACCACGTCGACCTGTATACGCGACGGCGCTGCCGAGATTACCGTTGCAGCAGATGACCAGCAGGTCGAGATCTTCACGCTGCTGGGCCAGCGCGTATTCTCAGGAGCACGGCGTGACGTGCCGTCAGCACGTCTTCCTTCCGGCGTCTACCTTGAATTCGACGGCCGCCGCAGCGTGATCATTCAACGCTAGCGCCCTGCAACGGGTGTCAGAGTTCGACCTCGATAAGGCGCGTGCGGAAGGGGCCAGCATCGCCCCGACATTTCAGCCGTGCCCTGAGCAGGATGGAGAACTTTACGGACGTTAACTCAATGACCTTTGCGCCTGGCCGCGCACCGGGCGAAGTCACCGTTCCGCGCAGGGTGATGCCGCTGGCGGGATCGTACGATGCCGTCAGGCGCACGGTGCGGAGACTGTCTTGCTCGGCGTCGGAGGTGACAAGCGAACCGTCGTCAAACTGCGCTGTGACGTTATCAACGTCGAACGTGCGCACGTCTGCCTGAGAGCCCACACTGTCGGGCTTGGGCATACTCAGAGCCAGGCCGGTTATCTCGAAGTCCAAAGAGCGCGGATTGCTGCGAACGCGCTTGGCCGCCATCGCAGCGGTATTGATTATCGGACGGGGTATCTCGAGGTTGGCGATCGGAACTTCGAGTTCCTCACTTACGCCTGAAGCCCAGTCTGCACCGGTCCACACAGCGGCCGCAATGGTCAGACGCACCACTCCGCGAACACCTTTGGTGGGAAGGGGCACGCGCTGACCCGAAAGCTTGAGTCGCACCATCATCTCGAGTCGCTGCTCGGCCACGGGCACGAGCCACACCGAGTCGATCACGGGCTTGTAACGTGAATAGCCCCCTACCGTCGTGCGAATCGCCGATGTCTTCAAGGTCGCTCGCACGGTATCGACACGTCCATCGATAAAGATGCCACGGATCACACAGCGCGGACGGGCATTGCTGCTGATAAACTCGGCAACGATTGATTCCGTGCGCAGCACCGGCGCGCTCTGTGCCCACATACCTAGAGGTAGGAGCAACATCAGAAGCACCGCCAACGGCAGCCAGCAGCGTATCACCGGCATACCCCCTGCACATAGCGCATCGCCGCACTGTCACCCAGCGCAAGCGTAGCGCGGAAGTCGTGGCAGGCACGCACGGTGTCTTTGTACACGGCCAGCAGGATTCGACCGCGCAGCAGTCGTGCCTTGGGGAATGTCGTGTCGCCCCGGATCACGGTGTTGACATCGTCGAGTGCTTCGGCATAGCGTCCGAGCTCTGAGCGCACGATGGCGCGCTGCATCTTCACATTGGTGGCACCGGGAAAGATCTTCATGCAACGGTCCAGATCGTGATGCGCCTTATCAAATTGCTTCAGTCGGATGTAGGCTGCGGCCCTGTTGTACCATGCCGGCGCTGCTGCGCTGTCGAGCTCGATGGCCTTCGTGTAGAGAGTCACCGACTCAGCATAGCGGCCATCATTGAAGGCATTCAGCCCCCTGCCGAACCACTCGCTTGCATCCTGAAGAGCAGCACCTGATGACGCTGCTATGATGCACAGCAGAATAAGGGTCGTGAATTTCATCGTGCGATTCTACGGGTTTTGAGCGTACCATCGAACTGGGGGCATCTGCGCATATTGCACGATGAAACGCCTCAGTGAAATTCGCGACATGCGTGCCGAGGTCCTCGAAGCACTTGGTCGTGCGCCGGTACCAATGCAGTTGCTGGACCTTTCGAAGCAGCTTCGTCTTCGCGCGGGATCAGACGACTACGAGCATCTGCGTGAGCTGCTCGATGCAATGATCGACGAAGGAGTGGTCGAGCGCCTCAGCCGTCGCCGCTTTGCGCTTCCGCAGCGCTCGGACGGCACACTCGTGGGCGTCTTCGAGATGTATCATGATAACGGCCTTGTGAGAACCGATGATCAGGTGATTCCGGTTGTCCACGTGCGACGTCACGACATGAACACGGCGCTCAACGGCGATTCCGTGCGCGTACGGTTGCATGCGATGGCCCCCGGACGTAAGCCCCGTGGTGAAGTTGTCGAGATCGTTGCGCGTGCCCAACACGTCATCACCGGTATGATCGACTACGATGGCAGCTTCTCATATCTCATCCCGGATGTGAACACCTACCATGTCGACTTCCTTGTAGCCGAGTCGAACCTAAAGGGGGCTCGCCCCGGTGATAAGGTCGTGGGGGCTCTGGCGCGCTGGACGCATGACAATGCAGCGCCGGAGGCGATCATTACAGAGGTCATCGGTAAATCGGGCGCAGCTGCGGTTGAGTTTGCAGCCATCCTGAAGGAGTTCCGTCTACCGCCCGGCTTCCCTGCCGACGTTGAATCTGAAGCACGGGCCTATGCCGAGCCCCCTGACGAGGCCGTCCCGGCTCGACTGGATCTGCGCCAGGAGACCATCATCACCATCGATCCCGAGGACGCACGCGACTTCGACGATGCGCTCTCCATCCGTGAGCTCGATAACGGGAATGTTGAGCTCGGCGTGCATATCGCCGACGTCTCCCATTACGTTACCGAAGGATCTGCGCTTGATCGCGAGGCCCTTGAGCGCGGCAACAGCACCTACCTTGTCGATTGCGTTGTGCCGATGTTGCCGGAACATCTCTCCAACAACATCTGCTCTCTCGTCCCGGACAGAGTGCGTAATGCATACTCGGTCTTCATGGAGTTCACTCCCG
>CANHFG010000039.1 GCA_947459875.1 Ignavibacteria bacterium
CACAAGCCCCCTATATTTGCGGATGCACTATCCGTTCGCACACATCGAAGAAAAATGGCGCCGTCAATGGGTCGAGTCGAACACCTACGGGGTTTCTGACGACCATACGAAGCCGAAATACTACGTTCTTGACATGTTCCCCTATCCATCGGGGGCCGGACTGCACATCGGCCATCCGGAAGGATACACCGCTACGGACATCGTCAGCCGCTTTAAGCGGATGTGCGGATTCAACGTGCTGCATCCGATGGGATTTGATGCGTTCGGACTGCCGACGGAGCGCTACAGCATGACGACGGGTATTCACCCGTCGATCGCCACGGCCAACAACATCGCCACGTTCAAACGTCAGCTCAACGCCATCGGTTTCGATTACGACTGGTCACGCGAGGTCAACACCACGCTGCCGGAGTACTACCGCTGGACGCAGTGGATGTTTCTGATCATGTACAACTCATGGTTTGATCGCGTTGCTGCAAAGGCACGACCGATCGATGAGCTCCCGATCCCTTCCGAGCTGACCTCACCGGCCGATGTTGAAGAGTACCGCGACCGGCATCGTCTGGCGTATATCGCCTATTCGCCCGTGAACTGGTGCGAAGCCCTCGGTACGGTGCTTGCCAATGAAGAAGTCGATGAATGGAAGGAAAAAGGCTATACCGTCGAACGCCGGCCGATGCGACAGTGGATGCTGCGCATTACGGAATACGCCGAGCGTTTGCTTGCTGACCTTGATACACTCAACTGGCCATCGTCCACGCTGGACATGCAACGTCACTGGATCGGACGTAGTGAAGGGGCTGAGGTACACTTCAACGTTCAGGATCATGAGCATTCGATAACGGTATTTACGACACGTCCTGACACGCTCTTCGGTGCGACGTATCTCGTTGTTGCTCCGGAACATCCGATCGTCGATCAACTCGTTACGGACGAGCAGCGCATCGAGGTTCTCACCTACCGCGAAACCTCAGCTCTCAAAAGCGACCTCGAGCGAACCGAGCTCAGCAAGGTCAAGACCGGTGTGTTCACGGGAGCGTATGCGATCAACCCCGCGAACGGGGTTGCCGTACCCATCTGGATCGCTGATTACGTGCTGGCCCACTACGGCACCGGCGCGATCATGGCCGTGCCCGGACATGATGAGCGTGATCATGAGTTTGCCACTGCCTTTGGCCTGCCGATCGTGCAAGTGGTTCAGCCGATCGATGGCTCAACGATCGACGTTGCCGCTGCGGCATTCTCCGACGAGGGCGTTGGCATGAACTCCGAGAACGACCATGTCAGCCTGAACGGCCTGCCGACGGCCGACGCGAAGTCGACCATCATCGCATGGCTCGAATCGACGGGGGTTGGAAAGGGGCGCCTGCAGTACCGCCTGCGCGACTGGCTGTTCTCCCGTCAGCGCTACTGGGGCGAACCGATACCGATCATGTTCTTCGACGATGGCACCAAGCGCGCACTCGAGGCCGATGAACTTCCGTTGCTTCTGCCGGATGTTGCTGAATTCAAACCTGCCGGCACGGGCGAGTCGCCCCTTGCCACCGTCGAGTCATGGGTGAACTTTATCGACCCCAAGACGGGTAAGAAGGCGCGCTTCGAAACCAATACGATGCCGCAGTGGGCCGGTTCGTGCTGGTACTACCTGCGGTACTGCGATCCCCACAACCAGTCTGCATTCTGCAGTCCGGAAGCCGAGAAGTACTGGATGGGCCAGGACGGAGTTGACCTCTACATGGGAGGGGGCGAGCACGCTGTGCTGCACCTGCTTTATGCACGATTCTGGCACAAGGTACTCTACGACTACGGCTACGTCTCAACCATAGAGCCATTCAAGCGCCTCTTCCACCAGGGACTGATCATGGGCGAAGACGGACGTAAAATGTCCAAGTCGCTCGGAAACGTCGTCAACCCTGACGAGGTTATCGCCGCCCATGGCGCTGATGCTCTGCGCCTGTATGAGATGTTTCTGGGTCCACTCGAAGCCTCAAAGCCTTGGAACACCACAGGCATTGAGGGCATCACGCGTTTTCTCAATCGGTCGTGGCGAATGATCGCTACCGAAGAAGGCACGCTCTCACCTGCGGTGCAGGACGTGCCATGTCCGCCGGAACTCGAGCGCGTGCTGCATGCAACGATCAAGAAGATCCGGGAGGATGTTGACGCCATCAGCTTCAACACGGCGATCGCTCAGATGATGATCTTCGTCAATGAGTTTACCAAGCTGGACATACGACCCCGGACGGCCATGCTCCAGTACGTTCAGTGTCTGGCGCCCTTCGCGCCGCACATCAGCGAGGAGCTTTGGCACATCCTCGCCGGTGAGAGCTCCGTGCACACGTCGGCCTTCCCCGAATTCGATCCATCCAAGCTTGTTCTGAGCGAGGTAGAGATCGTGGTGCAGGTAAGCTCGAAGATCCGAGGAAAGCTGGTTGTGCCGACCGACGCGGACCCGGCAGTGATGGAGTCGATGGCCAAGGCCGACAGTGCTGTGCAGAAGCACCTTGAAGGCAAGCAGATCGTTAAGGTCATCGCCGTGCCTGGCAAGCTTATCAACTTCATCGTGAAGTGACCCATGCGTCGTCTTTGCCGCTTGCTGGCCATCATTGTTTCGATCACTACGGCTTGTGCGCAGGAGCCAGCGACCTTCTATGCCGGACCCTTTGCGGTGGGTACGACGCCGCTGACGGATATCCCCGAGGTTTCGGGCCTTGTCGCGTCATACCTCAACCCTGGTCTTATCTGGATGCATAACGACTCCGGCGACGAGCCGCGTCTGTTTGCCCTTACTCTTCCGCGTAATCTTATCGCCAGTGTCCGCCTGGAAGGGGCGAGTCACCTCGACTGGGAAGACATCGCCCGCGGACCGGGTCCGGTAAGCAACGCGTCGTATCTGTATGTGGCCGACATTGGCGACAACTCGGCCCGACGTAGCAGCGTGACCATCTATCGTATCCGCGAGCCCCGTCTCGATACCGCCCAGCGCGGACTGCGCATGGCTATCCCGGCTGATTCGATTGAACGGCTGACTCTGCGCTATCCCGACGGCGCTCGAGATGCCGAAGCGCTGCTGGTCGATCCACGTTCGGGTGATATCGTGATCGTGACCAAGCGTGAGAATCGCTGCCGCGTCTACTCGGTCGCTGCCCCGCATACTGGCGGCAGTGATCGCACCATGCGGTTCGAGGGAGAGCTGCCGCTGCAACTCATCACGGGCGGCGACGTATCGCCGAACGGCTCGACGATCATTCTCAAGAACTATCTCTACGTCCGCGCCTGGACGCGCAGCTCCGGGTCGACTCTGGCCGCCGCACTCACCGGTTCCGGCACGCCCCTTCCCTACATGCCGGAGGGTCAGGGCGAAGCCATCGGATTTTCTGCCGATGGAAGCGGATACTACACGACCTCGGAATGCGAACGTGCAGGTCCGCCCGCAGCGATCTACTACTATCCCGCCGTTCCACAGCGCTCCATAAACAGCGGTATGCTGAGAGATGTACGTCTGCCGTCGATCGATGTGCAGAAGTTGGAGGCGACGACCTACCGCGTGCGCTACACGGTGCCCGAGATCGAACGGATCTCGCTGACGGTGCACAATTCGGCAATGTTCAAGGTCATGACATTGGCTGAAGACACCGCTGAATCAGGCGTTCAGGAGCGTGAATTCGATGCGCGCAAGCTTGGCTCGGGCAGCTTCGTTATTGTTCTGCAGACCATGTCGACGCGCGTTTCTGCGCTCCTGGAGATCCCATGAACACGATCCGATATTTCTGCCTGCATCTCTTGCTGCCGATCACGCTCGGTTTCGGCGCGACGATCGTGCATGCCGACGATGCGGCCATCACGCGCCGACTCGACGATGTGTGTCGGATAATCTCCGGCCTGCCGGTGATGTACGATTCGACATTCACCGGTCAGTTCCTTAAGCAGGTACCGCCGATGAAACTCGGGATGCTCGTGCAGCAGCTGACCACCGAAACCGGGCCGTGCATCAGCATGCGCATCGTCGAACGACGCTCGGCGTATCAAGTTGCGGCCGAGGCAACCACAAAGAACGGATTCAGTATCCCGGTGCTGCTGACAATTGAAGCACAGGCCCCCTACCTGATCGCCGGACTCTTTCTGCGTCCACCCGTCAAGGCCGTAGCTACTCTTGATTCGCTCGGTAAGAACTTCGCAGCGCTGAGCGGACGGACCTCCTTTACAGTTACCAACCTCACCGGTGGCTCCGTGATCGCATCGATCAACACCGCAGAGCACCTGCCCGTCGGATCGACGTTTAAGCTCTACGTCCTCGGCGAACTCGTCCGCTCGATCCGTCAGAAGGAGCGCTCGTGGACCGATATCGTGCGGCTCGACTCGGCATTCCGTTCGCTGCCATCGGGACGTCTTCATACGTGGCCGCATGGCTCGCCCCTTACACTGCATACGCTGGCTGCCATGATGATCTCCGAGAGCGACAACACGGCAACCGATGCGCTGATCCGTCTGCTCGGACCGAACAAGGTGGCCCAGCAACAGTCAGCCATGGGTCATGACCGTCCTGAGTTGAACCTGCCATTTCTGACAACGCTTCAGGCTTTCAAGCTGAAGTATGGCCCGGGTGATCTTGTCGCGAAATACGTCGGCAAACCGTCGGAGGATAAGGTTGCCATGCTCACAGCGATCGATACGGCGATCACGCACGACTCGATCAGTTTCACCATGGACCCAACAGCCGTTGACAGTATCGAGTGGTTTGCTACCACTGCAGAGCTGACACGTGCAATGGACTGGCTGCGTCGTGATGCGCTCATGCACAAAGACCCCACGGCACTGGAGATCCTCGGTATCAATCGCGGAGTGCAGATCGACAGATCCTGGAAACGCGCCTGCTACAAAGGGGGCTCGGAACCCGGAGTCATCAACATGACCTACCTGCTGGAACACTCCAACGGCACCTGGTACGCCGTCAGCGGCACCTGGCTCAATCCAACGGGAAGCGTCGACGAGACGCGCTTCGCAGGGCTGATGGAACGCGCCGTGCAGCTGCTGGCGAAGTAGAGACTGGGTACTGGGTACTGGGTACTGGGTACTGGGTACTGGGTACTGGGTACTGGGTACTGCCGTCATTCCCGCGAAAGCGGGAATCCATCTTCGAATACGTGGATGTCCGCTTTAGCAGGAATGACAACCTCACACCTCAAACCTAAACCTGCCTCCGGAGCAGAAACTCACCGAAAAACGGGACCGTGAAATCAACCAGACCGAACGTAGGGCTGTAGATCATCCCCTTTTCAATGAGACGAGCACGAGTCGTGGCAAGATCCTGTCCGGACTGGCCGAGCGTTTCTGCAACCTCGGATGACTCGTAGGGCCCGTTGCCAAGATGGGCCATGGCCATCAGGTATGCTCGCTCTTTCCCGGACACTCGATCCAAGCGAACACCAAAGAAGCCGGCATCGAGCGAGTATCGGGCTAGCTGCCGAGCATGCTCCACATCCTGAAGACTCACAGGAGACTGCCTGGCACAGTTCCATGTGTGCTTGCCCCATTCCTGCAGGAAGTACGGGTACCCCTGAGTGTCCAACAAAATTTGATCCATAGCATCATCATCGATCAACACATCCTCGGCTTGAAGCGGAATCCGAATCGCATCCTTGGATTCATTCGACTTGAGAGTTGAGAGTTCGGCAAACTCAAACAGCCGCTCCGAATACGTCTTGGCATTACCGATCCGTCCTCGTAGCTGGGGAAGTCCAGCACCGATGAGAAGCACCGGTTTACACCTCTGCGCGCATCGGTGCAACGCAGATACCAATGGACCAAGCTGCGATGTTTGAACATACTGTAACTCATCAACGAGCAGCACGAAGGCCACGCCCGCCGATTCGGCCGCGGTTCCGACGGTCTCAAGCAGCGTCGCGAGATCATGCTCAAGATCACCGGCATCAGCAAGACCAGTCTCGGGCTCCACCTCGAATGTGACTTCGACATCCTTGTACTTCAACTTCATTGCTGACGCAAAACCTGCCAGAGCGCGCAGACCTCGCATGGCCAGATCCTTTGCCGGCCCTAGAATCGAAAATCGAACAAGCGCCAGACGTAACTCTGGTATGAGTGCAGCCGGGAGAGACTTCCTTTCTGGCGCCTCGATCATCACAGCGATGTGCCCTGCATCCTCAGCGCGCCGCCTGATCTCCTCCAGGAGTACGGTCTTGCCAACACCCCGTAGCCCGAGCAGAATATGACTCTTTGCTGATCGACCTGCCGCCAATCTCGCAATGGACGTTGCAACTTCCTCCAAAACAGCATCGCGTCCAGCTAATGCATACGGCCGTGTGCCGGCACCCGGTGCAAAGGGATTTCGCAGAGATTCCATTCGTTAAATATATCAGTTTTTCGCGCTTATATCAGAGTTTGATATATCCACGTTCTCTCACACCCCACACCCCACACCTGAAACCTGAAACCTGAAACCTGAAACCTATTCTCGGTAACTTCGCCCCATGCTTTGCCTTGAATGCGAGTCCAATCCCGAGTGGATTGGCGTTGCCAACGACCATTTGATCGAGATCCTGATCGACCATGCCCATTGCGAGAAGAAGGCTGCGGCGTTCGCCCTTGCGATGATCAATCGCTATCCCGAAAGGACCCGGCTGGTGAAGGACATGATCGACCTGGCCAAGGAGGAGATCGAGCACTTTGAGCTGGTCGTCAAAGAGCTGGAGTCAAGGGGCGTGGCACTGACGCATGACGCGGGCAACCGCTATGCCCAGCAGCTGCACGAGCACATCCGCAAGAGCGAGCCGCATCGGCTGCTCGACTCGCTGATCGTGGGAGCATTCATCGAAGCGCGCTCGTGCGAGCGATTCTCATTGCTGGCCGAGCATGCCAGCACCGAAGACATGCGTGTGCTCTACAAGAGTCTTCTTGCCAGTGAGGCCGGACATTACCGCGCCTATACGGACATTGCCCGGGAGTACTTCCCGGTGGAGGATGTCAAGCGTCGCCTGAAGGAGTTCGGCCGAATCGAGGCCGACATTATCCGTTCGATGACCAATCAACCGACGATGCACGGCTGATGGCATCGATCATCTTCATGGGAACGCCGGAGTTCGCCGTTCCGGCTCTGGAGGCCGTGCATCGGGAGTTTGGCGTGTCGACCGTGGTGACCGTGCCGGACCGGCAGAAAGGCCGTGGATTGCAGACGCAGCCGAGCGCTGTCAAGGTCTCTGCCATGGGGCTCGGCATCAGCGACATTCTGCAACCGACGTCACTGCGCGACGAGGCATTTGTTGAGGAGATCCGAAGCCGCAAGCCCCTTATCATCTGCGTTATCGCTTTTCGGATCCTGCCGCGATCGGTCTACTCTCTTGCTGAGCGCGGGGCGTTCAACGTGCATGCCTCGCTGCTGCCCAGGTATCGTGGTGCTGCGCCGATCAATCATGCCATCATGAACGGCGAGACCGTTTCCGGTGTGACCTCTTTTCTACTCAACGACGTGGTCGACACCGGCACGGTGATCGAACAGCGCATGCAGTCGATCAATGACGATATGTCGGCCGGCGACCTCTACAACGCACTTATGCCGCTGGCGGCCGACTGCGCCGTCTCGACGGTCGGGAAACTACTGTCCGGCACCGCCGTGCCTTTGCCGCAGGATGATGTTCTTGCCACTGCGGCACCCAAGGTGTTCCGGGAACACGCCGGCATCGACTGGCAAAACTCACGCGAGCACGTACGGAACTTCATCAGGGGTCACTCTCCCTCACCGGCGGCGTGGACGATGTGGAATGACGATGTTCTGAAGGTCTATGCC
This sequence comes from Ignavibacteria bacterium, assembly GCA_947459875.1. Taxonomy (GTDB): domain Bacteria; phylum Bacteroidota; class Ignavibacteria; order Kapaibacteriales; family Kapaibacteriaceae; genus UBA10438. The sequence continues at coordinate 7,802 of CANHFG010000039.1, forward strand.
GCAACCAGGATCGATGATGTGGTGCCGGCCGGACACTGGGTCATCCGCGGAGAACGTCTCGTGGCAGGCTGCCTGGACGGGGCTCTGGCCCTGGAGGAGGTACAACTTCCGGGCAGACGTCGCATGAACTTTGCCGATATTGTGCGCGGTTATCGAGGCCCATCCCAAGGCATCTTTGCCACATCGCACCAACAATCGCTTCAGGAGAAGCAGGAATGATTCCGTTCAACGAGTTCGTTGAAGAAAACTCCTTCATCGTCTGCGCACACCGTGGCGCCTCAGGCATCGCCCCCGAGAACACGATGGCCGCCGTTGCCATGGCCCTTGAATGCGGCGCACCCATGGTCGAGATCGACGTGCAGTATACGCGAGATCGGAAAATGGTGGTGTTCCATGACGATACTCTTGAGCGCACGACCAATGGAACGGGGCTTATCAAGGATCGAACCTATGACGAGCTGCGTCAGCTTGACGCCGGCTCATGGTTCAGTCCGAGCTTCGTTGGACAGCGCATCCCGTCGCTCGAAGATGTCCTTAAGGAACTTCGCGGCCGCGCCTATGTCAACATCGAGATCAAGCCCCGGGCAGCTTCCGAAGAGGCCGCCGCCGAACTGGCAGAACTTCTTGCCCTGGTACGTGGATTGGAAATGTTCGGTAAGTGCGTGTTCTCATCCTTCGACCACTCGGCTCTGGTCTACCTCCGGTCGGTAGCTCCCGATGTGCGCACAATCGCCCTGAACGTGCCGGGAGATGGACGCTCGCCGGTACGTGTTGTGCGCTCCTGCGGAGCCGATGGGTTCGGCTGCTCGATCGAAGAGCTGACGAAGGAACGCTCGGATGCCTGCCGTCATGCCGGAATTCCCTTCGGCATCTACACGGTTAACACGCCGCAAGAACTGGAGTTCGTGCTCGACCATGGCGCAAGCGGCATCGTCACCAATATGCCACACATCGTCATCCCCCATTACCGGATGATCGCTTCAACTCCGTAAAGGATTCTTTCTGTGCTTGACCCTGTCGTGATCCTCGGACTGGTGGCCGGTTGCTGTTCAACGTTCGCCCTGGCCCCGCAGGCTATGCGCGTCTGGCGTACCCAGCAGGTGGAGCAGCTCAGCGTTGGCATGCTCTGGCTGATGATCAGTGGATGTATTCTCTGGCTGGCCTACGGTATCATCCGTATGGACGTGAGCATCATCTGGGCCAACGGCGTGGCATTTCTCTTTATCACGTATATGCTCACCAAAAAGGTGCGCGACATTCGTGCAACGGGTCGACGATGAATGATGAGACCCTTCCACCGCTGATCTTCCCCTCGTTTGAGATGAAGATCGCACGTGATGACAGGACGGTTAAAATCTTCGATCCGGTTCGGCGCTCCTACGTTGTGCTGACACCGGAAGAATGGGTACGTCAGCATTGCCTACACTGGCTTGTGGCAAGGGGCTACCCTATGAGTCGATGCAGCGTGGAGCGCCGCGTTGACGGTGGTGCGGCGCAGCGCTTTGACCTGCTCTGGCGCAATGCGAATCTGGATCCCTTTCTGCTGGTCGAATGCAAGGCCACGACGACTTCGATCAACAATGCCACTCTGCGACAGACTGCCTGGTATAATTTGTCGCTCAAAGCCCCTTTCATCCTTCTGACCAATGGACTGACGGCGTTCTGCGCTCGCATCGCCGATGACGGAACGGTCGAACCACAAACAGATATCCCGGAATATTCACTCGCCAGATAACTTCTCAAGTCGCATGGAAATTGTCCTTCGCTCGCCCCTCGACATGCACCTGCATGTCCGTCAGGATGCAATGCTCGACGTTGTTGCACCGCTCACCGCACAGCACTTTGCCGGTGCCGTGATCATGCCCAATCTGCTGCCACCGGTCGACACGGTCGACAGGCTGCACTGGTACACCGCCGAGGTTCGTCGTGCGACCTCCGGGTATGCCTTTGAGCCCTTTATGACGCTGTTCTTTCGCGACTACACGCGCGAGGAACTGCTGGCAGCCCGCGATCATATCATCGGCGTCAAACTTTACCCTGCCGGAGCCACCACCAATAGTGATGCCGGAGTGCGTGAAGTGCTGGCCATGGACCATGTGTTCTCCATGATGGAAGAACTCGGTATTCCGCTGCTGGTTCACGGTGAGACGCACGGTTTCGTGATGGACCGCGAGGCAGAGTTCTGCGAGGTCTACCGCGAGCTGGCCACTCGCTATCCTAAGCTCCAGATCACCATGGAGCATATCACAACGGCAAAGGCCGTTGGCCTGCTTGATGAGTTTGAGAATCTCAAAGCAACCGTTACGCCCCATCACCTGATCATCACTCTTGATGATCTGGCAGGGGGCCTTTTGAACCCGCATCTTTTCTGCAAGCCGATCGCCAAGCGACCCGAAGATCGTCAGGCGCTGCTGCAGGCCGCTCTGGCAGCTCATCCCAAGCTCATGCTTGGCAGTGACAGTGCTCCGCATCCACGTCATGCCAAAGAGGCCCCTGGCTGCGCCGCTGGAGTGTTCACCGCTCCGATCATTTTGCCGCTGCTGGCAGAGCTCTTTGTGCGTCACGGCGCCGAGGCAAACCTTCAGGCCTTTGTCAGTGACAATGCACAACGCCTCTATAAGGTCAGCCCTCCGGCAACAACCGTGCGCCTCGTCGATGAACCCATGCAGATCCCGATGGCCTATGGAGAAGTCGTACCGATGTGGGCCGGCCGGACGCTTTCGTGGAGTGTGGCGGAGGTGACGTGGTAAGGAACGTCCGGCCGCTACTGCTTGCCCTGGCTCTTCTGTGCTTCGGGCAGCAGCAGCTGCTTTGTCAGTCTACCTTTGACACCTGCGGTGCCGAGGGAAGCGCCAAGCGCAGTGACGTGCGCGCGATTAACCGCAAGAAGAATCGTGAGGGATTCCCCACCGATGCCCAGATCAACACGGCCATCACCTTCAACACCCTGCTCATGGCCGGTGAGAACCCTCGTACCTTTCAAGAAGGAGATGCCGCAGAGATCATAGCCTACTGCGCCGATGTCAAGATCGGCTCGGTCGAAAGCGTTAACTGCGGGGCAAAGGACCACTGGCACAGAGACACGCATATCGAGCTCACGCTCGACCCTATGGATGCACAGAACGCCACCAAGCTCCTTGTCGTGGAGGTCACCCCACGTTTCCGTCAGGCAATGAAGGAGCGCGGCATCGACTGGTCGAACCAGGCCCTGCGCGACCGGTTTCTTGGCCGCTGGGTGAAGGTACGGGGCTGGGTGTTTTACGACGATCTGCATGCCGACGAGTCGGCAGGATCCGGCAATAGCAAGATCTGGCGAGGATCGCCCTGGGAGATCCACCCCGTAACGGACATCTCCGTCACCACCCGACCGGCCAACGTCAGCGTTCAAACCCCGACTACGCGCGAGGATTCTCCGAAGCAGGAGTCGTCACCCTCAAGCGGCGCATCCGTGCAGTGCGGGGGCACAACGGCCAAAGGCAAGCGGTGCTCGCGCACGACGAAAGACCCGAGCGGCTTTTGCTGGCAACATCAGCGCTGATTTCAGGCGTATCTTCGCCGCCATGACCCGCTCCCGCGCGCGCTCGGTATGGACGCCCCCTGACGACATTATTCTGCCTAATGGCATTCGCGTTATCTGCGATCCTGTTGCCCATGTCGACTCGGCAGCCATCGGCGTGTGGGTTCGCGTGGGCACGCGCGATGAGCCCCCTGCACAGCGCGGCGTTGCGCACTTCGTTGAACACACATCGTTTCGTCGCACGCGCCATCGCTCGGCGTCAAAGATCTCGCGGGATTTCGAAAATCGTGGTGCGTATGCCAACGCCTACACGACCAAGGAAGAAACCTGCTACTACGTCCGCACGCTAAGTGAGCACACCGCAGAGGTGCTCGACACGCTGCTGGATGTTGTGCTGTGGCCGACGTTTGAGAAGGATGATGTTGAGAAGGAACGCTCAATCATCACCGAAGAGATACGCTCGTACGAGGATGAACCCGAAGAGCACATCTTTGACCTTGGTGAAATGCAGCTCTTCCCGCGACATCCCATCGGCTCTCCGATCGTTGGCACGATCGACGATGTTCGATCCATGAAACACCAGCATGTGCGGGAGTTTCACGCGCGACATTATCATGCCGGCAGCATCACGATCGCCATCAGTGGACGGTGCGATCCGACGGATCTCTTTTCGCGTATCGAGAAGCTGACAAAGGGCGTGCGGAAAAAGCAGCCCCCTTCAAGAAGAAGCAAACCAACAATGCGCGCGGCCTCTCATATCGAGCTCCTGCGGCCGTCGCAGCAGGCGCACCTGCTATGGCAGGTGCCAACCGTGGGATGCCGCCACGATGACCGCTTTGCGCTGCAGGTGTTGAATGTTGTGCTCGGTGATGGAATGTCATCCCGCCTGAACGTTCGCCTGCGCGAGTCCACGGGGCTGACCTACTCGGTCTATTCACAGCTCCAGCTGTTTGCCGATTGTGGCATCATGGCCATCTATGCAGGGGTCGACGAGCAGAACATCTCCAAGGCCGAGCGCGGCATACGGCGTGTACTGCAGGAGATCGCCGATGGCGGCATCACGCCGGCCGAGCACCGACGTGCCCTTGCGCAATTACGGTCCGGCAAGCTGATGTCTCTCGAGTCGCTCACGGCGCGCATGACCATGCTTGGCAAAGGTGTCATGGAACAGTCACGCCCGGAAGATCCCCGAGAAACGATCGAGGCGTTTGAGTCGGTCACGCGTGATGATGTCGCACGTATGGCCCAGCTGTACTGCCGGCCTGAGGCCTGGAGCACCTGCACGATGCGTCCATCGGCGGAACGCTCCTGAGAAAGGTTGGACGGCAGCATGAATGCCCAGCAGAAGGCCGCCCTCGACACACACGTTCACTGCGCCGTTCTGGCCAATGCCGGTGCCGGTAAGACGCAGGTGCTCGTGCAGCGCCTGCTGCGCATTCTGGTGGTCGAGAACGTCGAGATCGATGCCGTGGTCGCGATCACCTTTACGCGTGCCGCTGCCATGGAAATGCGACAGCGACTGCACCACCTGATCGACGGGATACTTACCGGCACGGAGGATCCCGCCCCCTACCTCGGGGGGATGCCCCATGCGGTATTCGAGCCACGACTTCGTCGTGTGCTTATGCAGATCGGCTCGGCACGCATCAGCACATTCCACAGTTTCTGTGCGTCGCTGGTGCGGCAGTATGCCGATGTGGTTGGTCGCTCTGCAGATGTGCGCGATGCCGATGATCGCCTCAGCACTGAACTGACCCTAGAGGCACTCGACGCCACGATGCAGCACTTCCTTGTTGGCCAGCGGATGTCGGACCCACGCGTGCAGGCCGTGTTCGATGCGCTGACGGTCAATACCATTCAGTCGACCGTCCAGAGTCTGGCCCGCAACTCGGCCGACCTGCGTAAGCTCGGACGCGTGCTGACCGAGCCCAGGGAGCAGATCCTTGAACGTCGGCAGACCTTTGTGCAGCAGGCGCGGACGCGCCAGGCGCACCGTCTGGCCGTTGGGCTGATGACCTTTCTACAGGCATGGACGCACGTGCCAGAGATCGCCACGCTCTGCGGCATTATCAATCAACAGGCAATCCTGTTTTCAGGGGGCGACCCAGCCGCATGCGCGGCTTTTGAGTCGACGCTCGGCGAATGGTTCACAAAAAAGTTGACGATCCGAAAGGAAAAGCTCAGTAAAAGCTCCAAGCAGGCCGATCTGCCGGGTGAACCGGATAAGGGGCTTCATTCGATCGCAGCGATGCTGCGCACGAACTGGGACGCCGAAACCGAGGAGCATCAGCTGACGGTTGCGCAGGGCATCGCTGTTCTTGCCGAACGAGCCGCACAGGAGTATGCCGAGATCAAGCGTCGTCGCAATGTGATGGACTTCGACGATATGATCGACGATGCCACAAATCTGCTGTCGAATCCTCATGTAGCTCCGATCATCAGAGGCTCGATCTCGCACATCATGATCGACGAGTTTCAGGACACGGATCCAACCCAGTTTCATCTGCTCGAGCTTCTTGCTCCGGCCCTGCATGATGCTACTATCGCCGGACCCAATGTGTTTGTGGTGGGCGATGACAAGCAGAGCATCTATGGATTTCGCAACGCAGACGTCCGCCTTTTCCGACGCGCTCGGCGCTCGATCAGGCGTGCTAATGCCGCTGTTACTGCCGATGACGATGGCCTGCGTCCTCTCACGGAATCCTACCGCATGCATCAGGATCTTGCCACCAGCGTCAACACGATCTGCCGGCATGCCTTTGGTGCTGTCAACGCGCCCGATGATGATGACGAGCTTTCGTTCGACGTAGCCTACATGGCATTGACGGCTGCAGTGCAGCGCTCAGCATCTCCGCAACTTTCCTCCACGCGCGTGCTGGAGATCACACCCGAGGCACTCGAATCCGCCTCGGAGTTCGACCATCTTGCAGCCCACCTCGTGCAGATGCTTGATGAGCAAAGCGGAGTCGATGTGTTCGAAAAACACGTTGCCAGCCGTCGAGCTCAGCCGGGTGATATCGCCGTGCTTGTTCGTAACAACAGCGCAAAGAGTCAGCTGGCCGACGCTCTGCGCCGGCGGGGTCTGCCCTATACCATCTACGGTGGAAGATCATTCTTCTCTCGACCCGAGATCGCCGATGTGCGTGCGGCGCTCCGCGCGGCGATCGATCCGCGCAATGATCTGGCCACGGCCACGGCGCTGCGCTCGCCCCTTCTTCGGTGTCCGGATGTCGACATCGTCAGCGCGTCACTGCGTGGACGCAAAACCAGCCTGCAGGATGGTCTTGCCGACCTGGTCTCGTCCGGAGAGGCATCTTCCGAAGCCGCCTTTGCCGTGGGCTTCTTCGCGCATGTGCGCACGCTGATTGCGGTGCAGCCCGTGAGCGATGTCATCGAGCCGATGCTCGACCATTGTCGCTGGCACGCCGCCGTGGCACGCGACTCGCGCTACACGCAGATGGTAGCCAACATCGACAAGCTGATCGACATCTGTCGTCGAGCCGAGCAGAACCGCTCGGCATCACTGGCAGATGTGCTCACGGCGATCAGCGAGCCGGAACGCGACCTCGAAGCCGAGGGCACCGTGATGAGTGCGGACAACGCGATCCACGTGATGACGATCCATGCATCAAAGGGGCTGGAGTTCCCGATCGTTGCGCTGGCTGATCTTGGCTCGTCGAGCAGAACAGCGCAGTTTATCATCAGCGATCAGATCGGGCCGACCATCAAGACGCCCTCCGAGATCGTGCCTGCCGCAAATGCCCGTGCTGTGGTGGAACGGCCACCGGCGCTCACGCATTTGCTGAATCAGGAGCTCGATCGTGAGCGTGATGAGGCCGAACAGCGTCGGCTTCTCTACGTTGCCCTTACCCGTGCAAAGGCGCATCTGGTGCTGTGTCTGCCCACTGCCGATGTGAATGATGCAGACAAGGGACTCACCGGCATCCTGAATGCGGCAACTGCGCAGGCAGGACCATGGACGCGTATTGCCTGCACAGCGAATATCGATCATCGCGGATATCGCGGATCTGGCCGCACCGCAGGCCCCCTTTCCGTTGCGTTCGAACCGCTTGTTGCGCCGCAGCCGCTGATCATGACAGCAAGTGCCCTCAACAAGAGCGCATCGGCGCATACGTCATCGGTGCGACGTCGCATACTTGGCGCTGAAAACGCCTCCACCGCCTACGGCACCGCCGTTCATGCGGCACTTGCCGAGGTCATCCGCAGTGTCGGCCTGCTCGATGATCAAGAGATCGTGCAGCGCATCGTGAGCGTGATGAAGGCACATGACCTCGACCGTGACAACGCCCGGAAAGCCACTGCCGAGGTTCTTGCAGTTGTCGACCACGCACTTGTACGCGAGCATGCTGACGTGCTTCGGACGGCCGTTATCGAAGGGACTCTGACGGCGCTGCACCGGGAGACGATCATTGAAGGTGTGCTCGACCTGAGACTGACGGCCCGTGATGGGGCTGTGGAGATCTGGGACTGGAAGACCAACGTGGTCCGCTCCGAACGTCACACCATCGAGATTGCCGAATCATATGCCATGCAGATGCGCAGCTACGCGTGGCTGTGCATGCAGGCCGTGCCGGGATGCGAGCGCGTGCGTACGCGACTGGTCTTTACCAAGGCCGCCGCAGAGGGTCACCACGTGATCGACGTTACTCGCAGCTGGGATAAGGGCAGTCTCAGCACGCTCGTCGTTGAATAACCCCGTCGGCAGCGGCAACGGCCGATGACCAGGCCCACTGAAAATTGTACCCGCCCAGCCAGCCCGTTACATCAACAACTTCGCCGATGAAAGCCAGTCCGTCGACGATGCTGCTTTGCATGGTCTTCGATGAAAGCCGGGATGTGCACACGCCGCCGGAGGTAACCTCGGCCTTGGCATATCCTTCGGTGCCGGCAGGAGTCAGCTGCCATTGTTTCATCGACGTGAGCAGAGACTCCACATCACGTCGCGCTATGGTGTTCACCGCACGCGTCAGCAGGGGGCTTTCCCAGACATCAAGAAGTCGCTGCGGCAGATGCTGCGACAGCACCGAGCGCAGCTGACGTTTCTCCGATGGGTAATCGGCCACAACCGCACGTGCATCGGCATCAGGAAGCAGGTCGATCACAAAGCCGGGCTCATCGCGCAGATACGACGAGATCTGCAGAATGGCCGGACCGCTCAGTCCGCGATGCGTAAAGAGGATGTTCTCGCGAAATGTGGCCTTTGTTGTGCGCACTTCAGCCTCGAGTGCCACGCCCGAGAGGTCTGCGAACCTGGCGGCAAACGTCGCGTCAAAGGTCAGGGGCACGAGCGCCGGCAACGGGTCGACGATCGGATGATCGAACTGCCGTGCGATGCGGTATCCGAGATCCGATGCGCCGAGCGACGGAATGCTCAGCCCTCCGGTGGCAACAACGAGGTTGTCGCACTCGGCCACTTCCGCCCGACCCGGCAGGTTGTAGGCAACCGTGAACCGATCACTTTTCGATACCGTACCGATGATGCCATCATAGATGATCTCAGCGCCGGCGCGCCGGCACTCACTCACGAGCATATCGATGATCTGTTGCGCGGACCCGTCACAGAAGAGCTGACCGAGTTTCTTCTCGTGCCATGCAATTCCATAGCTATCGACAAGGGCGATGAAGTCATCCGGTTGGTAGCGCGAAAGTGCCGAGCGTGCAAACTCCGCGTTCTGGCTGATCATGTTCCGATGCGTCACGGTCCGATTCGTGAAGTTGCACCGTCCGCCACCCGAGATGCGGATCTTCTTGCCTGGGCGGTCGTTATGCTCGAGTACGAGAACCCTGCAGCCCCCTGACGCCGCACGCGCAGCACACATCAGGCCGGCAGCACCGGCGCCGAGGACAATGACGTCAAAGTGCTGCAAGGGGCTACTTGGCGACCACAAACGGAACGGAAGAAACGAACACGCCCGCCGAGATCCGCAGCACGTACATACCTGACGGCAGATCTGCCGTGTCGAACCGCACCGAGTATTCGCCGCCGGAGAGCGTCACCGAGCCATCGAGCACCGTTCGCACGTTCATGCCGCGCGAGTCCACAACGTCCAGGAACACTGGCACGGTTTCCTGCATCCGGAAGCTTACGGTTGCCATATCGGCAGCCGGCTGTGGTGCGATCTGGATGCGCGGACGTCCGGTAGGAGCGAACTTCACGACCGAAATGTTGCAGCGTCCGGCAACGCTTACCGGTGATGCGCCAGAGCGCGGAACGATGTCGAGGAATTGCAGACTATCCGAGGTGTATCCGCCCGAGGTGACGTCGATGCTGGAGTTGACGGAGTCGGGAACGGTAACAACAAAACGCAGCGTCGCAAGAGGTCCGGACCGCAACGTGTCGGCTCCGCGCACAGCAATGTCAACCCGACCCAGAGAATCCGTCACGGTGGTGTTGGCCGGCTCGGCTGCCGAGACCAGTCCGATGTACTTCAGCGCGCGCGGCGCATATGTTACCGATAGATCGAAGTTCAATCCATTCAGGAAGTACTCAACGCCATTGTACGTTGCCGAGATATCCTTATCGAGCATGACCGGAACGTCGATCGTATCACCGATCGCACCGGCGAAGGTTGCCGGCACGAAGAACTGACTCGTTGGCAGAAGCGCCACATCAAACTCCGGAGCATAGCCCCATCCATCGGCATCCGTTGTGTCGCGCACGTCACACGGGTAGCCGCTGACAACGCGCGGAGCGGATTGGAAGTACTGCTCCCGGAGTGGACAGAACCTGAGGGTCACAACGACCGAATCACCCGGACGGACGGAGTCCCCCAGGGGTGGCACTGAGCCGACCAGTGTGGTGTACTGAGGAAGGTCGAGTAGCTCGTTGACCGCATTCGGAACATCGCCCGTGTTGACCACCGTGAGCGTGCGCTCGGCGCATTCAAGGATGCGCACCGAATCAAATGCGACCGGTCGTGAGATGGCGATCTCCGACTTCAGCGCAAGGATCGTTCCGCGGTCACCGGTGGCGATCAGCTTATAGAGGATCACATCCTCCGTATCGAAGTTGATACTGTCGATTGTCAGCCTGCTGCTGGCTCTGTTGTTGTTCGTGGTCACGAACCTCAACACGGCAAAGGGCTGCGTCGAATCAATGCCGCAGAAGTTCTTCATCGTCACGGCCTGACCTCCGTAGGGCGAAGCAGCAAAGGACAGCGAAGGACGGAATTTGACACCACCCGTCTGGGAGACGCATTCGTTACCGGTCAGCGTCGAGGTAATGTCCAACAGCCGCAACTGCGTCGAATCAAAATCCACGCGCATCTTGATGTCAACCACCGAAGCATCGATCTTGATCGAACTGTACAGCGGAACATTCAGCGTATCACAGGAGATCATGCGGAATGTGTCCGGCAGCGGGCGAAGTGCATCGAAGCTAAACTGCAGGCCACGTGTCTGCGCAAAGCCCCCTCCTCGCACCAGGACGGTTGTATCCCACCCCACACAAGGAGTGGAGAACCAGAACTTCATTCTCGTGCGGTAGTCACGGGGAGCGCGCGGACGTTGCCGCAGCTGCACGACCAGCGAGTCTCCGGGATCGATCGTCTGCGGCCAGGTTGTCGGCGCGGTGACGGTAAAGATGCGCTCGTCCGGGAAGAACGTCACGGAGTCGACTACCA
>CANHFG010000040.1 GCA_947459875.1 Ignavibacteria bacterium
CACTACCATGAGTTGACGGATCTCAAGGAGCAGTTCGAGCGTATCGAGAATCTTCACGTCGAAGTTCGCGAGGTCGACTCTCAGGTGCTCTTTACACATAGAGTCGTTCCGGGTCACACGGACCACTCCTTCGGTATCCACGTTGCTGCTATGGCAGGAATGCCAGCCGAGGTCATCACCGCGGCGCAGATGGTGCTGCAGAAGCTCGAATCGATGCATGCCGGCACAACCCGCTCTGCTGTGGCAGCTCCGGCACCGGCAGCTTCGTTTCAGCCGACGCTCTTCATGGTCGAAGATGACGTCATTCGGCAGACGATCAGGGGGCTCGACCTTGACACTACGACACCCATGCAGGCGCTTCAGCTCCTGACAGAACTTCGAAAGCAGATCAATGACTGACCCGGTCAAGAAACTCTGGGCCCATCGCGACCGTGTAACACGCGCGATCACCACCGATGGAACATTTCGTGCTGCCGTGATTCACAACACCACGTCGGTGCGCACTGCGCAGGAGCGTCACGGGCTCGACCCGATGGCCGCCATGGTGCTTGCGCGCACGATGACGGGCGCCTCGCTGATGGCCTCGTTCCTTAAGGGTGAGGAACGCATGGTGGTGTCGCTCGAGGGCGACGGCCTGGTGCGCTCGGTCACTGCAGAGGCATTGCAGGTTGGAGAAGTGCGCGGTTACCTCAGCCTCAATCGAAATCCGGTCGAGGATCGTGCCACGCCCCTTGGCAAAGGACTGCTTCGTGTGCAGCGGGTGCTCTACGGTGAGTATGAGCCCGTTATGGGTATCGTTGAGCTCAGACGCGGCGACGTCACTAGTGACCTTGGATATTACCTGACGCAGTCCGAGCAGATCCCGTCTGCCTTTGTCATTGACGTTGCCTTTGACGCAGAGGTGATCCGTCAGAGCGTGGGACTTGTCGTGCAGGCGATGCCGGGTGCAAGAGCAGAGGACATCTTCAAGCTGTACGATGCAATTGACTATCTGGGCCGTTTGAGTGAGTATGCCGATGCGGGCTATACTCCGAAGGATATCCTGCAGCAGATCATGCCAACCGATATCGAGGTGGTGGCATCCTCGCCGGTGGACTTCTTCTGTCGCTGTTCGCTTGATCGCTTTACCTCGGCCCTGATGACGCTCAACGTTGAAGAGATCGTGCAGATGCAGAAGGAAGATCAGCGCGAGCTTGTCTGTCAGTACTGCTCGGCCAAGTACGTGCTTTCCGATAGCGACTTCGACCGGCTGATCAATCGCACATGAGCGACGTGATAGCAGCAACGTGAACGATGTCGCTTGCCGTACAGCCCCGTGAAAGATCGCAGTACGGCCTGCGAAGTCCCTGCAGAATAGGGCCAAGAGCCTTGGCACCGCCGAGACGTTCTGTGATCTTGTAGGCGATGTTGCCGGCATCCAGATCGGGGAAGATCATCACGTTGGCCGATCCGGCAAGGGGCGAATCAGGAGCTTTGCGTTGTGCAACCACGGGCACAAACGCTGCGTCGAACTGCAGTTCACCGTCGGCCGTGATCTGAGGGTGAGCCCTGTGGAACAGATCGAAGGCCTGGCGCACGTGGTCAACGCGTTCATGATGTGCACTGCCTTTGGTGGAGAAGCTCAGAAAGGCCACGCGGGGCTCAGACTGCACAATACGACGGTAGTTCTCGGCAGCCGACAGGGCGATATCGGCCAGCTGCGACGATGTTGGCTGAGGCACGACGCCGCAGTCGGCATAGATCATTGAGCGCTCGGGCCAGAGCATGAGAAAAAAACTCGAGACCGTTGAGACATCCTCACGCATACCAACCGTCCACAGCGCCGCACGCACGACATCCGGCGTCGATGACACGGAGCCGGCCAGGGCGGCATCGGCTATGCCATTAGACACCAGTGTACCGGCAACGTAGAGAGGGTCGTGTGACAGAGTGCGGGCCTGATCGGTGGTCAGGCCTTTTGTTGCTCGGCGCTCGAGAAGATGCCGGGTGGTGAGTTCTGCATGTTCATCACAGCTGGTAACGGTCACGTCGAGTCCGTGAAACGAGGCCTTGAGCTTCTCGGCTTCAACCGCGTTGGCCGCGACCACAACTGGATGGCAGACCTTGCGTTCGGCGCATGTGCGAACGGCCTCGACCACGCGCTCGTCATGCGCGTCGGCAAATGCGATGAGACGTCGGCTGCGTTGTGCCGAACTGATCAGCGCCTCCGGCGTCACCGGGGAATGCCCACCATTGACGTTGCCGGTGACGTGACCGGCACACGCTGCAGAAGCGCGTCGGTGCTGTTGTTGTACACCAGCACAGCCCCCTGAGCGGAACTGACCTGACCGATGAGCTCGGCGCGGGCGTCGTTGAACACGATGGCGGAGAACCTCTCGGTGAGCGTTGGCGATACGCGATTACGAGTGCGCAGACTCACCCGGAACAGGCCGGACTGTGTTGAGACAAAGGCGATCTGTGTGGAGGTGACGGCAAGGCCGGTTGGTACGATCTGCGCGGCTGACCCTGAACGCGGAGTGATCTCAAGAGGTGCCGAGATGGTCCGCACGCTGGCATCGACAAACTGCACGGAGGCGGCGGAAGCGGGATTAGCGTCGACCTTACCCGAACCGAGGTTCACGATGCAGAAAAGTGAACTGTTGGGATCCGCTCCCACATACCATGGAACGGGGGCTGTCACAATCACGCGCTCCACACTTCTTGTGCGCGAGTCGAGAATGGCAACGGCATTCGTATCCGGCAGCGTCACACAGAGCTGATTGCCGTTGGCGGCAATATTCATCGGCCGGCCCGGCATGTCGATTCTGTGGGCCACGGAATTCACGGTCAGGTCCACTACGGCCACACTGCGCTGCATGGGGATCGTCGCGTAGGCGGTCGTGGCATTGGCGAAGGCAATCGACTCTGCAGGGTCGCTGCCAAGGTCGATCGTATCCAGCGCGCGCACGGTGTCGGCATCAAAGACCACGATCCACGGGCGACTGCTGTGAAGCAGATAAATGCGATCACGAAACCTCTCGAGCTTGTACCGTGCCGAATCGGCACCGTCGGACCATGCCAGCACAGCACCCGCATCGGCAGGTATCGGCTGTACCAGCACCTCTCCGCGCTGATTGCTCAGGACCAGTCGCCAGCGGTCATCAAAGGAATTGATAAGGGGCTCATCCGGACTACAGGCTGTGAGCAGAGCGCCGAGGACCGCACAGAGGGGGAGATATCGTAGACTCATGGTAGCGAGGTGATAACGTCGGTGACGAGATTTGTCAGGATGGGCTCGGCCATCGCGGCGGCTTCCAAGACGTGTTCAAGGTGAACAGGTTGTAGCGCATCGGGAAAACACTCATCGGTGATGATGCTGATACCGAGCACTTCCATGTCCATGTGACGGGCAACGATGCACTCGGGTACGGTGCTCATGCCCACGACGTCGGCGCCGATGAGTCGAAGAAACCGATACTCTGCGCGGGTTTCGAGATTCGGGCCCGTGACGGCAACGTACACTCCCCGGTGCACCTTCTGTGCGCGTTCCAGGGCACAGCGTTCGGCGATCTGCAGAAGACGCCGCGAATACGGCTCGCTCATATCCGGGAAGCGCGGGCCAAGACTCGGCTCGTTCGGTCCAACCAGGGGATTGTCGCCCAGAAGGTTAATGTGATCATCGATCAGCATCAGGTCACCGCGCCGATAGAGCGGATTAAGGCCACCGCAGGCATTGGAGACGATCAGCACGGATACGCCAAGGGCCTTCATGACGCGCACCGGGAAGGTGACCTGCTGCAGGGAATAGCCTTCGTACTGATGGAAGCGTCCCTGCATGACCACCACCTCGTGTCCACCGATACGTCCGAACACCAGACGTCCCGAGTGGGACTCAACGGTACTGACCGGAAAGTTCGGTATGCTCTCGTAGGCGATCGTCACATCGATCTCGATGCGCGAGACCAGAGCGCCAAGCCCCGTGCCAAGGATGATGCCGATGCGCGGGTTGGAGGCGGTGGCGCCACGGATGGCGGTTACGGCCTGATCGATCTGTTCAAGAAGCTTGCTCATGCTTGCCTTGCGTGGTCTTCGGTGACTGTACTGATGCGAGGGGGCTGGCCGGGATACCAAGGACGTTCCGGTGCATCCATGCAGGCGATAGAACACGCGCCATTGAACTGACGTTCGCACGGCTCGCAGGCAAGATGCTGCAGATGGCATCGGTAGTTGCGGCAGTCAACGTACCGCTCTGTCGGGTCGCCGCAATGATGACAGCGGCCCACAACCATGCGGTCATCGGTATGGTTGATCTCGACCGTTCCGCGCTCATCGAAGACATAGCATAATCCGTCCCACAGAGCCCCCTTCGTAGAGGGGTCTTTCCCGTAGGTCACAATGCCCCCATCGAGCTGATAGACTTCCGTAAACCCATCGCGCAGCATGAAGGATGTGAGTTTCTCGCAGCGAATGCCACCGGTGCAGTATGTCAGGATCGGCTTATTGCGGGCATCGGCAAGGTGCGTTCGTATCCATTCAGGAAACTCCCGGAACGACGCTACATCCGGCCGGATGGCCCCGCGAAAGTGACCGATATCATATTCGTAATCCGTGCGTCCGTCGAGAACGATCACGTCCTGCCGTTCAAGGAACCGTTTCCATTCGACAGGCGACAGGCGCTTGCCGGTGATCTCGTTGGGGTCCGAAGGAAGATCGGCACGAAAGGTCACAAGCTCTTTCTTGACGCGAACGAAGAGCTTTTCAAACGCATGCCGGTCTGCGATGTCGACCTTGAAGACCATCGACGCAAAGCGCGGGTCGGCGCTCATATGCTGCCGATAGGCCGTGCAGGATTCAGCGGGGCCGGAGACGGTCCCGTTGAGCCCCTCAGGCGCTACGAGGATGCGCCCTTTGAGCTCGAGATCAGCACAGAGGCGCCGGTGTTCGTCGGCAAATGCCTCCGGATCTGCGATGGGCACAAACTGATAGTACAACAGGACGTTGTACACTACGGTATCCGGGCTGTCGTCGATTTTTTGCACGTGCAAATCTACGGCCCGACGGGCCAAAGCGTGACGGTGGAGTTCGTAGATTTGCCCCTGCAGCATGAGAGGAAAAATGGGACTACAGAAAGGCATGTCGATCATTCGCTGTGTGATGATCTTGATGTCCTGCGTGCTCGCCGCTTACGGTCTGCAGGCGCAGGATATTCTTATGCCGACTCTGCCGAGCGCTGTCATCGCCCGGCAATCGCACAGGTTTCTCGAACAGGCACTTCTGCAGCGCTCGCTCGAGCGTTTGCGCAGCTATGCCTCGGACTGGGCCCGCACGGCCTCGGCCGACCGTGTATTTGTCGACAGGGCCGAGATCGACCGGCGCCGCGACAACCGACTCGGCGCAGCACGTCGTTTGTCGGATTTCACTGAGCGGCGGGCCACCTCGCCCCTTGCCCCGGCAGCGATGCTTGAACGGGGCTTTATGGCTCTCGAAGACGGAGATCACCGGGCAGGCGCTATACTCTGTGAACAGGCGGCGGTGCTTTGTCATGATGCCATGCTGCGAACCGGCGATTCACTCTATGTGCGAATCGGTCAGCTGGCTACCTATTGGCAGGCCACCTCTCTGGCGCACCTGGGCGAGCTGGAACGTGCAATGACGGCGTATCAGAAGGCTACCGTCGGCCATGATGACCTTGCGGCGCAGTCGCGTTTTGCCATTGGTCAGGTCTATGAACAGAACAACCAGCAGGCCGAGGCCTTCTCTGCCTACGCCGATGTCTGGACGAAGCATCCCCGGGATCCACTCGCTGTGGCCGCTCGCGTGCGTCAGGCCGTGATCTCCCTCGGCAAGCGTCAGGCCGTGCGCTCGATCGACCTTCTCAACGGGATCGACTCGGCACTAGCCCGCGCTGCGGGTCAGAGAGCATCCGAAGCCGTTGATACGTCGGCACAGGACCTTGTGCCGGTGGTGCGGCTGCAGGCCTTGGCGCAGGCAGGGCTTTACCAGCGATCGATCGATACCTGCAATGCCTTCCTGCAGCGACGGCCATCGTCGGCCTACCGCTGGGTGGCACATTTGACGGCCGGCTACGCGCATCTTCACATGGGTCGCGCCGATTCGGCCTTCGGTCATTACGAAGCGATCGTTCTTGGCGATGTGGATGATGGTTCTGACACCAGGCATCAGGCTCTGCTTTACCGGGCGCTGAGTCTGAAGCGGCTGGGGAAGACCTCCGAAGCAGAGCGGGACTTTGCAGCTCTTGCAGCAACAGGGGGCTACCCGTATAAGTCGCAGGCATTGATAGAGGTCGGACAGGCCCAGTACGAGCGCGGTGATTTCGACCGCGCCGTGAAGTCCCTCGAGCGTGCCGAGCGCGAGGCGCAGGATGCCTCGACGCTGCTTCGCTCGCAGATCCTGCTGAGCAGCTCGCTGATGCACCGGCAGCAATGGTCGCGCGCGGCCGTTGTGCTCGAGAGGGCAGAGAAGATCGCCGTTGAATCCCGAGAGGAACTCGTGCCGTTGCGTGCCCGCTATCTGGCCGACGCGCGTCTGCACCGTGGCATCTGCTTTGTGCAGGCCGGCACGGCGCGGCAGGCCATCGCCGCGCTGACGGATTTTCTGGGCAATCATCCCAATGATCCGCGCCGCGACGAGGCCACGTTCTGGCTGGCAGAGGCGATGTACAAGGAAGATCTTCTCAAGAACGCACAGGAGCTCTACGAAGAGGTTGTGCGCCGCTACACCGCAAGCTCCCGGCGCGAAGAGGCCATGTATGGTCTGGCGTGGACATATTTCCGCCGACGTGACTTTGACCGGTCGTCAAAGGTATTCGGAGAGTTACTGTCGACCTATCCAAAGTCTGCCTATGCCACCGAGGCCATGGTGCGGCGCGCCGACGGACTCTACATCGCCAAACAGTTCTCCGCCGCCGCCGGTCAGTACGAGCAGGCCGCAAGGCGCGATGCCAGCTCCGACGAAGGTCAGTATGCTGCCTTTCAAGCAGGTCAGTCCTCGTACCGCGCCGGCGAACTTGCGCGCGCCGTCGACCTCATGCGGACCTTTGTGCAGCGCTACCCCAAGAGTCGTCTTGCCGACGATGCTCTATACCTTATCGGATGGGTGGCGTTTCAGCAGCAGGACGATGCCGGTGCAGTGGTCGAGTTCGAGCGGCTTCTCCAGGCCTATCCCGATGGTGACCATGCCGTGCGAGCTCTTTATACGATCGGTGATGCTCGGTTCAATCTCGGAGAGATCGATGCGGCTATCACGACGTACCGCGATGTGATGGCGCGCTTTCCATCACACCCCCTTGCCACAGAGGCCGCGCGCAGTCTTCAAGACGTGCTCGTCGGGCAGGGTCGCACCGAAGAGGCACTGGTCGTTCTCGATACGCTCATTCGGGCAAATCCTCAATCACTTGCAGCCGAGGAGTTCTCATGGAAAAAGGCCGAGATCTTCTACTCCGGAAAAAGTTATGCCAATGCTGCCAGTGAGCTTCAGGCCTATCTCAAGTCGTATCCCTCGGCACAGCGCTCAGACGAGGCGATGTATCTGCTGGGGAAGACCTATCTGTCCATGAACGATCTTCCACAGGCCATTGCCGCATTTTCTTCGATCGGCCGACGTGATCCAAAGAGCCGATTCGTGGTGAACTCATCGATGGACCTTGCCGAGTACTACGCGCGTACGGCAAACACGGCTGCTGCAGACTCTATCTACCGCATCGTCTTTGCCGACGCAGCCGATACAACATCTGCATCGCTGGCCGGATATGAGCTTGCCGAACATGCACGCATGCGCGAGGATACAACCGGAGCCCTATTGATCTACCAGCAGACGGCCGATCGCTTTTCGTCGACCGAGTACGGGGCTCAGGCACGGTACAAGCTGGCGCAGTTGCATCGGCGCATGGGCCGCCTGGACAGTGCGCGGTTTCATCTGAACATGCTTGCGCAGCGCACCGATGCGCCGCTGATCGTTGCTAACGTTCTGTATGATCTTGGGTCTTCCTTCGTGCGGGAGAGAAATCACGCCGCGGCTGCCGCCTACTTCGAACGCGTGCGCGATGACTATGCCGGTATCGAGGACTGGTATACGCTCAGCATGCTTTCACTCGGTGAATGTTACGAAGCACTTGGCCGCAAGCCCGATGCAATGTCGACCTATCAGACCGTGCTGACGCTGCGGCCCGATGATGATTACGGAAAGACTGCACAGGCACGCCTAAAGAGACTTTCCGGAGGCCGCCGATGAACCGCATCTTGATGATCGTCGTTCACATGGTGGCGCTCACACTCGCAGCAGCGTGCCTCCATGCCCAGACTCCGCCTGCTGCGCAGCCAAATGCGCCATTAGAGCTGCCGGACTTTCTGGTCACAGGGAAGGCCGTCGTGGACGTGGCGGCCGGTGCGAAGAACCTCCCTTCCAAGCCGCCGACGTTTTCGCTGCAGGAGCTTGATTCACTCAACCCGACTGAAAAACTCCCGCCGCCGCTTGCCGCACGTCGCCCCCTGCCACTGTTTTCGCGCACCGATCGCATGGTGCCCGGATATGTTGCCGCTGATCTTGGTGCGTACCTCACACCATCGGTTCTGGCCGGATACTCGACGCGTTCGGGTGGCTACACGCTCGACCTGGCAGGTGGCGTTGAGCACTCACAGGGATGGACAGACGGCGCCGGATACACCACCGCGCAGGCACGACTCAACAGTTCCTATGTGGCACCGGAGAAGTTCCTCTTTTTTGGAAAGGGGCTAACCGAGACCGACGTACGCGTTCGGCATCAGTCTTATACACTCTATGGCGACACCACGTCTATGCGCGATCGAAGCACACTTGCGCTGAATGCCGCCGTAACGACTGAGGCGAAGATCGACAGTGTGGCCGTGATCGGCGCATTCGGCTGGTCGCGACTTGCACTCGACACCCCGAGCGGTGACTCGCTCGCCGCCGAGGGGGCTACGGATAATGCACTGACGGCAAATGTTTCTCTGGCATGGCTCGGCTCACCATTGCATTCGTCGGTGAACGTCGACATGCGCATGCAGTCTCTGAGCGGTTCGTCTTACTCGTTCTTCGAGGCCGGATACGGACTGCGACTGCGATCCGGTGCGTGGGCCGTTGCCGCATCGGCAGCGCCGCAGTACGCCGTGGCTACCTCCGGTGAAGATCGGATCGGTTTGGCCCTGCGGGCCGCGGCCGAGACGTCGCCGTGGACGCATTCGATCTTTCGAATGGAACTCTCAAGCGGCATGCGAAGCTCATCCTTCGCCGCGATGTCGAGGATCAACCCCTACGTGCTGGACACTGTCGTGATCGATCACGCCTACGACCGCGTTGCCGTGCTGGCCTCGTTGCAGTACACGCCGAGTGTTTCGACGTCGCTGATGGGGTTGCTGGAGGTCCGTTCAACGGCCCGCGAATTGGTGTGGGAGGACGCTACCGACGGCAGGTTCCGTCCGACGTTCCGGTCGGTGACAGTAATCAGGGCCGGTCTCGAGGGAACGCTCGCGATTTCGCCTCGTGACATCCTCATGGGCGAGTTCAACGTAACGTCGGCCGTAACGGATTCTTCGCAGACGCAGACCTACGTACCGTCAGCTCAGGCCACCATTGCCTATGAGCGCCTGTGGACGCACGATCTTCGCTCGACGCTGACGCTTGTGTACGTCGGGCAGCGGTGGACGGACCTTGCCAACACGAAAACTGTGGATGCCTTCGTCGATCTGCGGGCCTCGGTGGTCTACTCCATTGATCAAGCCTTTGACGTGCAGCTTACCGGAGAGAACCTTGTCAACAGCAACGTCGTGCTCTGGAACAACTACCGCGGTCGGGGTATCTTTGTCAGCATTGGACTACTCTGGAAGTTCTGACCTATGGACACAAAAGATCCCGTGTGGGACGACGACGAAATCAGTACGCCGGAGGATGGATTCCGACGTCAGGAACCTGCATCGACGCCGCCGGCAGACGCGTCACCTGAGCCGCCGATCGAACAGGCCGAGTCGACAACCCCGGAACCAACCCCGGAACCAACCCCGGAACCAACCCCGGAACCAGCCAGCGCGCATATTCCGCCCCCTCCGGGCGGGAGGGTGCGTGTCGAACCCGTCAGTGGACTACGCAATCCGGCGCCCGGCGGGGGACGCCGCGAACGTCTTGCGCGCGAACGCAATGAACGTAGTTCAACGTCGCTGGTGATCATTGCTCTGCTGCTGTTTGTCGTCAGCGTCATCAGCGTGTCGGTGTACTTCTTCTCCCGTCCTGCCGCTGACGACGAAAGCGCGCAAACGGCGCAGAGCCAGCAGGCGGCTGATGAGCAGCCGCAGAGTGCTGCGCAGGAAAGCCCACGCGACCCATCGGCATCGGAAGCGACTGATGCTGCTTCGGCGGCCACGCAGCCGGCCCCCGACACGGTGCCTCCGGCGCCTGCCCCAGCTTCTGCAAGGCCGCAGCGGGTTGATGGCTCCATGGCAAGGAAGCCAATCAGTCAGCAGGCTGAAGGCCGCAAAGACGTCTCAGAGTCAACGCCACGTCCGCAGTCGGCACCGCAGTCGGCACCGCGTTCCAGCACGCGCCAGCCTGATGCTGCTTCGCCCCCTGCGCCATCACTCAAGACCACGAAGTCGGCCGACGCGACCGGTGCGCAGTGGGTTGTGCAGGTGCATTCCAGCCCATCGATTGATGATGCCGACGAGTGGCTTCAGCAGCTGCAATCGCGGAATATCGCCGACGGGCGCATTGAGCCCGTGACACAGAAGGGGGCGGTGTGGTACCGCGTACGCTTTGGGCGTTTTGCCACACGTCAGGAGGCCGAACAGGCTGCCCTTGAACGTGGATACCGTAACGCCTGGGTCGACCGGGTTCGATGAGACAACGCGTCGATCAGCCGACGATCAGCATTCGACTGAATTGGAGCCCCAACACCGTTCGGGGTTTTATCGGTGCGCTGCTGATCATGGGCATCATCCTGTCGTTCCTCACCTGCACCAGGTTTGAGCCCGATCCGATCCTTATTCCCAAGGCCACGCCGGTAACGCTTCTGGTGCTGGGCAGTGGTGACGGAACAGGCATGCGCAAGGGTAATCTCACTGCCGAGGGAGCGGCCCAGCGTGGTGCTGAGTCAAAGGACCCTCTGGTGGACGCCGTCAAAAGCAGTGGAGGAAATGCCGGGTCGACAGCTGATCCGTCGCAGGCTACACGATTCATACCCACCGAGCAAGCCGGAAAGGGAGGCAAGACGACTGCAGATGCCTCGGCGGATCAGACCATCGGTTCTTCCAAGGGTGCTGACGAGGGCACGGGCCTTGGCGAACTTGGCGTTGGAAGGGGCAAGGGAGACGGCTTTGGTGATATCGACTGGGGCGGCGGCGGAAATCGCACGGTGGTGAACAAGGTCATCCCCACGTTCCCTCCGGGGATCCTCGACACCAAGATCAAGATCCGTTTCCGCGTTGCACCAAACGGTTCAGTGACGATGGCGTGGCCTGAGAAAAAGGGCGGCAACCGTATGGTTGAGCAGGCTGCCATTGCCGCGCTGATGAGGTGGAGATTCAACCGGCTCGCCTCGCAGACAGAGATGGAGGGAGTGATCACATTCCTCGTTAATTACCGATGATCGCCACGCTCATTTCACTCTACAGTTCAGCTCCGGATGCCGTGCAGATTCTGATAGTTCTGCTGGTGATCAGTCTTATTCTGTCGATCATCAAGAAGCTCGTCAAGATCGCACTATTGGTCACCACGGTCATCGTGCTCATTTTTGTTGTCCGCTTGCTGATGCTACCTATGCCATAGCAGGCAGCGGAATCAACGAATCACTCCAACGAAGGACGTTTCATGGCGCATAAGGTCGCAGTCATTGGTACCGGGTACGTGGGTCTTGTCACCGGCGCCTGTCTTGCCGATGTCGGCAACGATGTACTCTGCATCGATGTCGATCCTGAAAAGATCGAACGCATGAAGCGCGGCGAAGTGCCGATCTATGAGCCCGGTCTCGACGTGGTGCTGCACCGCACACTGCGAGAGGGTCGAATACGATTCTCTCTCGATCTGAAGGTCGCCGTTCAGGACTGTGAATTCCTGATGTTCTGTCTTCCGACGCCGCCGGGGAAGGACGGTCAGGCAGATCTGGAAATGGTGATCACTGCGGCACACAGAGTGGCTGAGCTGCTCAACGAACTCGACATCAACGAGCCACGCATCGTGGTGAACAAGAGCACGGTGCCGGTGGGCACGGCAGCGCTCGTGCAGAGCATCTTTGACAGGGTAGCCCCCTCACGTACGGTTCACGTTGTCAGTAATCCCGAGTTCCTCCGCGAAGGGTTCGCCGTTGAAGATTTCATGCGTCCTGATCGCATCGTGGTGGGAACCAGCAGCCCCCTGGCGGCAGGCCTCATGGAGAATCTGTACCGTCCGTTCACGGATCGCGGTGCAACGTTGTTGATCTTTGATGAAAAGAGCTCGGAAGTAACGAAGTATGCGGCAAACTCCTTCCTGGCCACGAAGATCTCCTTCATGAATGACCTGTCGGAATACTGCGAGGCCGTCGGGGCCGACATTGAAAACATCCGCGTTGGCATCGGTATCGATCCACGAATCGGCAGCCGGTTTCTTCAGGCCGGTATAGGCTATGGTGGAAGCTGTTTTCCGAAGGACGTCAAGGCCATCATCCATGCGGCTTCCCAGGCCGGTACGCCGCTTGAGGTCATTCAGGCAGCCAAGATCGTGAACGACCATCAGGTGCGGCGGTTTACGGGTCGCGTGGTGGCGCGCTTCGATGGGGACATGGCAGGCAAGCGGGTCGCTCTTTGGGGTCTGGCGTTCAAGCCCGACACGGATGACGTGCGTGAAGCCCCCTCATTCGTGATCATCGACCGTCTGCTTTCCGAGGGCGCGGAGGTTGTCGCGTTTGATCCCGAGGCACGGGCCACGGCCCAGAGGGTCATCGGTGACCGCGTGACGTATGCCGATGATGCCTATTCGGCTCTCCAGGGGGCTGATGTGCTGGTGATTGCCACGGAGTGGCAGGAGTTTCGTGACCCGGACTTTACGCGCATGCGCACGCAGCTAGCTGCTCCGATCATCTTTGATGGTCGTAACATCTACGATCCGCAGCAGATGGGGCAAAGGGGCTTTGAGTACCACTCCGTCGGACGCGGGTCGGCCTATCCGGCCGCGTGATCAGCGTCGGGAACGTCGCACCGGCAGCGTGCCGCGCAGGGAGCGGAATGATCGCAGCTGACGCCGTGTGCGCCATGCGCGCACGATCTTGAGCCAGAAGATCCTGAGCAGAAGAGCAAGTGACATGCGCTTGCCAATGGTCCCGGAATCAAGCATGTTCCGCAGCTGAGCCCGCTCGAGTTCACTGATCGGCATATCGTCACTGCTTGACGATGGCTTGTTGAGAATGTGATCGAGCATGCGCTCGAGTTCTTCCGACGCTTCCTTGAAACGCTGAGCGTCGATCTTGTTGTACCGCATCAGCAGCACAAGATGGTCGTACAGTAGCGCAGCGCGCTTGATGTCTTCCACCTGACGTTCTGTCCGCAATGCCTCAATGAGCGAGTCGGCAAGATTCTCGAGCTCCGCAACCTTCTGCTCAGGAAGTGAGAACATCTCCTCGGGTGCGATATCGTCAACGTTGACGTACACCGTGCTGAGTTTTCGAATCTCGTCGCCATAGTGCTCGGCCAGCACAGCCCCATACCGGCTTGTCTGCAGATCGATCTGTCCCTGCACATGATTGATCTGCGCCCGCAGTGAGTCCTGGCGCATCTTCCCGGTGGTGGCGTTGAGCTGACTCTCAAAGTCGCGCTTCTGCTTGAACAGATCACGGATGCGGATCGCTTCCGGAGCGTTTGAACTGGCGACCATGCCTTCGACAACGACCGAGTCCACAGCCAGGCGGGCGCTGCCGATCTTGACGGTGTTGACGGTGATGTGCTGTCCTAACTGCCGTTGCAGATGCTCAAGGTCGATATGCGCCACGCCGTCGGTTACGACCAGGATCTGCGCATTACTGAGCTGACTTTCATGAGCGATATCATCGATAGCCGTCTGAAGGGCCTTCTGCAGAGACGTGCCGTTGCCAATGGCCTTGATGTGCATGACCGTGCTGATGAGGTGCTCATACGATGGGATGTCACGAGCTGTGAGAAGCTCACCCACATGCAGATCGAAGGTCCGGAAGAAGATCGTTCCAAGCTCGCGCTGATTCTGACGCAGGAACAGATAGATGATCGCCTTGGCAAGGTGAATGCGGTAATGATGCTGCATCGAGTTCGACGTATCGAACAGAATGTAGACCTTCTGCTTGCGGTCGTCCGGAGCGAAACGGTCCGACTCTGACTGATATCGGAAGTTCCGGGGCTGTTTAGGCCTGGGCATCCAGAGCGATCGTTCGGCGAGCTTTCTCAGGAAGACCGTTTCCGGCAGGAGAAACTGTGCCGGGTATACATAGCGCACTTCGCTGACTGATGTGATCAGGTCTGCCTCGTACTCCTTGGCCTCCGGTACATGCGGCACCACAATATGCTCCGTGCCGGCATCGGTTGTCGACGGATCATTGAGCTCCATGATCGGCGCCAGTGACCGGGCAATTGCATGCGAGGTGTCCTCCAGAATGCGTGCGATCTCATAGATGATCGTGAACTCATCCGGCAGGTGTTCCTCGACCGTGTCGAAGAATCCGAACTCCTCCATCTGGGAGAAGAACGTGGATGTTTCAAGCGACGAGCGGGACATGGTCAGGGGCGTTCGAGTCGTTGCAGTTCGCGCTCAACGGTGATCAGTGTGGACTGAAGAGCCAGATCCACGGAATGCTTCAACTCTCGTACTTCATCGCAGACCGGAACAAAGTCAGCCAGGAATTGCTCGAGGATCTTGCGATTCTGGTCCTGCGGCTGCTCGGCACCAAATCGCTCGCGCAGCCACTCAACAAAGCTGCGCCGTACGGGCGCGTCGGCAAACTGCGATAGGGGGCGAAGCATCTTCTGAGGTTCTTCCTTGATCTCCTGCACGAGGTGCGAGAAGTCCAGCAGCATCGTTACCTGATCGAAGCCCCGAGAGGCGGTCAGCGAGTTGAGAACCGTGGTATATGCCTTACGGAACAGAGCAACGTCTTCGGGCAGACCCACCGTGGAGAAGATGAAGTACAACCGGCTGGCGTCATCATGCACCACATTGCTTCGCCCCTTCAGCAGAGCCAGCGCCCGAAGCAGGTCCAGCGACTTGGCCTGCGTCCGTGGCGAGATGTAAAAGTCCGAGCCTGACTGGTTTTTGACCTGATCGCGCATTTGCCGGTTACGAAGGAACTCGAAGTGCCGGATGACGATGTTGGTGAAGTACAGCATCTCGTTGGACACGTTGATCGTTAGTTCTTCGCTGCGTCCGGCGATGACCTGGTGCATGTGCCGCAGACGCTCAAACGAAATGCGTTTTGGAGGTTCCGCCGTGCGACCGCCATGGACAAGGTATCGCTGCGAGATCTGATACTGAACGAACGGGTCCTTATCCGGAAGAATGACCGCTTTGAACAGAAACCGGTCCAGAAGCGCCTCGGTCACCTCGCTCACGCGCAGGTAATTCGTAGCGGCGATAACCGAGTGAAGGGGCGAGGAGACATCCTGCATGCCGCGAAGAAGTCGACGTTCGTTCAGCAGCGACAGAAGGGCCCGCAAGGTGAAATCGTTGGCATCGAAGATCTCATCGATAAAGCCGAACTCGCTCTCTACGAGCGAACCTTCCGTGTTGTGAATGATGCGGCCGACCTTGAGCTGCTCAAGATCCAGGCCGCCAAAGAAGGTGTCCGGCTGCTGCTCCTTGCTGGCCTGCACGCGGAACAGCCGGGCGCCCTCGAACATCGAAAAGATCTGTTCGGCAAGCAGGGACTTGCCCACGCCCGTGCGACTCTGCAGCAGAAGATGTTCCGCTGTTAGAAGTGCGCAGAAGGCCTGTTCGATGACCTCTTCGCGGTTAATGACGCGCTGGCCAATGAACCACGCGGCATCTTTGAGTTCTTTTGCGATCTCTTCGATCGACGCGTTGGTTGCCTGTGGCTGACCCATGAAGAGCTCCGTACGTGTTGCTGCGACCAATATAGCAACGACATTATCCCAGCAGGGCATTTCCCGTAGTTTTGCCACGTGGAAGCGTCAGATCACAGCGGCGGGCTCACAGACAAGCTTCAGCGCATCGTCGAGGCCATGCCGACGCGTCCGGGTGTATACCTGCATAAGGATGCCGGCGGGGCGATCATCTACGTGGGTAAGGCCAAGAACCTTCGAAATCGCGTGCGCTCCTACTTCCAGGAGGGCAGGCCGGTAAATGCCAAGACCGTGGCGCTGATGCGCAAGATCGCCGACGTGGAGTTCATCGTCACCGACACCGAGGTCGAGGCTCTGATCCTTGAGAACACACTCATCAAGCAGCACCGTCCGAAGTACAACATTTTGCTCAAGGACGACAAGTCCTATCCATTCATCCGCGTTACCAAAGAGCCATTTCCGAGGGTCTTCAAAACACGTACCGTGATCAACGACGGCAGCACGTACTTCGGTCCGTATACCGATGGCACCTATCTGTATCATCTGCTGAAAACTCTCCGTTCGGTCTTTCCGCTGCGCTCCTGCGATTTCCCGCTCACCGAGCAGGGCATCGCCGAGGGACGCTGGAAGCTGTGTCTGGACTATCACATTAAAAAGTGCGACGGACCCTGTGAGGGTCTTGTCTCGGCCGCCCGGTACAACGATTACATCCGTCAGGCCACGCAGGTGCTTCAGGGCAAGACGCGCGAGCTCGAATCACAGCTGCATGATCGCATGATGCAGCTGGCCGAAGACCTGCGCTTCGAAGATGCCGAGGTCGTTCGTCAGCGCCTGGAGCGTTTGCGCGCCTATACTGCCAAGCAGAAGGTGCTGACGTCGGATCGACGCGATCAGGACGTCTTCGCGCTGGCTCGCAGTGAGGCCACCGCCTGCAGTCTGGTGCTGACCATCAGAGATGGCAAGCTGGTTGGCAAACGCCATTACATTATCAGCAGCGTGCAGGACCGGCCCGACGAGGAGATCCTTGCAACAACCATCGAACGATGGTATCTGGAATCGGAGTCTATTCCGGAGCAGATCCTTCTGCCGATCGAGATCGAATCGGCGGAGGTTGTTGCAGAGTACCTCCGCTCTCGCCGCGGTGCGAGCGTTGAGATCACGGTACCGAAGATCGGCGACAAACGAAAGATCCTCGCCCTTGCCGAACAGAACGCCGACATTCTTCTCAAGGAGATCCTTGCGCAGAATGCCGCCAAGGACCAGTCCGTCTCCAAGGCCGTGCTGGCGCTGCAGAAAGATCTGCGCATGGACCGGCTGCCGCGGCGCATTGAATGCGTCGATAACTCGCACTTTCAGGGCACGGACTATGTTTCTTCGATCGTGGTGTTTACCGATGGCAAGCCGAAGAAATCCGAGTACCGACACTACAAGCTGCGCACGCTTACCGGGAACGACGACTTCGAGGCCATGAAGGAGGTCCTGTCGAGGCGATTCGCCGATGTTGACGATCATGGTCAGCCCCGTGACGTAGTCATCCCTGACCTTTTGGTCATCGATGGAGGAAAGGGGCAACTGTCGCATGCGATGGAGATCATCACCTCACTTAATCTTGCTGGAAAACTTACCGTGATCGGTCTTGCTAAACGTCTCGAAGAGGTGTTTGTTCCGCAGAGTAGCGCGCCGATTCTCATGCCGAAGGTCAGTCCGAGTCTGCGACTTCTACAGCAGGTGCGCGATGAAGCGCATCGATTTGCCGTGCGATACCATCGCATCCTCAGGTCGAAGCGTACTCTTCAAACCGAGCTGACGTCGATCGCCGGAATCGGCCCCAAGATGTCCACGAAGATGCTGACCACGCTGGGTTCGGTCGATGCCGTGAGATCTTCGACGCTCGAAGAACTCGTTGCGGTCGTTGGCGTAACGGCTGCCGAAAAGGTCTTTCGTCACTTTCATCCGCCAGCGCAAGAGTCATGACCTCGTGCCTCGAACTTCTGCGCCGAGAGCTCGAGCGTCTGAACCGATTTCCCTCGACGCCGTATAGCGTTCCGGGCCTGTGGGTCGGAGCTGGTAGCCAGCGGGTCGAAATGCCCTCGGCAACAGCCTACTTCCTCGGCGTGCTCGAGGCCATGGAGGTGGCGGGGCGGGATGATGCACCGGCGCACGCCAGACGGCTTTGGTACAACGCCATGGTACGTCACGTCACGTCCTATGACCACGGCCCGGAGGCACGTCGCGTCGGTTGGCGTTCAACGGGCACGTTTCTCAAGCTTATCGCTCTGCTACCATATCTTCATCGTCTCGGCGTCGGCACGCTCATGCTCTTGCCGATCAGCTCGGTCGGCACGGTAGGTCGGAAGGGGGCTCACGGATCTGCCTATGCGGTGCGCAATCCGTTCGCCGTCGAAGAGACTCTCGCCGAGCCCCTTCTCATGATGACGCCCGAACAGCAGGCACGCGCGCTTGTCGAAGCAGCTCATGCCCTGGGCATCCAGGTGATCAGTGAGGTTGTGCTTCGCACGGCCAGTCTCGACAGTGTGCTTGTGAAGGATCACCCCGAGTGGTTCTACTGGATCCGCTCTCAGCTTGTCGAGGGTGAGGTGTTTCAGAGTCCGGCCTTCAGCGTTGAACAGGTCGCACGCATCCGGGCAATGATCGAGGCCGGCCAGCGGCAGGATCTTCCGGAGCCGTCGGCCGAGTACCGTCATCTGTTTGCCGAGCCGCCGGCCGACGCGACGATCGGTGCAGGGGGCTGGCATGGCCGCACGCTCGATGGGGAAG
>CANHFG010000041.1 GCA_947459875.1 Ignavibacteria bacterium
CTTGCGACGATCAAGAAGTACGCAGCTGACTTCAGTCAGACATTCTGGTTTGGTGGAATGTCACACAACTTTGCGGCAGCGGTCATTCCGATCAGTGAGAACTATCGTATGGCTGCAAGCTTCACGAACTTTACCAGTGGAGACATCAAGGTGACCACTATGGACCAGCAGGATGGAACAGGTGGTATCTATCAGGTCAGTGACGTTGCCATCGGGTTGACGTTCGCAGGATCTCTTACAGAGCAGTTCTCGTTCGGCGTGACAGCCAAGTACATTTCCATGGGCTTCACGAACATGAGTGCCGGCGGGCTTTTGTTCGATGTTGGGACGCGCTACGAAACAGGATTTGAAGGAATAGTGCTTGGCTTTAACATCAGTTCGCTTGGTTCGCAGATGGAGTACACCGGCAGTGATGTTGCGCGAACGAACAATCCGATCGGTGGCATCAATACCCTACCTGTTGATATGCGCCTGCTGACATCGCCGTTTGACATGCCCCTTTCCTTCCGGATGGGCATCGGTGCAGACCTCTGTAAGGGGGCTTTGTTCGAGCCGGAGATCGATGAAAGTGGCGTTCTGCAGCACTCGCTTGTTACTGCCGTGGACTTCGAGACTTTTTCGGATGTCGCCGAGCAGTTCGCTTTCGGTGCTGAATACACATGGAAAGAATTCGTGAGTCTTCGCGCCGGGTATCGAATGGGCTCAGATCAGTTTGGCTTTGCTGGTGGAGTTGGAATTCGATATGTCAGTGAGGACTTCTCGGGTCGTATCGACTATTCGATCAATCCGACGATCAATCTAGGACTGATAAACCGGGTCAGCATCGCACTGAGGTTTGACTGATCAGGCCGCTATTGCAAGACGTTTTCATGCCGTCGATCGTCCTGATCGGCGGCATTGTTGTTTCGGAGATGATCGAACATTGAGCACACGCACTACCATCATCATCGTCATGCTGTTTGGGGTCATATACCTCAAGGCGCAGCGTGCTCTTGATGTAACCGCAGACGTTGTTCAATTTCGGAGCAGCGAAGCAGCGGCCAAGTGGGAGTTTCACTACTCGTTCCCGGATACGTGTCTGCGATATGTGCTCGCCCCCTCGGGATACCTTGCGGAGATGTACTGTCGCCTGGATATTGCGTCCGACACCGGGATCGTTGCCAGCGATGAATGGGTTGCATCAGCAGCCAGTCCAACGTCGACTCCCTCGCACAGGCAGTTCTACTCCGGTGTGCGCACGTTGTTCTTTAACGCCGGTTCCTATAAAGTGTCTTTCGTAGCGAGAGATATAAACGACTCATCGAAGACAACTCGCACAACATTTCGATCGAACATCCCGGTGCCGGGCATGCGTCCTGCTCTGTCAGACATCATGTTCGTGATGCCCGGTTCATCGAGTAAGAAGTTTCGCCGAAACGGACTATCTGCCGAGCCGAATCCGCGGCATGAGGTGATTGGTAACGACCCGCTGCTCTGTATCTATGCTGAGGTCTACAATGCCAGGCGGTCGGCGCTCGGTAGCTTCGATATCGGTGTGAGCGTTCTTGATAACGTCCGCGAAGAACAGTTCACGACGTTCATTCCCATGAAGGACATCAGCGACGCCCTGGTGATACGCGAGGAGTTCTCACTACTGGGTATTCCGACTGGAGTATACACGCTGCAGGTACGGATCCTATCGAAGGATCGACAGACCGTTTATGATACAAAGGAAGAGCGGTTCTATCTGCTCAATCCTGATGCCCCAGCAGCATCTGGACGCATGTTGACAGAGGATGAGCAGTTCCAGGCGTCGGAGTGGGCTGTAACTACGGGCAGTCAGCTGGAGCTTGAACTTGAACTTTCGGATCTGCTGGCAACGAAGAGCGAGATCGACGTTCGAAAAGGTTGCACCGATGAACGCGCCAAGCAGCGGTACCTGTTTCGCTTCTGGAAGATCCGCGACCCTGATGAGACAACATTGGCAAACGAACGGTTAGACGTTTTTCGGGGTCATTTCAAACGTGCTCAGACCTTTTACAGAAGCCCCACCTACCAAGATGGCTGGCGCTCCGATCGTGGTGTTGTACTGCTCAAGTATGGACAGCCAACACAGATCGAGCGCTTTGATCACAACACGGATGCTAAGCCATACGAGACGTGGTTCTACCAGGAGATCCAGGGCGGAGTGCACTTCTACTTTGTTGATGTGACACTTCAGCAGAACTATAAACTCGTTCATTCAACGATGATCGGGCAGATCAACCAGCCGAACTGGTTCAATCTCTTCGCGCGTGCCTTCAGTCCGAATCCTAACCCCGTCAAGCAGCAACCCACTGTTCCGCGATGAAGGACTTTGCTGACCGATTAGCAACAGGTGCCTTTCTTGCCCTGGGTGCAGTTTCTCGCGCCTTTCCCTGGAGGGCACGACAACGATTCGGCGGGCTGATCGGTACTGTCTTAAAGGGGCTTTCCTCATCGCGAAAGGAAGTAACACGTTCGAACATTGCGCTTGGACTTCCGGGCTTCGATGAAGCGGCAAGACAAGCAGTGCTGAATGAGTCCTATGAAAATCTCGGCATTGTTCTTGCCGAGTTGCTGGCTGTACCCTCGATTGATAGGGAAGAGCTAGATCGCATGGTCGAGATCCGTGGCCTGGAACCTATTGTCGAACGCTGTCGAAACGGGCTGCCAACGATCCTTCTTACGGCCCACTACGGCAACTGGGAGTATGGTGCGATGGCCGCCGGGATCAAGCTCAATGCGCCGGTGAATATTGTCTATCATCCACAGTCGAATGCGATGGCAGACCGGATCCTCAATGGCTATCGCATGAAGTTCGGAAACGTCCTTATTCCAATGGGTAGTGCTGCTCGTGCACTGGTCAGAAATCTGACTGAAGGTTCGGTGATCGGCATCATTGTCGATCAGCATGGTGTACCGGAAAAAGACCCATGGATCACATTCATGGGTAGACCTACCCCAACCTACGAAGCCCCCGCATCGCTTGCCCTGCGCTTCGGTGCGCCGATCTTTTATTCGTGCTGCGAGCGGCGCGCTGACGGAACGTATTTGGTGGACCTTACAGAAGTGCCGATGGCGGATCTGCAGAACGACCGTGCCGGTGTTCTGGAGCTGACTCGGCGGCACGTAGAGCTTCTCGAGCAGACAATTCGCCGCAGGCCCGGTCTCTGGTCCTGGCAACATCGCCGGTGGCGTGGTGAGCCCCCTGCCGGCGCTACCGTGATTGCGGACTGAACATGCGAGTGATCATCGTTCAGACGGCGTTTCTCGGCGACGTGATCCTGACGCTGCCGCTTTGTGCTGCGGTGAGGAAGCAGTTCCCGCATTCGCAGATCATCATGGTCACTACACCGGCCGCATCAGACATGTTGAGGGGGCTGGGCATTATCGACGATGTGATCGCGTTTGACAAGCGCAACGCACATAAGGGCATCCGGCAACAACATCAGTTGGCAGGATCTCTGTCCTCAGGCGAGCCCACCACCGTCCTTGTTCCGCACAAAAGTCTGCGCACTGCGCTGTTTGTGCGTTCTCTTCAGGCTGATCGCGTTGTTACCTATGATGACGCGATAACTCGCTGGTTTGCCTCCGACGTCGTCCCGTACCCGCAGCACATGCACGACGCGCAGCGGCATCTTGAACTGCTGCGCCCCCTTATCGAGCAGGGGGAAGATCTCCCATCGATCGAGTCACTCCTGCCGATCCCACTGTCGGACACTTCGGGAGCCGATCTTCCCTGGGACGCCAGTTCATCTGCGCCGCGGATCGTTCTGGCTCCTGCAACCGTCTGGCCCACGAAGCAGTGGCCTGTTGATCGTATGCGACAGCTGGCAGGTGCCCTCGTACACGAGGCTATGCAGGTATGCGTCATCGGTGACTCGTCAGTAGTCGGGCTGCTGGCCGACGTCGAAGGTGTGCAGGATCTTTGCGGTCGAACAACACTCTCGCAAGCCGCTGCCGTGATAGCAACGGCAGACTGCGTAGTTGCAAACGACAGTGCGCCCGTGCATCTTGCCTCGCTACAGAATGTTGGTGTTGCAGCGATCTTCGGACCGACGGTTCCGGAGTTCGGATTTAGTCCCCTCGGGGCCCGCGCGCGCGTTGTTCAGCGAGTGGATCTCGCGTGCCGTCCATGCAGCGCGCACGGCGGCTCCGAGTGCCCACTCGGCACGCATGCCTGCATGACGGGGATCGACGTTGAAACCGTTCGAAAGACAGTACAATCCATTCTTGCTCACGATGTGAATCGCCATGCCAAGTCCAATGAAACGATCATCTGATCGACGAGGCAAGTCCTCGTCATCATCTTCTAACCGGAATGCGCCTGCTGCCCGTAATCGCAGTGATGCACCTGCCCGTAATCGCAGTGATGCACCTGCTCGTAACCGCAGTGATGCACCTGCTCGAAAGCGCAGCGATGCACCTGCTCGAAAGCGCAGTGATGTACCTGCTCGTAAGCGTAATGATGCTGCCGTGCCTGCTGGCAAGCAGCGACCGACCAAGCAGAAGCGCAGTGACATCATCGAACCCACACAACCCGTTCGTCTGAATAAGGCCATCGCTGATGCCGGTGTAGCCTCACGTCGACGCGCCGACGAGCTGATCCGAGGCGGATGTGTGCGGATCAACGGTGCGATCGTGGTCGACCTCGGAACGAGGGTTGAAATCGACGACATGGTCACCGTTAACGGCGAACCCATCTCGCGCACAAAGCACCTTACGTACATCCTCCTCAACAAACCGAAGGATTACATCGCAACATCTCGTGATGAGAAGGGGCGTGCAACGGTCTTTGATATCGTTCGGCTTAAGACCAGACTCTTTACCGTTGGCCGGCTCGATCGAAACACGACAGGCGTGCTTGTCATGACCAATGACGGGGATCTTGCCAATCGCCTCATGCACCCTCGGTACGGAGTAACGCGAGTGTATAAGGCATCTCTAGACCGCCCCCTGCGAAGCGACCATATGCGACAGATCGCCGCAGGTATTGAGCTCGAGGATGGCCCGACACAGCCCGTCGACATCATGATCGATCCCGAGGACAAATCAACGGTGATCCTGGCGATTCGGGAGGGACGTAATCGTGAGGTGCGCCGCATCTTCGAGCACTTCGAGTATGAGGTCAAGAGACTCGATCGAAAGGAGTATGCGGGACTTTCAACACGCGGGCTCAAGCGTGGGGAGTACCGGCACCTGACACGTGAAGAAGTTGACGAGTTGTATCGTGTGGTGAATCTTCAGCGATGAACCTGCTCAATCCATTTGCGCTCTTTGGAATGGCTGCAGCCGGTATCCCGCTGTTGCTCCATTTGCTCAATCTTCGCAAGCTCCGAGTCGTTGAGTTTGGCAGCGTTCGCTTCCTGCTCGAATTGCAACAGAAGCAGGTCCGCCGTCTGAAGCTGCAGCAGATCCTGCTGCTGATCCTACGCACGCTTATCATCGTCTTCGCCGTTCTGGCCCTCTCACGTCCAACCATCGAGACCAGTCTTCCCTTGCTGTCATCGGCCGCACGGGCAAGTGTTGTGATCCTCGTCGACAACTCTGCCAGCATGGAAGCCGCCGATGGGGCGGGGCCACGTATTGATCAAGCCAAGAAGGCCGCGCGAGAGATCATCAACGGTTTGCGTGATGGTGACCAAGTGGTTGTGCTTCCCATGGTAGGGGGCGATGCACAACGTCGCGTCGACATGACGCGAACGTTTGATGCAGCTCGTCAGCAGGTGGACCGGCTTTCGGTCTCTGATGGCAGCGCCAACCTTGTTGAGTCCTTGCGTCGTGTGCGCCCCCTCCTTGATGAGGCCGCCAATGCTCATCGTGAGGTCTACGTCATCAGCGATGCCCAAAGGTCGCAGACATATCGGTCCGACGATGACTCACTGCGTGCGCTTGAGCGCGATGCAACTGTATTTCTTGTGCGCATCGGTCGGGGACAGCTCGGTTTGGAAGCAAACATCAGTGTTGACTCAGTGTCGGTTATCACCAAGCTGCTTCAGCCCGACAGGCCCATCGAGTTTGAGGCTATCGTCCGCAACGGAAGTTCACGCGATGTAACCGGCGCACTCGTTTCGCTATCATTTAATGGTCTGCGTGTTGCTCAGAAGGCCGTGGACCTGCCAGCCAATGGTCTGCGAGCCATAACGCTGGCAGCCACGCCCAACAGGCAGGGGGCGATCGCTGCGGCCATCGAACTGGAATCTGATGCGATCGACCGCGATAATATCCGGTGGGCAGGGGTGACCATTCCGAGGCGCGCCCGTCTTTGTCTTGTGGGTCCGTCCGATCGCACTCAGCTGGTGCGCACCGTGCTCGGACTGCCGGGTGTTGGAGCAACCGTAGGCAGCATAGTGACGTTTGAATCTGTCACGTCCGCATCCTCGTCGCTGGTCGATGTTGACGTTGTCATCGTCTGCGGCGGCACGGCCTCGAGTTCCGATGCCTCCGTTCTGCGGCAGTTTCTTGAGTCGGGTGGCGGTGCGATCGTCTTTGCCTCCGCCGCAGGGGGCACGCTCTTGCCGGCGTGTGGACTGCAGGCCTTGCCCGAGCGGGTTACAGCCGCCGACGCCCCCTTCCTTGTGACCGCTGTGGAGCGCTCTCATCCCCTCTACCAGGGAGTGTTCCGAACCTCCGCAGCCCTTATGGCCGGATCCGAGGGTGTACGCATCCTGCGTCAGTCTCCGGCTGGTGGTGGATTTGATATCGTTCGTTCCGGAGCCGGCGGACTGGTCAGCGAAGCCACGGTCGGTCAGGGTCGGGCCATCTACATCGCCGTCACGCCGGACCTCTCGTCCGGCACATTCCCGGTAAGCGGTCTCTTTGCCGCTACGCTTGTTCGCAGTACGCTCTATGTTGTGGCTCCGCGCGACCAGGGAGTGAATCTAGGGCTTGGGGAATCTGTCAGCATTCCGCTGCCACCCCGAATGACCGGACAGGACGCGTTTGTGATCACTGACCGGAATGGCGTCACGACTACGCTGCAGCCCGTGCGATTGAGCTCGGCAACCATGCTGTCTATTCCCGCACAGTTTGCCGCAGGCGTCACAGTAGTCTCGACTCGTGATTCCGTGCCCGTCACCACGGTCACCGTTAACGGCTCGACCAGCGAGTCGCGACTTGAATTCTTTGACGATGGGGCGTGGAAGACGGATGTTGACTCGCTGGTTATACGGCCAGACCATGTGGCCGAGATCGCTGCCGGATCGTCCGTTCAGGCAGCCATCCGGCAGGCAAGGACTGGTTCTGAGCTCTGGCCTCTGGCAACAATTCTTGCTCTCGCCTGTGCGCTTGCAGAGATGCTCGTCGCTCGTTACTTCGTGCGCGATACGCCGCAGAGTGCATCGTAGATTTGCCGGGTATGTCGATCACCGTTCATCCTGATGTCGCCCCCCTGCAGCAGCGAGTGCGTGAGCTGCGGGCAGAGCTGCGCTCGGCCCTTGATGAATGGCATCGACTTTCGACTGAGGTTCGGCCTCGACTTCATGCCGCCTACAATCGATACTTTGGTCTGCTCGAGCGAGAACTGCAGGAAGTCGCACTTGCGGCAGCGGAGATGTTTCGACGCGTGGAGCTGCTCAGTATCAAGCATGAGCGTGGTGAGAAACTTACGGTCGAGATTGTCGACCTTATCAATCAGGTCGTTGACAAAGAATACGCACGGTTTACCATGCGCGTGCAGGAAGCATTTCGCATGGATGAACGTCAGCGTGAGCAGGCTGCACGCAGCCGCGAGGCTGAAGGCTCGGACACGGAACTAGTGGCCATGTACCGAACGCTTGTCAAGCAACTTCATCCCGACGTTGCAGAAACTCCCGGCGAAGAATCCGGTAACGAATCTTTCTGGCATCAGGTCCAGCAGGCGTATGCAACGCGCAACGCTGCCCAACTGCGCTCGATGCTCACGCTCCTAGGTGCGAATGAGGCCCTCGAGCGTGAATCCGGCGATTGGGGTGTCGAACGCTGGCGCCAGGAAGCTGACATTCTTGAACAGCGCCTCGCTGTCGAACAGCGTAAGCTTCTACGTCTTCGTTCTCAAGAGCCGTTCACGATGGAACGTGATCTTGACGACGAAGTGTGGCGGACGCGGCATCACGAAGATCTCGTGCGTGCAATCGCAGTGAAGAACAATGAACTGCGGGATTCTCGACGTCGATACGATGAACTTACCGGTGGCCTTGTGCCACCCGGACACAATCCTACGAAGTCCAAGCAGGAGCAGACATTCGAGGAGAACTTCATGACCAACACCTACTTTGGACAGCGCTGATGTACGAGATCGAACAACGCGACGAGCAGCTCGTTAACTCTTCGGCCGCAATTACCTACGAGATCGGTTTCGACCGTGCACCTCAGCATCTGGTGAGCGTCCGCATGCGCATCGAAAAGGTCGACACGCCAGAGCTGACTCTGGTGATGCCGTCGTGGTCTCCGGGCAGCTACAAGATTCGTGATTATGCCGGCTGGCAGGGAAATGTGCGCTGTTATGAAGTAACCCCGAGTGGTCGCGTGCCTCGCGCCTTCCGGTGGCGTGATAAGGCCTCGCTCGTTTTCGATGCGAAGGGGGCGTCTGTCATTGAGGTGGAGTACCTCGTGTATGCTCACGAGCGCACGGTGCGTACCAGTCACGTCAACCGTTTTCATGCATTCCTGATGCTGACCTCGATCTGTATGTACGTCGAGGGTCGAATGAACGAGGTGCATCACGTTCTGCTATCACATGACCAGCAGAAGTGGCCGTCGACGTCTTCCGCGCTCTCGCCGGTTCAAGCCCCCTCATCAAAGGGCATTCTGCTTGGAGCTCGGAACTATGACATACTGGCCGACTCGCCGATCGAGATCGGCGACCATCGCGTGCAGATGTTCACCGCCGCCGGCGCACGTCATGAAGTAGCGGTGGCAACGAACTATGATGTGGATGTTGACTGGTTGACCGAGCGCATCAAACGCATTGTCGAGGTCGAGACGGCCCTCTTTGGCGGCGCACCCTATGACCGTTACGTCTTCATCATTCAGGCCTATCCGGGGGCAGGGGGCGGACTGGAACACGCCCGGTCAAGCGTCAATGCGGTAGACCCTTCGGCCCTGCTGGATAAGACGAAGGCCATTGGACTCTTATCGCTGCTGTGCCACGAGTACTTCCATCTCTGGAACGTTAAGCGCATCCGTCCGGTCGAGCTCGGTCCGTTCGACTACACGCGAGAGACCTATACCCCGATGCTGTGGCTTGCCGAAGGGTTGACGTCCTACTACGACAACCTGTTTGCCTACCGATGCGGGTTTACCACCGAGAAAGAATATCTCGATTCGATTTCGCGCGACGATATTGCCAAGCTTGCCCAGGTGCAGGGGCGTTTTGCTATGTCGACCCGTGATAGCTCTTATCTGGCATGGCTAAAGCTCTATCTTCAGAGTCCGGACGGGTCGAACAGGTTCCCGTCGTACTACCTCAAGGGTGGTATCATTGTGATGCTCCTGGATGTGTACATCATCGACCATACCGACGGTACATACTCAATGGACGATGCGCTGCGGATGATGTGGCAGCGGTATCTGGATGATCCGTCCCGAGGTATGACGGAAGATGAGTGCATTGCCATTATCGAAAAGGCCACTCGGGTTCAGGTGCGTGAACGACTGATGAGCTGGCTTGACGGAACCGAAGAACTGCCATACGACGAGATCTTTGCTGCCGTCGGATACCGTGTCGGCGCCGCTCCGAAAAAGGCTGCCGCGTCCACCTTCGGTGAATCCGTGCCGGCTGCGATAGCCCCTGAAGCCCCTTTCATCGGATGGAGCTTGGCTGACGTCGCTGGCAGGATGGTTGTCCGAAGCGTTGACGATGGTTCTCCGGCGCAGCAAGCAGGCATCGGTATAGATGATGAGCTGGTGGCCATCGACGGAATTCGCATTCTTACCACGGCACAGGCCGATCATCTGCTTGGAGGGCGCATCGGCAGGACGGCGCAGATCACCGGACATTGCGACGGCCGGATCTACACGACCAGCATCGTGGTGCAGGAGCGCCTTACCCCGGGACTCATTGAAATAGACACCCTAACTGAGCGTCAACGTCAGATGCGGAAACGCTGGTTGCAACGCAGTCTGTGACATCCTCGCGCATCATATCGCTCCTTACGCTGTTGACCGCGGTCCTTGGTCTGGCCGGGTGTTCCTGGTACGACAATAGGATCACCTACTTCAACACCTACTACAACATGCAGCGTATCCGAGGCGAGGTGCTGGATGAGTTCGACTATCAGGATGAGCTAAAGCGGAATCGTCCGCGCGTACTTGTCCCTGGTCTCGACAGTATCAAGATCGCATCGGGTCCACCAAAGAACTCGGTGTACCAGTTTCTTCGCGGGTTGCAGATCGACCGTACAAAGCTGCAGCCCGTGACGCAGAAGGTCGACTCGATCCTGATCAAGGGATCCAAGGTTGTCGCCTTCCACCCCAAGTCCCAGTACATCGAAGGCTCGCTCTTTCTGATGGCCGAGGCGTATTTCTTCCGCTCAGAGTGGGTGCCTTCACAGCAAAAGTGTCTTGAATTGATCGAGCGGTTTCCCGATGGAGAGTATTCGCCCGATGCTCACATTCTTCTGGCGAAGGTCTACCTCATGCAGCGCAAAGTGTCCCAGGGCACTCAAGCGCTCTCCAAAGCCGTCGACGTTGCCTGGTACCGCGATCGGTATGATGTTGCCAGTGAAGCATATCGCATCCAGGCTGAGATGGCCATTGAGGATGGCGACATTGAAAAGGCAATCATGCCCTACAAGCAGGCACTGATCATGTGTGAAGATGCCGGCCAGCGATCCAAATGGCAGATCGAGATCGCTTCGATCTACTACCGCATCGGAAAGTATGCTCTTGCCGAGGCTGCCTTCAAGAAGGTGTTCGACGAAAACCCCGATGCACTCGGACAGTTTGAATCGCTCCTCTACATCGCCTCATGCCGCGCCCGTCAGGGTGCCTTTGACGAGGCCAGTGAAATGTATGCTCAGCTGGAAGACCGCAAGGCATTCACCGAGTGGGCATCGTTCATTCAGGCCGAACGTCTTGCGTTGGACCGGCTCCGCCAGGAGAATGCCAAGGACAAGACTCTGCTGGCGCGCGAGCGCTTTGCCGACACCTCATTTGTCGGCAAGCCAGAGCTGATGGCTCAGTCATTTCAAAAGGGGATGGCGCTGTACAAGACCGGTGATTATCAGGAAGCGCTGAAGTATTTCGCCAAGGCCAAGGTGATCCGCACGCCGGTGTATGATGTGGCCAACAAGTACTACTCGGCGCTGCGCTCGTGGGACGAGGCCAAACGTCGGCTGTACATGTTGGATCAGCATCTAGTTGTCGACACGTCCCGGAAAGATTCCATCAACCGCCTTCGAGCCGGTGAACTGTACGCGATCGGACGGGTGCATGAGAACCTCGACCGGCGCGACAGCGCACTGATATACTACCGCTGGGCGTTCGGGGCCAGCGAGCCATCGTCTGATGATGCCGGCAAGTGTCTCTTTGCGCAGGCGCGGCTGCTGAAAGACTCCGATCCGATCGTTTCGGATTCACTGTTTGAGGTGATCTCGTTGCGGTGGCCAAGAAGCCCCTTTGCCAAAGAGGCAGCCGCGAACCTTGGCTTTACAGCCGATGCAACTATTGACGATGCCGCCGAGCTGTATGCATCAGGGTCGAAGTTCCGGGCCATCAAGGACTATGCATTTGCCTCACGGCAGTACATGTCCGTTGTGAACAGGTTCCCGGAGAGCGAGCTCGCACCCAAAGCACTGTATGCCATGGGATGGATGTTCGAGCGCGATGTTCATCGAAATGACAGCGCGATCTTTTATTACCAGCTTCTTCTGGAGCGGTATCCGAGGTCGGAGTATGCCCGCGAAGTCCGCGCCAGCGTTGAGTTTGCGCTCGCCAAGATCAACGGCGTGGAGGTATCCGACTCGACCCTGTTGCGTGATCTCGACAAAGATCTTCTGCAACGGGCAACCGAGAAGGACAAGGATGTAATGCAGCAGCTGATGGATCGCAACCAGGATGCCTTCCAGGTGACTGCGCCGAATATGAACCTTCCTCAGATTCCGGGAATGACCCCTGGAGGGTCGATCAATAATGTCCTGCAGGGCCAGATGAGAGACGCTCAGGGACGGATAATCGGCAAGCAGGATACCACGGTCATCCCGCCACCATTGCCCAAACCGTAGGTAGGGGGCATGTGGCCCCGAGGAGGCAGGAAAAGGCCGTCAGGTCTCGATCTGTGTCATCAGGCCGATCTCTTCCAGCACGCCAGACACCCTCAGGCACTCGGTGAAGCCACCGGAAAAGACCATGGCCTTACCGGTTCTGTGCACCTCCAGGGTGAGGATCTCGGCACGCTCCAGTGTGCAGCCCGTGGCCTTCATGATCTGGATGATGACCTCGTCGAACGTGTGCACCTCGTCGTTGTAGAGGATGACACGCGCCGAGAGTTCGCTCTCGACAAAACTCAGAGTCTGCTGAACCAGCTCCTCGTAAGGAGTTTCAAGAAAAACCGTGTGGCTGTGCATCATGAACACGGGGCGAAATTATGAAAAGACCTATCTTTGCCGTTCCTACACTAGACTATTCACGCTTACGAGGACTGTCCTTATGACGACGGAAGAATTCCTCCAGAAGCTCGATGAGATTATCTCCGAGCGCCACATGCTTCAGCACCCGTTCTACATCATGTGGAACGAGGGCGCACTCACGGTCGATATGCTCCGCGAGTATGCCAAGGAGTACTACCATCAGGTCCACCTCTTCCCGACGTACGTCAGCGCAACACACGCCAACTGTGACGACATGGAAGTGCGCCAGATGCTGCTCGAGAATCTGATCGAGGAAGAGCACGGTCCGGACAACCATCCCGAACTCTGGCTCCGTTTTGGCGGTGCGCTCGGCGTCAGCCGTGAGGAGATGAAAGAGCGTCGCTACCTGCCGCATACGCGCGAGTCTGTCCGAATCCTGAAGGAGTTGGCCGGACGCAAGAATGCCTACGAAGGTCTTGCCGCCCTGTATGCGTATGAGTCGCAGATCCCTGAGATCTCGACCACCAAGATCGCCGGACTCAAGAAGTTCTACGACCTCGACACCAAGGATGCGCTGGAGTTCTTTGCCGTGCACGAGCATGCCGATGAGATCCACCGTACGGTAACGCGCGAAGCGCTGGTGCGCATGTGCGAGACTGATGAGCAGAAGCAGGCCGCGCTGGACTCCGCGCGTGAGGCAGCCGATGCCTTCAATCTTCTGCTCGACGGTGTGTACAACACCTGGTGTACGGAAAAGGCAGCACTTAACTGATCGCCGGCTGACCAGATGTGCCGCTTCATTGCCTATATCGGCCCATCAATTCTGGCTGATGATCTGCTCTACAAGCCGAAGTATTCGCTTGTGACGGCGCAGACCATGAACGCCGGGGAGATGTCTGTTTCCGTCAATGGCGATGGCTTCGGCATTGGCTTCTACGCGCCTGAACTCGACAATGAGCCATGCGTGTTCCGAAGCATCAAGCCGGCATGGAGCGACAACAACCTCAAGAGTCTTGCCCGGAAGATTCACTCTCCGTGCATGTTTGCGCATGTTCGGGCGGCTTCTCCCGGTATGGCCGTAGAAGAACTGAACTCCCATCCGTTTGCTTGTGGCAATCTGATGTTCATGCACAACGGCGTGGTAGGGGGCTTCAAGCAGATACGCCGTCGGTTGCTTCGCATGCTCAATGACACTGCCTACGATGCAATTCAGGGCAGTACGGATTCTGAGCACCTTTTCGGACTGCTGCTGAACCATATTGCCAACCCGTATGGGCATGTGACGTGCGAAGAACTCGTGGCAGCAATGCACGGGATGTTTGCAGACCTCAACACGCTTCTCATGGATTCGGACGTACGGCAGCACTCCTACCTAAACCTGGCGGTCACCAACGGTACATGCCTGATCACCGTGCGCTATACCACGAACCCGAATGTGCAGCCGGCATCCCTGTACTACATGCACGGTCGTGAGTATCGGTGCGCTGGCGACAATTGCACAATGGAGCAGGCCTACGGCAAGCCCAGTGCGATCGTCGTGGCTTCAGAGCCATTCACGGCCCGTCGGTCGGACTGGATGAAGATGGAACGTAATGCGATGATGGTGGTGGATGAGACGATGACCATCACCTTCCGTCATGTCGAGATGGATGTCGAAAAATTAGATTTCGAGACAATTGCCCCGGAAATCGGATGAACTACGCTCTGATACCGCTCTTCCCGCTGATCGGATTCATCATTGTTGCACTCTTTGGTAAGAGGATCAACAATGAGAAGATCACCGGTTCCATTGCCAGTGCCGCTGTCCTGCTCAGCTTTATCATGGCGGTGATGGCCTTCAATGATCTGCGTGCCATCCCGGAGGATGCTCCGGCTGCGCAGCAGAGCATCATGGCTCCGGTTTATACGTGGATCGCCACGGGGTCGTTCAGCGTCGACATCACGTACCAGATCGACCGGCTGTCGATCCTGTTCACGCTGATCATCACCGGAATCGGGTTCCTGATCCATGTCTATTCGATCGGGTACATGCATGGCGACAAGAGCTTTCCGAGGTTCTTCGCCTACTTGAACCTGTTCGTGTTCATGATGCTCAACCTGGTGCTTGCCAATAACATGCTCCTGACCTTCCTGGGCTGGGAAGGGGTGGGCCTGGCCTCGTATCTGCTGATCGGTTTCTGGTACGACCGCAAGTTTGAAGGGACGAATATCACGTGGACGGGCGACGCTGCGATGAAGGCATTTGTCGTCAACCGTATCGGCGACTTTGGCGTGCTTCTGGCGATGTTCCTTCTGTTCACCTCGGTAGGAAGCCTCGATTACTCGGCCATCCATCAGGCTGCAGTTGAACAGAATCCGATGCTGGTATCGAACGTCGTTCTGATCACGCTGCTGCTGTTCCTCGGTTGTACAGGTAAGAGTGCACAGATTCCTCTGGGAGTATGGCTACCTGACGCCATGGCCGGCCC
Source organism: Ignavibacteria bacterium (assembly GCA_947459875.1). Lineage (GTDB taxonomy): Bacteria > Bacteroidota > Ignavibacteria > Kapaibacteriales > Kapaibacteriaceae > UBA10438. The sequence goes on from CANHFG010000041.1 coordinate 15,017, forward strand.
GACACCGGTGTCGGCTCTGATCCATGCTGCGACAATGGTCACCTCGGGTATCTTCCTGATCGCCCGGACGAACGTACTGTTTGCCATGTCACCAACCACCATGGCTGTGGTGGCCGGCATCGGTATCACAACAGCGTTGTTTGCCGGCCTGGTCGGCCTCGTGCAAAACGACATCAAGAAAGTGCTCGCCTATTCCACAGTCTCACAGCTGGGCTTCATGTTCGTGGCACTCGGAGTTGGTGCGTTCACCGCGGGCGTCTTTCACGTTATGACGCACGCCTTCTTCAAGGCACTGCTCTTCCTCGGATCCGGTTCGGTTATTCACGGAATGCACGAGGAGCAAGACATCCGAAAGATGGGCGGACTGAAGAAGTACATGCCGATCACGTATCGCACGTTCCTCATCGGAACGCTGGCCATCGCCGGTATCCCATTCTTCTCGGGCTTTTTCTCCAAGGACGAGATTCTCTGGTATGCGTGGCTGAACGCGAGCCCCGTTCTTTGGGGAGTTGGAGTTCTTGCGGCTCTTACGACGGCGTTTTACATGTGGCGGCTGACGACGCTGACCTTCAGCGGCGAAGAGCGTTTTGATCATCATCATGTGCATCCACATGAGTCGCCCGCAACGATGACCATTCCGCTGATCATTCTTGCCGTTCTCTCGGCACTTGGTGGACTTCTCGGAGTGCCTCACGTGCTAGGTCACGCGTTGCACATTCCAAACCTGCTGGAGCACTGGCTCGAGCCGGTCTTCCGTGATGGTATGGCACTGCTCCCGACACATGAAGGAGATCATACCCGGATAGAGCTCACTCTGATGGCTGTTTCTTCCGTTGTCGCTGTCATAGGCATTCTCTTTGCCCGGTCTATCTACGGCAAGGGAATGGAAAAGGCAGATGCGATCGCCGGTAAGCTCAAGGCCGGCTATCGTCTGCTTCTGAATAAGTACTACGTCGATGAGATCTATCACATGCTTGTGGCCGGTCCGATCCTGGCCGCATCACGCGATTTTCTGTGGAAGATCGTCGACGTCATCGCAATTGATGGTCTTGTGAATGGTTCAGCTCGCTCAATGGGGTCTCTTGCCGGCGTCCTTCGACGCATCCAGAGTGGTGTAGCTCAGAACTATGCTTTGATCATGATGGTAGGAATTGTGGTGCTCATCGCCATGGTCCTGATTCCGTGAGTGGATGGGTCAGCCCCCTGACAGGCGGGCTGTGATCGATGTGCTACACGGTTTCGATCTTTTCTCAGACGCATGTCATTGAGACAGATCTAGGGCAGCTATTCGAGGATGCTTCAGAGTTTGTGCCGTACGTGCACGTTTCTGGTTTTTCCCACCCGAAGCTTCCGGTTGGAGTGGCAGAAGATGGCATTCGACTGATGCGATGGGGCTTGGTACCGCGGTGGACGAAGTCGATGCAGCAGGCCGACGAGATGCGGGGACGGACGCTTAACGCACGTTCGGAAACAGCGTTTGAAAAGCCCTCATTTCGTGATGCCATCCGAAAGCGCCGCGGACTTCTACCCGTCAACGGCTTCATCGAATGGCGGCATGAGGGTAAACTCAAGATTCCGCATCTGGTTCGAATGCGCGATGCGGAGATATTCACCCTCGGGTGCATTTGGGAGGAATGGGTCGATCCGGCAACGGGGGATTGTGAGGAGACATTTTCGATCTTGACAACAGAAGCCAACCTGCTGATGTCGCGCGTGCACAACTCCGCACTTCGCATGCCGGTGATTGTTCCCCGAATTGAACGTGCTGCTTGGATGTTGGCTGATGAACGCGAGCAGGTGCAACCTCTTCTGCGGCCATTAGACGAAGGCCTGCTGGAGGCATTCCCGGTCACGCGCGAGGTCTCGAAGATTCGCGTCAACAGGGATGAGCCACAGATGCTTGAACCGGTCGGTGAAACCTTTACGGAATGATACAGTTTCTGCTCTTGGTGATGGGGCTTTCCTTTTCTCGCGTTGAAGAGGTCAATCTCCGCCAGCTCCAATCTCGGATACTCGCCACGAGTGACACGACCTATGTCGTGAACTTTTGGGCCACGTGGTGCCGTCCATGTATCGAGGAGTTACCGGCATTTGAAGCTTTGTCGCGCAAGTACTCTAAAGAGCCAGTGGTGGTGATCCTTGTGAGTCTCGATCAGCCGCAAGATCGACTCACCAAGGTCGAACCGTTCATTCGTCGCCGTGGCTACACGGAGAGTTGCATCGTATTGTTGAATGAACCCAAGCCCCATCTCTGGATCGACAAAGTTGATTCGTCCTGGAGCGGGTCGATCCCGGCCACGCTGTTCATCCGCGGCAATCGTCGCCTCTTTGGTGAGTTTCAGTTCAGTGAAACACAGTTGGACTCTACATTTCAATCTTTTCGAGAAGGCAGACAATGAGGCTTGGACTGACAAGGCTAAGCGTGGCACAGTTTTTTCTTGCGATACTCGTTGTCGGGCAGATCGCTTCTGCATCGGACGATGGCGTATCACTGGGAAGCGTTGCTCCGGATTTCAAGCTCAGGAATATTGACGGCAAGATGGTCGAGCTAGCCGACTTCAAGGATCAGAAAGGGGCGATCATCGTCTTCACCTGCAACCATTGTCCGTATTCGATCAAGTATGAGGATCGGATCATCGCCCTTAACACCCAGTTCGCGTCCAAGGGGTATCCGGTGATCGCGATCAATCCGAATGATCCGGTAAAAGTGCCGGAGGACTCTTTCGAGAATATGAAGGTTCGCGCCCGCGAAAAGAAGTTTATGTTCCCCTATCTCGTTGATGAATCACAGGAAGTTGCCAAGGCCTATGGGGCAACTCGCACTCCTCACGTCTTCGTTGTGTCGAATACCAAGGAAGGGTGGAGGGTGCATTACATCGGAGCGATAGACGACAATGCATCGAGCGCCGATGCCGTTGAGTCGTTCTTCGTTCGGGACGCCGTTAACTCAGTGCTTGACGGCAAAGTGCCGACAACATCTTTTACAAAGGCCATTGGCTGCACCATAAAGTGGAAGAACAAGTAAATGCAGGATAGAAACTCCAATCGTCGTGGCGGTGGCCGAGGCAGGACGCCCGATGATGAGCGTCAGCCGTTAACAAATGAATCGGCACTTGGCCGCCCTGGACGTGGTCCGCGACCGCAGTCACATCAAGGTTCGGGTCAACGGCGACCGCAGTTTGACGATGAACGGCAACCGCTTACGAGCGAGAATCCGTACTCTGCTCCCCGTGGAGATCGCCGGGGCGGACCGCGTGGCGAGCGTAGCGGTGGACCTCGTGGTGAGCGTAGCGGCGGACCGCATGGTGAGCGTAGTGGCGGACCTCGTGGTGAGCGTAGCGGCGGACCTCGTGGTGAGCGTAGCGGCGGACCGCGTGGTGAGCGTAGCGGCGGACCGCGTGGCGAGCGTAGCGGCGGACCTCGTGGTGAGCGTAGTGGCGGACCTCGTGGTGAGCGTAGTGGCGGACCTCGCGATGACCGTCGCGGAGGACCGCGTGATGACCGTCGCGGAGGACCGCGCGATGACCGTCGCGGAGGACCGCGTGATGACCGCCAACGTGATGACCGTCGCGGTGGCCCGAGTGATGATAGACGCACCGGACCGCGTGATGACAGACGAACCGGCCCACGTGATGACAGACGTAC
>CANHFG010000042.1 GCA_947459875.1 Ignavibacteria bacterium
CAGTCGGCGCAGAGCCAGCCGCGAGGGACTTTCGACACGATCCGTACTCATGAGAGCCGCACCTTCGGATCGATAAACCCATAGAGAATGTCGGCCAACGTGTTGACCGTCACGAAGATGATCGCCGTGAACAGGACTGTTCCCTGGATCATGGGGTAATCAAGTTTCTCGATCGCATTGAATGCTGCCAGGCCGATGCCGGGCCAGTTGAAGATAAACTCCACGAAATAGGTGCCTGCCAGCAGGCCCGCAAACCACGCGCTGACGGTGGTGACGACGGGATTCAGAGCGTTGCGCAGCGCGTGTTTGACGAATACCGTCGCGTCCGACAGACCCTTGGCCTTGGCGGTGCGCACGTAATCCTGACCCAGAACATCGAGCATGCTCGATCGTGTGACACGTGCGATGATCGAAAGCGGGCGAATAGCCAGCGTGATCATCGGCAGCACGAGATGCTCTGCTCCACGGTCGACGTATCCGCTGATGGGAAACCATTCGAGACCCACTCCGAAGACAAGCACCAGCAGCAGTCCCACCACAAATGCCGGAAGAGAAATCCCGAGCAGCGAGGTCGACATCGTCAGCGTATCGATCCAGGTGTTGGGTCGCCATGCCGCGATCACTCCGAGCAGGATTCCGAGAAGGGTCGCGATGGCAATCGATGTGACAGCCAGCAGAGCCGTTGCCGGTAACCGTTCGATGATGGTTTCGGCAACGGGGCGGTTTGTGGCGATCGAGCGGCCAAGGTCGCCCCCTGCCAGACTGGTCATGTAGGTCGTGATCTGATAGGGAAGGGGCTTGTCGAGTCCAAGCTGCTCGCGCAGGGCTGCCACGGAGGCCGAATCTGCGCGCTGACCCAGCAGAACGCGCGCCGGATCGCCCGGAGGACGGATGAAGAACGTGACCACGACCACGCCGAGGAGCACCAGCAGCGTGTACAGGATCTTGCGAAGGATATACGAGACCATCATCCCCGACCCACCGGTTGAGGTCCATCGAGACTGACGCGTACCGGTTCGTCGACACGTCTGCCGAGAAACGTCGAGGCCAGTGATGTAAAGGCCGGAGTGTTGTCGGTGACGTACAGCGACAGGCGCGGAACGTGGCCGGACTCACCATGTGGCTCGAGCAGTTGCATGGCCTGGTGTGCGGCGCATTCACCACAGTCGACCAGTGCAACATTCGGTAGCAAGTCTTGAAGCACGGGAGCAAGAATCGGGTAGTGTGTACACCCAAGAACGAGCGTATCAATGCCGGCCTGGCGCAGGGGGCGCACGTACTCTTCTGCGATCAGGCGGGTTGCCGGCGCGTCCACCCAACCTTCTTCTACGAGAGGAACCAGCAGGGGGCAAGGGCGCGAGTGAATGGCAATTGGTCGATCACCGGCGACGTCGGAAATGGCCTTGAGATACGACTCGGAGTTGATCGTTGCCCGCGTGCCGATCACGCCGATGGATCCGCTTCGCGTCAGACGCACAGCCTCGCCGGCCGCCGGCTCGATAACGCCCAGCACCGGGATAGAGTGATGGCTGCGCAGCATATCGAGCGCAAGAGCAGAGGCCGTGTTGCATGCCACGACGATCATCTTCACATCATGACGCAGAAGAAAGTCGGCGCACTGTGACGCATACAGGCGCACCGTTTCGGCAGACTTGTTGCCATACGGCACTCGTGCCGTGTCGCCGAGATAGACGAAGTCCTCCCCGGGCATCAGGCGAAGAAGGTGCCGCAGCACCGTCAGGCCTCCGATTCCCGAGTCGAACACTCCGATGGGTCGTGGATCGCTATGCATCGTCGGCAAAGATAGAATCCCGATTCATGGTCTGCATTGTCTGTGTATGTTCGGGACCGTGAAGCTGACCCTTCGTGCGAAACTCGCCCTTCTGTATGGGACCATCGTTGCCGTAACGCTGGCCGGCTTTGCCGGTATCGCGTACGTGACGGTGAGTAATGAGCTTTTACGTAATCTGGATGCCTCGTTGGAGCGGGCCGGCAGCTCACTGCTGGACATTATCCGCAAGGAGCAGCAGCAGGCCCGCAAGCCCCTTGCCTCGCTTCGGTCTCGTCGCCGTCTCTCCACGACCGATCCTCTTCGTGTCGATCTCCTGGATCGTCCGAACATGCGCAACTTCGTCGGGCCGGTACTCGGTAGCGGAACCGTTGCTCCGGAGGATCCCGTCTGGTCGGCAGTCTATGAACACATGCTGCTGAACTCATCGAGCACGGCACTTCAGCTCGCCAGCGACGATGGAGCGGTGGCCTGGAAGTCAGAAAACCTTGGCACCGATAGTCTGCCCACGTACGGAATGTTCGCCCGTGAGGCATCGTCGGCAAAACCAGCGCCAATCTTTTCACACTTCTGGCTTCGGGGCGAGCGCTATCGAATCGTGATGATCAGGGCAGATGTGGCCTCTGTAACAGCAGCGTATCCATTGTCTGAGGTTGATGAGACATTACGCCGCCTGTTCTCGCTTATGCTCTACGGCATGCCGGTTGCCCTGGTGATCTCGGGCATTCTGGGATGGTTTATTGCGCGGGGCTCTTTGAAGTCCGTAGACGACATCACACGATCAGCACGATCGATCACGGCGAGCAATCTTCAGCTTCGTCTGCCGCGATCGCCGAACAACGATGAGATCGCGCGCCTGATCGACACGCTCAACGAAATGATCGCCCGACTTGAGCAGTCGTTTGCGCAGGTACGGCAGTTCACGTCGGATGCATCGCATGAACTCAAGACGCCCCTTGCCATCCTGATGGGCGAGCTTGGTGTTGCCTTGCGTCGGCCAATGAGCGTGGAGGAGTATCAGGCAACGCTGGCCAGTTGCCTGGAGGAGGTCGAGCGGCTGACAAACGTCGTGCAGGGACTCCTTGAGATCAGTCGCGCCGAGTCGGGTCAGGTTACGATCGAGCGCGCACCGGTATCATTGAGCATTCTGGTAGGGGACATCTGTGATGATATGCTGCTGATGGCTGACAGTAAAGGCATCGGGTTTACGACGGACATCGCCTCGGGCGTCATGATCGAGGGCGACAAAACCCGACTGCATCAGGCGGTACTGAACATCGTCGAGAATGCCATCAAGTACACTCCGTCAGGGGGCTTTGTGCGTGTGGAACTGCTTGCCATCGACAACAAAGCGCGGCTGCTGGTCAGCGACACCGGCATCGGCATTGCGGCGGAGGATCTCACTCATATCTATGACCGCTTCTACCGAGTCGACAAGGCGCGCTCGAAAGACATACAAGGCACCGGCCTTGGTCTGTCGATCGTTAAATGGATTCTTGACGCCCACCACGCCACGATCGACGTGGTATCAGCAGAGGGTTCAGGCACGACCTTCAAGATCACGTTTGTAACTTTGTGAGTTTGATCATCTGGGGATTCCTGCAGCACATGTTTCAACCTCTTCCTGACGATTTTTCCTACCCAACGCAAGAAGAGTCCATCCTTGACTACTGGGAAGCGAACAACGTATTCGCTCGTACTCAGGAACTGCGACAATCAGCGCCGTCCTTCACGTTCTACGAAGGACCGCCAACGGTAAACGGCAAGCCCGGCATTCACCATGTTCTTGCACGGACGATTAAAGACTCCGTGTGCCGCTACAAGAACATGAAGGGCTTCTTCGTTCGGCGTCAGGCCGGCTGGGATACGCATGGACTTCCAGTGGAGCTCAGTGCCGAGAAGGAACTTGGCATCACCGATAAGTCGCAGATCGAGGTGATGGGCGTAGACGTGTTCAATGCCGCCTGCAAGGACATTGTCTACCGTAACATCACCATGGAGAGCGGATGGCGCACTCTTACTCGTCGGATGGGGCATTGGCTTGATCTTGATAGCGCCTACATCACGTGCACGAATGACTACATCGAGTCGGTCTGGTGGGCTCTGAAGCAGTTCTTTGATAAGGGGCTCATCTACCGTGGATACAAGGTTGTGCCGCAGTCCCCAACGCTGGGCACGCCACTTTCATCGCATGAGCTGTCGCAGAACTACAAAGAGGTCCGTGACCCGAATGTCTATCTCAAGCTTGCCATCACCAGCTCGCCGGTCGAGTCACTTCGTGGTGTCAAGGTTCTGGTATGGACAACCACGCCGTGGACGTTGTTCGCCAATGTTGCTCTTGCCGTTGGCGCCGGGATCACCTACGTGCGTGTTCGTAACACGCGGCAGGTGGGCGAGGTAATGCTCAGCGAAGAGCTGCTCCTTGCAGAATCGCGACTGGCCATACTGGAAGGCGACGTCGAGATACTCTCATCGCACAAGGGCGCGGAGATCGTTGGCTCTACCTACGAGCAGATCTTTGCCGATGTTGCTCTCGAGGCCGAGCAGTATCCCAAGGTGCTGACGATTCTCCCCGGTGACTTTGTCTCGACTGATGACGGATCCGGAATCGTGCACCTGGCGCCGGCCTTCGGTCAGGACGACTTCGAAATGTCGAAGCTCTATAATCTGCCCGTACCACAGCCGGTCACACCAAACGGACACTTCTCGTCGGAGATCAAGGACTTTGCCGGACGTGCCGTAAAGTCGTTTACGTACTCGGACCACACCGAAGAGGGGGCTGATCGGGACATCGTCAAGGCACTGAAGATCGCTGGTAAGATCTACAAAGCATCCTTTGATTACCTGCACAGCTATCCGCATTGCTGGCGCACGGACAACCCGGTCATCTACTATGCGCGTGATTCCTGGTTCATCCGCTCGCCGCGCTATCGTGATCGACTTGTTGAGCTCAATCGCACGGTGAACTGGCATCCCGAAGAGATCGGAGAGGGCCGCTTTGGGAACTGGCTCGAAGAAGTAAAGGAATGGTCGATCTCCCGAGACAGGTACTGGGGAAGCCCCCTTCCTATATGGGTCAGCGAAGATGGCGCGTCGATGTTTGCCATCGGTTCGATCGAAGAACTTCAGGCCGGACTCTATGAGCGGGAGGATGGCTCGCGCGTCCCTGTGTCTCAGAGTGGAGTGGCCGTGGACCTGCACAGGCCGTTCGTTGATCGCGTCGTGTTCGAGCGTGACGGCGTGACCTATCGCCGTACGCGCGAGGTCGTTGATGTTTGGTTTGACTCCGGAAGTATGCCGTTTGCGCAGTTCCACTATCCGTTTGAAAACAAAGAGCTCTTTCAGGCATCGTTCCCGGCGGACTTCATTGCAGAAGGAATAGATCAGACTCGTGGCTGGTTCTATACACTGCACAATATCTCGACGGCGCTGTTTGATGCGCCGGCGTATCGCCATGTTGTCGTCAATGATCTTGTGCTCGACAAGCGTGGTCAGAAGATGTCGAAGTCGAAGGGTAACACCGTCGATCCGTTCGAGGTCATATCTCGCTTCGGCAGTGATGCCATTCGATGGTTTCTGATGACGTCGTCACCGGTCCACAAGCCGAAGCTTTGGAACGAGGATGATATTGCCAAGACTGTCATCGCCGACTTCTTCCGCTCGCTCACAAATACGTATGAGTTCTTTGCTCTCTACGCCAATGTTGACGGGTACTCGGCGTCGGAGACGCTGATCCCGATCGCAGAGCGTCCGGAGATCGACCGCTGGATCATCTCCCGTCTGCATACGCTCATCAAGAGCTACACTGCTGCGATGGATGAGTATGATCTGACCAGGGCATGCCGACTCCTACAGGAGTTTATGATCGAAGAAGTGTCCAACTGGTACGTTCGTCGTAACCGCCGTCGCTTCTGGAAAGGTGAGTATGATACCGATAAACGCGCGGCCTATCAGACGTTGCATGAGGTGCTGTTACGTGTCACAGAAATGATGGCTCCCGTTGCTCCGTTTTTGGCTGAGTCACTTTTCTTACGATTGCGTTTGCACGAAGAACAATTCACTGTGCATTGTATTATATTGCAAACGTGCGATGAAGCAGTCATCGATTCCGATCTGGAACATCGCATGCAGCAAGCGCAACGAATTGTTTCTCTTGCTCGTTCTTTGAGAGAGAAGGCGAAGATCAAAACACGTCAGCCGCTGAAACGAATTCTTCTTCCGGTAGACAGTCCGCAAATGCGCAGACACATTCAATCGGTCGAAGAGATCATAACAGAAGAGATTAACGTCAAATCCATCGAGTACGTATCGGACGACACGAACATTGTGCGTCGCAGTGCTCGCCCGAACTTCAAAGTTATTGGGCGCAAGTATGGAGGAGACACGCAGTCGGTTGCCAACGCGATCAAGAGCATGACGCACGACGATGTTCGAAGACTCGAGCAGTCGTCGGTTCTTATGATCGATGTCGGTGAGCGAAATGTGCAAATCGATTTCGAGGACGTTGAGATCATCAGCGAGGATATCGAAGGCTGGCTTGTGGCAAGCGACAACGGCGTGACAGTCGCCCTTGATACTGAACTGGACGAAGAGCTCATTCGCGAAGGTCTCGCTCGTGAGTTTGTAAGTCGCCTTCAAAAGCTCCGTAAGGATTCGGGATTTGATGTGACGGATCGCATTACTGTTCTCTACGAGACAGATGACGACACGTCCATCGCCCTCGAATCCATGCGGTCGTACATTGCAATGGAAACGCTGGCGGAAGCGCTCGAGCGGGGGGGACAGTTCGAAGGAACTGGACTCGAGATCAACGGGCGTCACGTCAACGTACGCGTTCAGCGTGTTTGATGATGGTGCGTCAAGGTGGCGCACGCGTTTTCATGTTTCACTTTTTTTGAGGTACTCTCATGGCAGCAGCAAAGAAAGCCGCCAAGAAACCAGCGGCAAAGCCAGCTAAGAAGGCTGCGAAGCCAGCGGCAAAGCCAGCCAAGAAGGCTGCAAAGCCAGCAGCTAAGCCAGCCAAGAAGGCTGCAAAGCCAGCGGCTAAGCCAGCTAAGAAGGCTGCGAAGCCAGCGGCAAAGCCAGCTAAGAAGGCTGCGAAGCCAGCGGCAAAGCCAGCTAAGAAGGCTGCAAAGCCTGCGGCAAAAAAAAAAGCCAAGTAAGGGTAACTCCTAACTCGGCCAAGCAGTCAACAACGTCGAAGGGTACAACGGCTTCCAAAGGATCTGCGTCTGCAAAGGCGTCTGCATCCGCGTCGAAGAAAAGTTCGGCAATAGCCAAGACGGGTACGGTTTCAGCAGCAGCAAGTAGGAAGATGACGAGTCCGAAGCCGCAACCCAAGACGGAGACTGCGAATATGAAGCCCGCATCGGCGGTCGGTAAGACCACCGGTGCGGGTTCTTCTTTATCATCCGTATCACCAATACCTGTGCCAGCAAAAAAGCAACCTGTCAAGAAGGTCCCGCGTTATTCAGACGCGGACCTGCAGTCTTTCCGTGTAAACATTGAACGTGCAAAAGCTGATGCCCTTGAGGAGCTCCGTATGCTACGGGAGCGTCTCGAGGACCTCACCAATAGTGAGGCCAACGAAGATTCGTCGATCTACTCGATGCACATGGCCGAACAAGGCTCAGAGGCAGCAGAGAAGGAGAAGACGTACGCTCAGATCCAGCGCGTGCAGGACTACATCCGTAAGCTGGATGAGGCCATCGTGCGGATCGACGACAAGACCTACGGGATCTGTCATATGTGCGGAATTCTCATTGCACGTGAGCGGCTGCTTGCCGTGCCTATCACGACGCAGTCTGCATCGTATAAGATTCGCAAGCGCTGTCCGGATGACGGTATCGATCGCATTCAGGCCAAAGGTTCGAACTGATCAACGTGTCTGAGGCATTTCGCTCCGTACGCCGGCCGCTGACCATCGCAGCGATGCTAGTGGTGCTCGACCAGGTCACGAAGGTCCTCGTCAAGGGCTTCGACCTCTTCGGCATTGCCCACGAGGGGATGTTCCTCGGCGAGAGTCGCCCTCTGCTGGGAGATGCGCTTCGGCTGACGTTTGTTGAGAACCCCGGCATGGCCTTTGGTATTGAATGGGGTAATGCGAAGATCATCTTGACGCTACTTACGATCGGCATTGTCCTTCTCATCGTCAGGATGATCATGCAAACGCCCGAGTCAGCGCGCACTGTGAGGTTTTCCCTCACTCTGCTGCTCGGCGGTGCCGTTGGTAATCTTATTGATCGCATGTTCTACGGCGTTTTATACGGCGAGGGTCCATTGTTCTACGGGAAGGTCGTCGACTTTTTGCAAGTGGACATCCCGGACGTCTCGCTCTTTGGAGAGCTGTATACTCACTGGCCTGTGTTTAATGTCGCCGACTCCTGCGTGTCCGTTGGCGTGGTCACGCTGCTTATCGCCTCGATGATCAGCGACCAGAACGTGCCCCTGTTCGGCGTCCGCGATGAAAAAGAAGGCTGACGCGGCAGCTTCGGAAACGCGATCGCCGCTGGAGTGGAGTGAGCATGTGTACGAGTTTACCATTCCTTCCGGGCAGAGACCAGAGCGCGTGGATGCGTTCCTCACGCACAGTATCGTTCATGCCACGCGCACGCGTGTGCAGAAGGCCATCGATGCTGATGCAGTAACGGTCAATGACCGACCGACAAAGGCAAACTACAAGATCCGGCCCGGTGATGTGATCCGCGTGACGGTGATGCGGCCGCCCCCTCTGCAACTGATTCCGCAGGATATTCCGCTATCGGTCCTTTATGAGGACGAGTACCTGATGGTGATCGATAAGGCCGCCGGCATTCTTGTTCATCCCGGACTTGGCAATCGCGATGGAACACTCGTCAACGCAGTGTTGTGGCACCTCGGACAGCGTGAACCGATGCGCGTTCTCAAAGCCCGCGAGTCATGGGGCGAAGACGACGATGAGGATGCATCCACCGAACCTCGTGATGAGCAAGCAGACGAGGACGACCAGGCGCAGTGGGGAAGCGATGAGCTTGGCGCAGAAGAGGTACCCGGAGTTCGACCCGGTATCGTGCACCGGCTTGATCGAGATACCACCGGCGTGATGGTCATCGGCAAAACGTATGGTCCGACCATGCATCTGGCTACGCAGTTCGCCGAGCGGACGGTCTCGCGTCAGTACGTCGCACTTGCCTGGGGAGTGATCGCCGATGATCACCGGCTCATCGAGGGACAGATCGGCCGCTCGCCCAAGGATCGAACCCTGCGAGCCGTGCTCCGCACGGGGGGGAAGTACGCTGCAACCGAAGTGAGCGTTCTGGAGCGGTTCGACTATGCGACGCTGATCGCCTGTAAGCTTCGTACCGGACGCACGCACCAGATCCGCGTGCACCTGAGCGCAGGCAAGCATCCGCTTATCGGCGATGGTGACTACGGAGGTCGGGACGCTGCCGTAGGGGGCCTGCACACGGCCTACAGACCGCTGGCGACGGCCTTGCTCGGACGCATCAATCGGCAGGCCCTGCATGCCCGCATGCTTGCGTTTACGCATCCGGTCACCGGTCAGAGGATGACCTTTGAAAGCCCCCTTCCGGCAGACATGCAGGCGTGCCTCGATCTACTTCGGCACGGCCACGCTCATGCGACCGCGGATCCAGGCCGCACGTCGTAGCGTATATGCACTCGGCGTCGACGCACTGAAACGCCGGGGGTTGGGAACGATCGCAGCCAGGCGGGCCGCCTGCTCGCGCGTGAGATCTTTTGCCCCAATACCGAAGGCGCTCCTGGCCCCCTGATCGATGCCGTAGACTCCGTCTCCCCATTCGATCATGTTCATGTAGACTTCCAGAATGCGCTTCTTGCCCCAAAGCGCCTCGGTCAGATACACGAAGTACACCTCAAAGGCTTTTCGGATCATCGACCGCCACGGCACCAGGAAGACGTTCTTGCAGGTCTGCATGGTGATGGTGCTGGCGCCAAGTGGCGGACGTCCGCGCTTTGCTCTGGAAGCGTTCACTCGCTGCGCACGATCGACCGCGTTCCAGTCAATGCCGTTGTGCCGCATGAATCCGGCATCCTCACCGCCTACCACGCCGCGTCCAACCCACGGCGAAATGTCGTCATATCCTACCCAGTGATGCCGAATGAGCATGGATCGTCCACTGAATGGAGCTTGCACGAGACGCCATACCATCAGCGGCGTAATGGCCGGAGGGACCACGCGCAGCAGGCCAACGACAACGACCGATCCGACAAGGAAGGCTATCGCCGTGCGGAACGTCCATAGGAAAATAGTTTTCAACATAAGTGCTTCAAAGATGGTCAGAACTTTACGAACGTTAGTTTTGCAGGCGTCAATCTTAACGAACGTATGGCTTAAACGTGAAAGAACTCGACCGTCAGATCTGCTCCTTGCTACAGGAGAACGCGCGCCTGAGCCTTAGTGAGATCGCCGAACAGGTCGGTTCTTCGGTACCGACGGTCAGCGACCGCGTTCGCAGACTGGAGGCCGACGGGACCATCCGCGAGTATACGACCTTGTTCCGAGCGGTCGACTTCGGGTATGACGTCACGGCATTCATTTTTGTCGACATGGACTCAAGCACGAACTACGATGGATTTCGGCGTCAGTGCCGTGCGCGCAAGGAGGTCCAGGAGTGCCACGCCGTCACCGGCACGGCCTCGCATCTTCTGAAGGTCCGAGTCAAGACCACGGGCGAACTCGAACAGCTGCTCTCGGCCATTCAGCAGTGGAAGGGCGTGTCGCGCACGCAGACAAATGTCGTGCTCAGCACGCACAAGGAATCACCGGCAATCACGATCATCTAAACTCTTTACACTTGGGGGAGAGCCAGCATGGCCAATAATGTGGATGTTTCAACGGTAGCGCGCAACTGGCGCTTGGACGGCGTCGATGTGCCGTCACCGTCCGACGTTGTTAACGAAGTGTTTGCCAGCGACGTGCTGACGATGGAGGAGCTGCGGCAGCGCCTGAGCAAGCCGGTCTGGAAGTCGCTGCTGGCGACCTCGGAGCGCGGAGCTACGCTCGATCCGGCGATCGCCGATACGGTGGCACTGGCCATGAAGACCTGGGCGATGGAAAAGGGGGCGACACATTACACCCACTGGTTTCAGCCGCTGACGGGTTTGACAGCAGAAAAGCATGACTCATTCGTAACCCCAACGTCGGACGGTTCTGCCATCTCGCAGTTTTCCGGCAAGGAGCTCATCCAGGGCGAGCCGGACGCGTCATCGTTGCCGAGCGGTGGTCTGCGCGCAACCTTCGAAGCGCGGGGATACACGGCCTGGGATCCCACCTCGCCGGCGTTCATCATGCGACATTCCAATGGCGCTACGCTTTGTATTCCGACGGCTTTTGCTTCCTGGACCGGTGAGGCCCTTGACAACAAGACGCCGCTGCTGCGCTCCATGGAGTGCATCAATGCGGCCGCGCTACGGGCGCTTCGACTGTTTGGCGACGACCAGTCGCAGCGCGTGGTGGCAACGGTGGGTGCCGAGCAGGAGTACTTCCTCATCGACGAGGAGTTCTACTTCCGTCGTCCTGATCTGGTGATGTCGGGCCGGACGCTCTTCGGAGCGCAGCCGCCAAAGGGGCAGGAGCTGGAGGATCATTACTTCGGTTCCATTCCCGATCGCGTGCTGACGTTCATGACCGATGCCGAGCATCAGCTCTATGCGCTGGGAATACCCGTCAAGACGCGTCACAACGAGGTTGCTCCCGGACAGTTTGAGATCGCACCGATCTTCGAGCATGCAAACATTGCGGCCGATCATCAGCAGCTTCTCATGCAGGTGTTCAAGAACACGGCCCGCAAGTATGGCATGGTCTGCCTGCTTCATGAAAAGCCCTTTGCCGGCGTGAACGGCTCAGGCAAGCACGTCAACTGGAGCATGTCCACCGATACGGGGCATAACCTTCTTGAGCCGGGCGACACGCCTCAGGACAACATGCAGTTCCTCTTCTTCTGTGCGGCCATGATCAAGGCCGTCGATGACCATCAGGATCTGCTGCGTACCTGTGTGGCATCGGCCTCGAATGACCATCGCCTTGGGGCCAATGAAGCGCCCCCTGCGATCATGTCTATGTTCCTCGGTGAGCAGCTTACGGATATCTTCGACCGCGTTGTTTCGGGCAAGGGTGGAGCGTCGAAAAAGGCCGGCTTTCTTGGCCTGGGAACGCAGGTGCTGCCGGCACTGCCACAGCATACGGGTGACCGTAATAGAACTTCGCCGTTTGCTTTCACGGGTAACAAGTTCGAATTCCGTGCCGTCGGCTCATCACAGTCCGTGTCGTTTCCGATCACGGTACTGAACGTCATCGCCACCGATGCGATCAACGACCTTTCTTCGCGCGTCGAAAAGCGCCTGAAAAAAGGTCAGGCCATCGAGTCAGCCCTCAGCGATGTGGTCAAGGAAATCTACAGTGCGCACAAACGGATCCTCTTCAACGGCGATGGGTATTCTTCCGAGTGGCACGAGGAAGCGGCCGGTAGGGGGCTTCTGGCGCTCAAGACAGCCATCGACGCCATCGAGACACTGGTCAGTGAGAAAAACACCGGGCTCTTCTCGAGCAACAATGTTCTTTCGACCCGTGAGCTTGAAGCCCGCCAGGAAGTGATGTTCGAGCAGTACTTCAAGACGGTGAACATCGAGGGAGAAACAACCGAATGGATCGCGCAAACACAGATCCTTCCAAGTGCCATGCGCTCTCTGCGGGAGATGACCTCTACGGGCGTTTCGCTGCCTGCCATTGACCGTGCCACCGCCGAACTGGCAGAAGTGACAAACGAACTGGCGCTAGCCATTGCCGCACTGCGCAAGCAGAACAACGAACTCGGCGGAGACACCGTGCACTCCAAGGCACACCACATGCTCAACAGTGTTCTTCCAGCCATGCGACGCGTGCGCCACGCTGCTGATGCCCTCGAGCGCCTCGCGGCCTACGATCACTGGCCGCTACCTTCGTATCGGGAAATGCTCTTTGTGAAGTGATCACGGCGGTGCCCGATTTCAACGTCGGACACCGCGGGAACACCGTTTACTTCTTCGGCGATTTGGCCGCGGTCTTCTTGGCCGCGGCCTTTTTTGTAGCCGCTTTCGTGGCCGTCTTCTTCGCAGGCGTCTTCCGTGCGGCAGGTTTCTTTGCGGCGGCGGCATCGGCTGACTCGGCCTTGGCCTTTGCACCCTTCTTGGTCTTGGCAGGGGGCTCCTGCTGCTGGGCAAGCTGCAGGCAGTCTTCCAGCGTCAGTGTTGATGCTTCTGTTCCCTTGGGAATTCGCACGTTCTGCCGTCCGACAACGATGTACGGACCCCATCGCCCCTTGAGGATCTTCACCGATGGATCCTCTTCAAAGACCTTGATGGTGTTCTCGGCGATCTTCTGACGTCGTGCCAGAATGATCTCAATGCCACGCGGTCCTACGATCGTGTACGGATCGTCTTCCTTGGGCAGACTGTAAAAAGCCTTGTTGTGCTCGATATACGGTCCGAATCGACCAAGTTTGACCTCCATTGGGAAGTCTTCGTACGCGCCGATCACGCGAGGAAACTTAAAGAGCTCCAGCGCTTGCTCAAGGGTAATGCTCTCCATGCTTGCATTGCCCGGCAGCCCCTTCTGACGCTTATTCTCGTCATCGGCATCCCCGATCTGCGCAATGGGTCCGTAGCGCGCAAGGCGCACATAGACGTTGCGACCCGAGGCCGGGTCGACCCCAAGGAGCCGCTCACCACTCTGCCGCTCGGCCGTCTCACTGGTCCTGACAAGGTCTTTTGCAAATGGCTCGTAGAACGAGCGGATCATCTCGGTCCATCGCACATTCCCCTGTGCAATCTCGTCGAACTGCTTCTCCACGGTTGCCGTGAAGTTGTAGTCCATGATCTCCTGAAAGTGCTTCACCAGGAAATCCGTAACGATGATACCGATGTCTGTTGGGAAGAGCTTCGAGCGCTCTGCTCCGGTGTTCTCGACCTCGACCGTGCGGGAGACGATCTGACTTTCAAGGCGCAGCTCACGGATCTCGCGCTGGCGTCCGTCGCGGTCTTCCTTGACCACGTAATTACGTGCCTGAACGTTGGCGATCGTCGGGGCATATGTCGATGGTCGACCGATGCCGAGCTCCTCAAGCTTCTTCACCAATGACGCTTCGGTGTATCGCGATGGCGGTCGGTCGAACCGTTCGCGCGCCAGCATGCGGACGAGCGACGGCCGTGCGCCGATGCTCAGCGGCGGAAGCATCTTTGATGATTCTTCGTCGGTGGCCTCCTCGTCGGTCGATTCAAGGTACAGGCGAAGGAAACCATCAAAGCGGATCACCTCGCCGGTGGCGATCAGCTCATCAGGACGGGTCGAGATAGAGATCGTTACCACGGTCCTCTCGAGCTGTGCCTCGGCCATCTGCGATGCCAGCGTGCGTTTGTAGATCAGGTCGTAAAGACGCTCGTGCGCATCGGTGGCACCGGCAGTACGACGCGAAAAATCCGTCGGACGGATCGCCTCGTGGGCCTCTTGTGCCGAAGCAACCTTTGTTACATAGTTGTGCGGTCGGCTGTATGCCTCGCCGAACGTTGACAGGATTTCCTGCCGAGCCCCCTCAATGGCAAGCTCAGAGAGATTCACCGAGTCGGTACGCATGTAGGTGATCTGCCCGGCCTCGTAGAGGTCCTGCGCAAGGCGCATCGTGCGCACCAGTGAATATCCGAGCTTGCGGCTGGCTTCCTGCTGCAGTGTGGACGTGGTGAACGGGGCTGAGGGCGACCGTTTTGCGGGCTTGATCTCGAGATTGCTGACCGTGAACTCTGCGCCGATGCACGACTCGAGGAACTCACGGGCCTGTTCCTCGGTGTCAAAGCGCTTCTGGAGTTCGGCCTTGAAGCCACGGCCATTTTCGACAAACTCCGCAACGATCCGAAACTGACTTTTTGCAGTGAAGGCCTGGATATCCCGCTCGCGCTCTACCACCAGACGCACTGAGACGGACTGCACGCGGCCTGCCGAGAGGTTCTTCTGCACCTTCCGCCACAGGATGGGCGACAGGCCGTAGCCCACCAGCCGGTCGAGGACGCGCCGGGCCTGCTGAGCATCAACGAGGTTGACGTCGATGCCGCGCGGGTTGGCAACCGCCTTCAGAATAGCCGGTTTGGTGATCTCGTGAAAGACGATTCGACGCGTGTGCTCGGCGTCAAGTTCCAGCGCCTCGTAGAGGTGCCATGCGATGGCCTCACCTTCGCGGTCTTCGTCAGACGCCAGCCATACATACTCGGCCTGACGCGCGCGGCGCTTGAGCTCCTGCACAAGCTTCTTCTTGTCTTCGTTGACTTCGTACACGGGCGTAAAGTCATTGGCAATGTCAATGGCTTTGTCGTTACCCGGCAGGTCACGAATGTGTCCCATGCAGGAGGTGACCTCGAAGTCCGATCCAAGGTACTTCTGGATGGTCTTGGCCTTTGAGGGAGATTCGACGATTACGAGGTTTTTCATGGGTTTATGCCCTTATTCCTGCGTATTGTGCGGACAGGCCAGTGGATCGTGACATGTAGCGAAGATTTGTAGCGAATGAGCCATGGGGCGAAAACCGAGCTTTCCCGAGACCGTGTCTCGGATCTCGTCGATCCGTTCATCACGAAACTCCTCGATCCGACCACATTCGACGCAGATCAGGTGATCATGGTCGGGCATGCGGCTGGCGAGTTCAAAATGGGCGCTGCCTCCCTGAAAGCGATGCTTCATCAGAATACCGCAGGTGGTCAGCAGGTCGAGCGTCGAATAGATGGTCGCCCGGGAGATCCGATCGCCCCTTCCATTCATGTAGAGATAGAGCTCGTCCGCATTGAAATGACGGTCCAGCTCGCTGATGCGATCGATCACATTGAACCGTTCCTGAGTCCCGCGATACTTCTTGCGCTTGAGGAACTCTGCGAACTGCTTTTTCAGGGATTCATTGTCGGCGGAAACAGGCATGGGCACAAATATACTTGTGCGTAGTTTTGCGCTTTCATTTTCCACGAAACAAGAAGCAGGGCCTATGCGCAAATGGCGCGTTGAGGACTCCCTCGAGGTGTACAATGTACCCGGCTGGGGAATCGGCTACTTTGGGATCAATTCCAAAGGTCATGTGGTGGCTGCCCCGCGCAAAACCAAGGGGCCACAGATCGACCTAAAGGAATTGGTCGACGAATTATTGCTGCGCGACGTCAGCTCTCCGGTCTTGCTGCGCTTCCCGGATATTCTTGATGACCGCATTGAGAAGATCTCCGAGTGCTTCAAGAAGGCCGCCGCCGAGTACGAGTTCACCGGGACGTATTACAGCGTTTACCCGATCAAGGTCAACCAGCAGCGTCCGGTGGTTGAAGAACTCGTCCGCCACGGAAAACGGTTCAACATTGGTCTTGAAGCCGGCTCAAAGCCGGAGCTTCACGCCGTGCTTGCGATCATGGACAACAGCGAAGCGCTGATCGTCTGCAATGGCTATAAGGACGAAGAGTTTGTTGAGCTTGCGTTGCTGGCACAGAAGATGGGCAAGCGCATCTTCCTTGTTGTGGAGAAACTCAACGAGCTGCGTTTGATCAACGAAGTGTCGAAGCGTGTCGGAGTTCGGCCCAACGTCGGTATCCGCATCAAGCTCGCCTCCAGTGGCAGCGGCAAGTGGGAAGAGTCAGGGGGCGATCAGTCAAAGTTTGGTCTCAACGCGTCTGAACTTCTCGAAGCGGTTGAGTATGCCCGCGCCAGCGACATGCTTGACTGCATGAAACTGATCCACTTCCATCTCGGATCGCAGATCACGAACATCCGCAAGATCAAGCAGGGATTGAGCGAGGTCTCGCAGTTCTACGTTCAGTTGATGGCCATGGGCTGCCAGATCGAATTCGTCGATATTGGCGGCGGCCTGGGTGTCGACTATGACGGTACGCGCAGCAGCGTTGCCTCGAGCATCAACTACTCCATTCAAGAGTACGCCAATGATGCCATCAGTGCCATCACCGATGCGGCAGGGAAGGCCTCTCTTCCGCATCCGCATATCATTACCGAGTCTGGCCGCGCGCTGACGGCACATCACTCTGTGCTCGTCTTCAACGTTCTTGAGACGGCCAGCGTGCCAACGTGGAGCTCCCGCGACCGCGTATCGAAGAAAGATCACGAACTGGTTCGTGAGTTGCACGAGATCATGACGGCTCTCAACAGCCGCACCATGCTCGAGGCCTGGCACGATGCACAGCAGCTGCGGGAGGAAACGCTCGACCGATTCTCGCTGGGACTGATCGACATTCGCACGCGCGCTCAGGTCGAAAGGCTCTACTGGACCATCGCGCAGCAAATCTCGGAAATGACCGGCGAGCTCAAGGTGGTTCCCGAAGAGTTACGATCGCTTCCGAAGCTGCTTGCCGATAAGTACTTCTGCAACTTCTCCCTGTTTCAGTCGCTGCCCGATTCATGGGCCATCGATCAGCTGTTTCCGATCATGCCGATCCACCGCCTGCAGGAGCGTCCTACGCGTATGGCAACGTTGCAGGACATTACCTGCGACTCGGACGGCAAGGTCGATCATTTCATTGGAACGCGAGATTATACGTCTATGCTTCCGGTGCACCCGCTGGTAGAGGGTCAGGAGTACTACCTGGCTGTCTTTCTGGTCGGGGCCTACCAGGAGATATTGGGCGATCTGCATAATCTCTTTGGCGACACGAACGCCGTGCACGTCACGGTTCGTGGTGACAAGTATGAAATCGAACAGATTATTCACGGTGAGACCGTTGCCGACGTGCTTGACTATGTACAGTTCGATGCCAAGAAACTTGTACGTACGATGGAAGCATGGGTGAGCGCGTCGGTCAAGAGTAAGAAGATCACCGTACAGGAAGGGAAGGAGTTCCTTGCGATCTACCGCTCCGGACTATACGGCTACACGTACCTTGAGGACTAGTTTGACGGTTAACGTCATCGGGATTCTAATGAACATGCATCGCATTCAGAACTTGCTTATCCTTCCGACACTTTTTGTGATATCGGCGGCTATCGCGTTTGCCCAACCATTGCCAGTTGCTTACCACGATCCATTTGATGAGAACGTGGGAGGCTGGATCGAAGGGGGCTCACTAGGACGCAGCGCTTCGTTGGTCTCAGGAGTCTACCGGATTGATCAGCGCTCGGCGTCATCTGACTTGCTCAGCGAGGTCGGGTATTTTCTGGACTACGGCAAGGACTTCGACGTTGAGCTCAAGCTTCGGCAGGTCACCGGGACGACGAATTCGGCATTCGGATTTTTCTGGGGTGCACGCGAAGGATTCAGTCACAACGCCCTGCTTATCAGCGGCTCCGGTCGCTATCGTGTGTATTCGCTGCGCAATGGAAGTGTCACGGACGTGCAGCCGTGGACGCCGTTCGAGGGTCTGCCACCGATGCAGACCTGGTTTACCATCACGGTGCGCAAGCGCGGCCTGGGCATGAGTGTTCTGTTCAACGGCGCGACACTGTTTGCCTTTCAGCCCCCTCCGATCTTCGGCAGTAAGATCGGCCTGATCGTCGGTCCGCAGGTTGTTGTGGAGGCCGACGAAATGCACATCCGCCAGGCACAGGATTCCATCAGGGTCATCGAGGATGAGATCGTCCTCGGCGAGCCGGAGAGTCTTGGTCCGCAGGTCAACAGCACGGGCGGCGATATCTCGCCGGTGATCACGGCCGATGGAAAACGCCTGTACTTTGGTCGCTATCCGCACCGGGAAAATATCGGCGATACGGCAACGGAGGACATCTGGTACACCGATCTGCAGCCCGATGGCACG
>CANHFG010000043.1 GCA_947459875.1 Ignavibacteria bacterium
CGTACTTCCGTACTTCCGTACTTCCGTACTTCCGTACTTCCGTACTTCAGTAACTCACCATCATCCTCTTCCATACAATCTCCACAAGCCCCTTATACGGAATCCCGATCTGATTGGTGAGAGCCGACTCACATAGCGTGTTCAGGCTGATACCGATGGCATTTGCCGCAGCGTTATGGTCTGAGAGAATCTCGGTCCGTTCCACGGTTGTTGCTGCGACGACGACCTCGGGATGCACAAGTCCATGCGTACCTGCCATCCCACAACAAGTAGCAGATGGGGGTACGATGACGGTCGATGAGAGCCTGTGCGCCAGAGTGATCAGACGCTGCGTTGTCCCCTGCTTTGCCGCGCCGCAGCCGGCATGAATGACAAGGGGCTGATCTGTGCGTGGAATGTCCAGCCGAGGCATCACCATTTCAATAAAGCCGACCTGGTCGATGATATCAATGCCGCGCTCGATTGCGATGGTCCGCAGCGCTGCCGAGCATGTTGATGCATCCAGCAGAACCGGCACGTCTTGATCGCCGCGCAGGCGCGCCAGATCGTCCAGCAGAAGGCAAGCCGATTCGGCGGCAGCATCGGTAAAGCCCTGTGAGGAAAGGGGCTGACCGCAGCATCCACGCGAGTGGGTCATTACACTCATGCGCAGTCCCGCAGCAGCGGCCAGCTCGGTGATCATCTCCGGCAGTGAATGTTCTGACGAATCATTACCGAAGGTTCTGCTGACACATGTCGGGACGTACACAACGTCGACATCCATCACCATCATCGGCCGGGCCTGTGCGGCCGCAGAGAGCCCCTTCAGCAGATACGCTCCGGGCATCATCGACATTGAGCGCATCCGCAGCATAAACCTCGAAAGAGAACGCATGCGGTGCATGTTGCGTGCCGCAATGCTTGCTACCGTACTGGCCATTACACGCGAGGACCTGCGACGTACCTTGACCATTGCGCCGGTGTCGATGCCGACCGGGCAGACCGTGGCACAGAATCCGTCAACCGCGCACGAGCCGTCAACATCGAACCGAGCCTGCTCGGCCAGCTCACGTCGCACGAGCGCGGAGTGTTCGGACATCTTCATCTCGCGCTCGATGACGATGCGCTGACGTGGTGTGAGCGTGATATCGCGCGTCGGGCAGACATGCTCGCAGAAGCCGCACTCGATGCACCGGTCGGCCACTGCAGCCAGACCACCGTCAAGAGGCGGCACAGGCTTGATGTTCCGCACGTGCGCCAGTGGATCGGCGTTGATGACAACGTCGGGATTCAGTATGCCATCCGGATCGAGAGCCGACTTGATGCGACGCATGATCGCGTAGGCCTTTGCGCCCCATTCGCGTTCAACAAAGGGAGCCATGTTGCGCCCCGTACCGTGTTCGGCCTTCAGCGAGCCCGAATGACGGTCGACCACGATCTCAACGATGCGCTCCATAAATGCGGCATACCGATCGACCTCTGCCGGCGTGGAAAAGTCCTGACAGACCACAAAGTGGATGTTGCCATCCTTGGCATGTCCGAACACGATGCCGTCGTGATAGGAGAACTCCGCGAAGGCCTCCTGGACGTCGTTGACCAGCTTCGCCAGACGCTCCGGTGGCACGGCTATGTCTTCGTTGATCATGGTGCTTCCCGCCGGACGCATTGCGCCGACAGTTGGCATCAGCCCCTTGCGCAGTTTCCACAGAACAGCCTGCTGTGCTGGATCAGACGTCCACTCGACACCTTGTGCTTTAGGGGGCTCGACATCATGGAACTCAACGAGCAGTGCGGCAGCTCCCGCACGGTCATGTCGATACGCCTCGGGGGTCGTGGGGAGATAAGCAAACGAGCGCAACGAAGCATCGTCCATGAGCTCAATCGCCGCAGCGCCGTCTGCTCGCCACGATTCAACGCTTGCACATGCCGCATCGAGTGAATCATACACGATCAGCGCCGTCCATTTATGCCTGGCGTCTGCCACCGTGTGCAGCGTAACGTGCTCGATGAAGCCCAGCGTGCCTTCACTGCCGATCAGCAGTCGAGCAAGGATGTTTGCCGGATCATCCTCGTCGAGAAAGGCATTGAGAGAGTAGCCAATGGTGTTCTTGATGCGGTACTTACGCCGTATCAGCGACACCAGATCAGCATCTGCACGGATCTCGTCGCGCAGCAGCAGCAGCGCCTCGTGAACGAGTGGTGCCTGTGTGCGCAGATGAACATCGGCCAGTGGATCCGCAGTATCGAACCGTGTTCCATCGGCCAGAACAAAGGCCATCGAATCAAGTGTATGGTATGAATTCTGCGATGTTCCACAGCACATGCCGCTGGCGTTATTCGCCACGATGCCACCGATCATGGCAGCCATCAGCGATGCCGGGTCCGGCCCCAGCTTTCTGCCGTAGCGATGCAGCATCGCATTGACCCGCGCCCCGGTGATGCCCGGCTGCATACGTACGCGCCGGCCCGCGTCGAGGATTTCCACTCGCTGCCAGCCCCTTGAAAGATCAACGATCAGTCCGTCGCTGACGGCCTGACCCGACAGGCTGGTGCCACCGGTGCGGAAGGTGCAGTGCGTGGCGTGACGTCGGCACCAGTCGAGAATCACCTGCACGTGCTGCGACGTCGTCGGACGCACAACAGCTGAAGGAACGAGCCGGTAGAGCGATGCGTCGTGGGCGTATGCCAGACGATCGATGATACGACTCGTTACCGAGCCGGAAAGAAGGCGTTGCAGTTCGTCAAGGGGCTCCTGCATGGCCAGCAACCTACACCTGGAAGACGCCGGTTCGCAGTTCCGGCAGCGTTCCCTGATGCGATGCCACAGCGATTCCTCGGGAGATCATCATGCGCGTCTCCGTCGGGGCGATGATCCCGTCGACCCATAGCCGTGAGGCCGCGTAGACGGGCGTCGTGGTGGCATCGTAGCGCTTTTGAATGTCGCTCAGCATGGACTTCTCCTGCTCTGCTGTGAGCTTTTCTCCGCTCTTCTGCAGCTGAGCCACCTTGATCGTCAGCAGTGTCTTGGCCGCCTGCGCACCGCCCATGACGGCGATCTGGGCTGTTGGCCAGGCATAGATCAGCCGCGGATCGTAGGCCTTACCGCACATGGCGTAGTTACCAGCTCCATAAGAGTTGCCAATGATGACCGTAAACTTCGGTACCACGCTGTTGGCAACAGCATTCACAAGCTTCGCTCCGTCCTTGATGATCCCGCCCTGCTCGGCTCGCGAGCCAACCATGAAACCCGTAACGTCCTGCAGAAAGACCAGTGGAATGCCACGTTGATTGCAGTTGAGAATAAATCGCGCTGCCTTGTCGGCCGAATCGGAATAGATCACGCCCCCTACCTGCATTTCGCCCTTACCGGACTTGGTGATCTCGCGATTGTTGGCAACGATGCCCACGGCCCAGCCGTCAATGCGGGCATAGCCGCAGAGTATGCTTCCACCGTAGTCGGCCTTGTATTCGTCAAACTCCGATGCATCGATGAGACGGGCAATGACCTGTCTGGTGTTGTAGGGTTTAGTGCGATCAGCCGGCATGATACCGTAGATCTCCTCAACGTCGAAGGCAGGCTCCCGCGGCTCGACGCGAGAGAACAAGGGGCCTGGACCTTTGGTTGGCGAGAACTTGTCGACCAGTGACCGGATAGTTTCGAGGGCCTCGGCATCGGATTCGACCTTGTAGTCGACCACTCCGCTAACCGAGCTATGCATGGTAGCGCCCCCTAAAGGCTCGATGCCCGTCTTTTCACCGATAGCGGCCTCAACAAGGGCGGGTCCGGCCAGAAAAACACTGCCCGTGCCATTGACGATGATCGCCTCGTCGCACATGATCGGCAGGTATGCACCACCGGCTACGCATGGTCCCATGATAGCAGCGATCTGAGGAATGCCGAGCGCGCTCATCATCGCATTGTTGCGGAACTGACGTCCGAAGTGCTCCTTATCGGGGAAGATCTCATCCTGCATTGGAAGAAAAACGCCCGCGGAATCAACGAGGTAGATGATCGGGAGTCGATTCTCCAGAGCGATCTCCTGAGCCCGCATGTTCTTCTTGGCCGTCATCGGGAACCACGCGCCGGCCTTCACTGTGGCGTCATTTGCCACGATCATGCACTCACGTCCGTGAATGATCCCGATACCGGACACCACGCCTGCAGATGGACAGCCCCCTTCCTCTTCGTACATGCCATGAGCCGTCAGCAGCCCCACCTCGAGGAACGGTGTGCCGGCGTCCACAAGCGCATCAATACGCTCGCGCGCCGTCATCTTGCCTTTGGCCTTGTGGCGCTCAGTAGCCTTTGCACCGCCGCCACGGCGAACGGCTGCACTGACGCCCTCGATCACGCGCTGCGTCTGCCGATTAGCATCGGCGTTGGACTCAAAGACCAGATCATGCGTGACGGCGGAACCGATGGTGCGTGCCATGTTTACTCTCGTGAGGGAAGATCCGAAACAACAAAGGCGCCCTAATGGACGCCTTGAGGAAATTCATGTGCAGACATTGCCTGCGCCTTGACCAGACGGCTGCGTCACTTGCCGGCAGGAGCGCTGGCCGGTGCTGGCTGCTGAGCAGGTTGCTGTGATGGCTGTGGGGCCTGACGTGTCGGTGCTGGAAGCGTGGGCTGCGGAGCATCCTTCGCTACCGACTCACGCTGAGCACCGCCGGACGTGTCGAGAAACACGCTGTTGATCAGGATGGCGAAGACGGCGATCACGCCCAGCAGCACCATAGTGGCTGTCTGAAGCACGTTGCGGGACTGACGAACGCCGAAAAGATTGGTCATTTGACCGCCCAGCCCGCTCATGCCCGAGATCATGTCAGCCTTACCGGGCTGGATGATGACCACAAGAACGAGGAGAAAGGCAGCGATCAGAGAGATAACGGAAAGAAGCGTATCCATGGGGCTTGCTGTGATGAATGGGACGGCAAAGATAACACGGCGACCCGTTACGGACAACCAAGACCGACGCACTTCGGATTATCAAAGAGAAGACTGTTTTCGGCAAACCACACCAGAAACGTATCGTAGCGGTCTGCGTTTTTCCGGAAGTAGAGGTTCATCTCACGCTTATCACCGTAGGCATACAGCCACCAGAGGTAGTCTTTCAACCGCCCCTGCTTGAGGAGCCAAGCATTCCATGCCAGCAGTTCATTCGGATAGGTCGTGTCCTTACCTGAACTGATCCACCCCCGCATGAAACGATATCGGAGGTCGACCAGCTGCTCGATCCCCAAACGGTTGATCACCGTATCCTTGGTCAGGAGCGTCTGGGCGGCCTGTGCCATCGTGAACTCGAAGGCCTCCAGAAATGACATCATGTTTCCGCCACGCCGGTCGGGGACCTCGCGGGCCTCGTCGGAACAGAACCGCATCGGGTCGGTCGAATCCCCCACTCGCATTGACAGATTCCACATGTCGAAAACCAATTTGGATATCTCCCGTGTACGAGGTGAATTGCGTTCGATATTCAGAAACAGCTCGCCGTAGAAGGCCGACCAGATGCGCTCACGTGTTTCGGAGAAGAACTTTGCCAGCCAGTAGTAGTTCGTGGCAAAGGACGGCTCGGCACGCGTACCGGCAAGCCACCACGACTGCGCCTTGTCCCGATCGTTTTTTCGATAAAAGAGCTGTCCGATCTCGAAGTGCAGGCGTCCCGAGGTCGGAAATGCCTTGATTCCGTCCTGGTAGTACCGACGCGCCGAGGCCGTGTCTTCGAGTATATCATAGCAGTTGCCAAGCAGCTGATATCCCCTGTCTCGAAGGAGAGTATCGCGGTGGATCGGCTCGATAAGTTCGATCGCCTCGCGGTGCCGCTCAGCCATGACCAGTGCTACGGCCTTCTCGTACAGAAAGGGAACGTATCCGGGGACCTCTTTCAGCGCCATGTCCCATGCGGTGATGGCCGACTGCGGAAGGTTGCCATCCATATACAGCATGGCCTCCCGGGCAAGCGAGTCAGCACGGGTCAACACACGTGTCTGCGCAAAGGTCAGCGAAGGGGCCAGGACGATGGCAAAGGCCATCACGAAGCATGCACGAAGTGTTCTCATACACCGCAAATTGTGAAACTTGACGCAATCGGTTCCGAGCGCACAATACGACGCACAATACCCGCGTCTGATGCAGAGGAATCAGCCACCATCACGAAGAGTACATGAACAACAACGCCTCGGTCCAAACTCACCGTCTCTTTCACTCTATGACCGGAGGTTGTTATGTGTACACGCATGTGTGGAATCATCATCTTTTTCTGCGCTGCCGCAGTACTGAGCGCTCAGACCGGCCCCAAGAACCAGCCGGGCGCTAGCGGTACTTCAGGCGCACAGACGCCTCCGGCCGCTGAGCAGAATGAGAATCGACTGATGCGGGCACTTGGAATCGAATGCGAGGCCAGGCCCGAGGGCGTTGTCATTACAGATGTTTATGTGACCATGCCGGCTTATGCAGCCGGACTGTGCAGCGGCGACATTCTGCTTGCCATTGACCAGGTGCCGATCACGACGCAGCAGCAGGCCATCGAGCGCACTCGCAATATCAAGGCGGCACATGTGATGGTGGACCTACGGCGGCGCGATATGCGCATCAGCAGGCGCGTGGAGGTTGCCGACGGTCGACGCCAGCTGCTTGGCTTTGCGAGCAATGACGATGCCGCTGCACTGAGCTTCCGCAGCCTCGGAGCATCGGTGCTTTCGGAACTGGCACAGGTGCGATCTGCGCTGCAGCGAAATGCCCCCAAGTGTCTCGTGGTTGACCTTCGACAGACGTCGGCAGGGAGCGGCTCAACAGGTTCGGTGCAGGAGATCCAGCAGGCACTGCGTACGATCATCGACGCCGTCCCTGACCTGCAGCTTATCGTTCTGCGGTCGGATTTGCTCGATGGCCCGGCCCGAGAACTCGCCTCCGTGCTTCTGGCCTCATCGGGTGCACGCATGCACAATGCCGGCAGCGGTGCATTTATTCGTCGCGATGCCGGCCGCCCTGGCCGTCCCGATCCAGCACGCGTCGGCGCCGCCCCCTCTGCTTCAGGAACATCGGCAATGCTGACGGCTCCCGTGCTGTGGAATATGGCCGACTTCCGGTCGCACTACCCGGTACCGGACGCCGTTGCGATGATGCATCCAATGATGTCCGAGCATGCCGCAATGGCACCCATTGCCTGGGGGCTGAACGGCACAGCCTGGCAAGCGCTGGTGATCGCCGGACCGATGATCTGACGCCATTACGGTGAACATTCGGGGGCAAATCGCCAACTTCGCATTCTATGAACCGCCCCCTACTGACCTTGATCATCCTGTCGTTGCTGACCGGATTGATGTCGGCCCCCTCTGCGGCGAGACCACTTGATGCCGCTGGCAGACAGTCGAGTCTGCTCTGGCGAGTGGTCTCGCCGGCAGGGGCCGTCAGCCATGTGTTCGGAACGATCCATATTGCTGACACGCTTGTCTTCCGGCAACGCGACACCGTCCTGCAAGTTCTCGATTCTTCAAGGACATACGCTTCGGAGCTAAATCTCGATTCGGTCATGAACCAGCTCAGTCCCAAGGCACTGATGCTCGAGAGCGGCACGCTTTACGACCTGTTCGATTCGGCGAGCGTGGAGGCCGTATGCCAGAGGCTCGGCAGGGTCAACACCATGTTTGCAACGGCGTGCCCGCGTCTCAAGCCCGGAGCCATCATGATGATCGTTGCCATGGGAGAGGTTCAGCGCACGGCGCCCACGTCGATCGACGAGTTTCTCTGGGCTCGCGCTAAGAAGCGACGACTTCAGCGCACGGGACTGGAGACAATTGCCGAACAACTCAGCATCATCGATTCCATGCCGGCCGGCTACGTCCTGGAGCAGCTCACGGACACGGCGCAGATGTCCGGACAGCTCGACCGTATGCGCCGCCTCTACGCGCAGGAGGACCTTGACGGGTTGGAGTCCTATGCAGCCGAGCATGGTGGCATGGATGACGCAACCATGCAGATGGTCAACGACAACCGAAACATTCGCATGGTCGGGCGCATGGAGGCGATGCTTCGGCAAGGGGGCGCATTCATCGCCATCGGCGCGCTGCATCTGACGGGACGGGCCAGCGTGCTTGATCTGCTGAGCAGCCGCGGGTACCGCGTCGAACCAGTCACTGGCGGGCGTCGCACTTCCTGGCTTGCGCCGGCTCAGCGCGAGTAACGTCGGTACATATCCATCGCAACACGGTAAAGATTGCACTGCGCCACGATGGTGTCTTCGATCGGTTGTGCATAGCCCCCTCCCAAAGCGAGCATGACCGGAATGCCTCGTCGGCGGAAGGTTTCCATGACGAGTTCGTCACGACGCTGCAGTCCCTCATAGGAGAGCGAGAGCCTGCCGAGGGCATCACTCTCGAGCGGATCGACGCCGCACTGATAAAAGACAATGTCGGGCCCGAAGTCCAGGATCGGAGCAAGTTCACGCTCGACCACGGCAAGGAACTCCTCGTCGCGCGTGCCATCGGGTAGATCGACATCGACCGTCGAGGGGATCTTCCGAAATGGATAATTCTTTGCGCCGTGCACCGACAGAATGTAAACGTCGCTGCGTCCGCCCAGAATATCGCTGTTGCCGTTGCCCTGATGCACGTCGAGGTCGACAATTGCTGCGCGGCCCACAGCACCTTCCGATAAGAGGCGCAGGTACGACACGGCAATATCATTGAACACGCAGAACCCCTCACCGGCATCACGCATAGCATGGTGCGTGCCACCGGCAAGATTCCCCGAGAGTCCGTCCTGCAGTGCCGCACGTGCCGAAGCCAGGCATCCGCCGACGGTTGCCAGCGAGCGTTCGACGAGTCCCTCGCTCCATGGAAAGCCGATGCGCCGCTGCTCCAGCCGGTCAAGCGTGCCAGACAGAACGCCGTCAACATACCTCTGCGTGTGTGCCAGCAGCACATCCTCGCGCGTTGCAAGTGATGGGGCTATGAGCTGAGACTCGCTGATGATGCCCTGTTCGACAAGCGCATGACGCAGCATGCGATACTTGCGCATGGGAAAGCGATGGCCTTCCGGCAGATCGATCGTGTAATGATCCGAGTAGAAAACGCGCATCGTGGCAGCCCCTGCAGGGGGCTAATCAGATTTGAACGAGATAGGAACGCGCACCCACATTGTTGTCGGAACACGGTTCAAAAGTCCGGGCGTAAAGCGCAGGCAGCGAATCGCCCGGGCTGCCGCTTCATCAAAGGCGACATTGTCCGACTCCAGGATCACCAGGTCCTCGACAATTCCACTGGCACTTACCAACGCGGCGATCAGGACCGTGCCGGAGAGTCCGCGCTGACGCGCCACAGCAGGATAGAGAATGTACGACCCGAGCGTGTCCGGGTTGAACGACGGTTCGAAATACGACGTGTTAAACCGATTGATCCCGGGTCGAGCTTTGCCCCCTGCCGTATCACTTGCCTGGATCCCCTTACGATACCACGGGCGGGTGCTGACAAGACGCGCATGCGGGCTTCCGAGATACTTCGATCGCGACAAGATGGCCTGACGCAGCGGCTGTACCTTGAGAGCAACGGCGAACGTATCAACCGACATCGGATTAAACGGCACGAGCCATTCCGTCAGAGAGTCAAGCAGAGCGCGCTCCAGGGCGGGACGCGATGCGGTGATCACATTCTGCGTTCCCTTTCGCTGGAACACCAGCGTGACTTCACACGCGCGCAGCAGCTGTGCAGGAAACGTGCCGGGAAACTCGGTAATGAACCGCACCAGCTTCACCTCCGGGCGAGCCGAGCGGGCATAGGCCAGACAGACCTCATCGACTCCCTGGGCACGTGCGCCGGTGGACCACACAAGGCCCATCAGCAGGACGCAGATCAGTCCACGTGTGGACATGCAACGAGCGCCCCGGATTTCTTCAGTGCGTTCTGTGGAACGGCATCTGCACAGGATTGCTGTGCCATCGGGCAGCGCGTACGGAATCCGCATCCGCTGGGCTTGTTGAGCGGCGTTGGGATGTCGCCCTGCAGCACCACACGCTTCTTGTCGCGCCGCGTCGGATCAGGTTCCGGCACGGCAGAAAGCAGTGCGCGAGAGTACGGATGCGTCGGCTCGAAGTACACAGCGTCGGCAGAGCCAATCTCGACCATGCTGCCGAGGTACATCACGGCAATGCGCTGAGAGATATGGTACACCACCGAAAGGTCATGGGCGATAAACAGATAGGACATGCCGAACTCCTTCTGCAGGTCCTCCATAAGGTTGATCACCTGGGCCTGGACGGAGACATCAAGTGCCGAGACCGGTTCGTCGCAGATGATAAGATCGGGATTGGTCGACAGTGACCGTGCGATGCCGATACGCTGGCGCTGACCACCAGAAAACTCATGCGGATAGCGTCCTGCATATTCCGGCTGAAGCCCCACGCGCTCAAGCAGCCAGAGGACCTTGTCTTCAACCTCTTTCGGAGACATCTCGGGGTGATGGATCTCAAGGGGCTCTCCAACGATCTGCTTGACCGACATCCGCGCGTTGAGCGACGAATACGGATCCTGGAAGATCATCTGGATCTTCGACCGGTAACGCACCATGTCCGTCTTTGACAATGCCAGCAGATCGGTGCGCTTGCCGTCCTTTTCGACATAGACAACCTGACCCGTGACCTCAACCCCGGGTGAGATATGCTTGAGAATATTGATCAACGCGCGACCGACCGTCGTCTTACCGCAGCCCGACTCACCCACAAGACCGACGGTCTCCCCTCGGTTGATGGTGAACGACACGTCATCAACGGCCCGTACCTCGGCAACCTTGCGCTGCAGAATACCGCCGTGCACCGGGAAGCGGACACTGAGATTCTTGACCTCGAGAAGGGGCTGACTCATTGTGCGCCTCCGGCAACGGGTTCGACAAGGTGGCAGCGCACAACATGGTTCGGGGCGACTTCTCGCAATGGCGGCTCCTCGGTTTCACACCTATCGATCTTGAGCTCGCAGCGCGTACAGAACTTGCACCCGGAGGGCAGATTCATGATGCTCGGGACGTTACCCGGAATGGCCTTCAGGCGATCACGACCTTTGCGCTCCTTGGACGGACGCGGGATCGAGGCCAACAATCCCTGAGTGTAAGGATGCAGGGGGCTGGCAAAGAGCTCTTCGACCGAGGCCACTTCCTGAATCTTGCCGCCATACATCACGATCACGCGCTGACACATCTCGGCCACAACGGCTAGGTCGTGCGTGATGAGCACGATGGCTGCCTCGCTGCGACGCTGCTTGAGCTCCATCATCAGGTCCAGGATCTGCGCCTGAATGGTTACATCGAGAGCGGTCGTTGGTTCATCGGCGATCAGCACTGACGGATTGCACGCCAGTGCGATGGCGATCATCACGCGCTGGCGCATGCCCCCTGAGAACTGATGCGGATAGTCATCGACACGCTTTTCAGGATCCGGAATACCGACGGCTCGGAGCATTTCAATGGCACGCTCCCTGGCCTCCTGCTCGGTGCATTTCGTATGTGCCTGCACGACTTCTGCGATCTGCATGCCGATCGGGAACACCGGATTGAGTGACGTCATCGGCTCCTGGAAGATCATAGCGATCTCCTGGCCTCGGATCGCGTACATGTCCTCATACGAGAGCGAGACAATGTCGCGCCCCTTGAACAGGATCTCACCGCCCATGATGCGACCAGGCGGATCCGGGATCAGCTTCATCAGCGATAGTGCGGTAACCGACTTGCCCGATCCGGACTCGCCGACAATTCCGAGGACTTCCCCGCTGTAGATGTCGAAGGTCACACCGTCAACGGCCTTGGCCCACGTGCCTTCAATGTTGAAGTACGTTTTGAGGTCCTTGACTTCGACGAGTTTTTCCTGTGACACGAATGCGTTCCGAGGTTGCAGTGAAAAAGAATCCAGTTAGCGAAGTCGCGAGAAGACCTTGGGGTCGAACGCCTCGCGAATACCTTCGCCGATGAACACCACGAGTGTGAGCGTAATGAACATTGCGCTGAACGGCACAACGACCAGCCAGTAGCGGGTGATGTTGGACAGACCAACGTTGATCATCTGTCCCCATGATGGCGTCGGAGGGGGCAGGCCAAACCCAAGGTAATCCAACGACACCAGGGCGCTGATCCCGCCGACAAGCGCAAACGGGAAGAACGTGATGATCGGCACAAGGGTATTCGGCAGAATGTGCTTGAGAATGATCGAGCGCGTCGGCACACCAATTGAAATGGCTGCGGCAACGTAATCGCGCAGACGTTCGCGATAGAACTGCGCGCGCATCTGCGCTGCAATGCCCATCCAGGAGAAGAGCACCAGAAGCAGCACGAGAAGAGCAAACGTCGGGTTGACGAAGGACACGATGATGATGATCAGGAACAGAAACGGCAGAGCCGTCCATATCTCCATAAACCGCTGCATCAACAGGTCGAACTTGCCACCGAAGTAGCCCATCATCGCACCGATCGGGATACCGATCAGGTATTCGAGAATAGAGATCAGGATTGCGAAGGACATCGACACCTGAAATCCATAGGCCATGCGGGCCAGAACGTCACGTCCGTTATCATCGGTGCCGAAGAGCCGCATCGACCCGTTACTGTCATCGGCGAAGGGTTCGACAAAACTCTCGTTGCCGGCCACTCCGACGTCTTCGTTCGGACTGAACGGGTATAGTGGCATGACGATGTAGTTCTCGCTGCCCTGCTCTTCCCACTTGGCCTGTAGTTCGCGATAGTTTGCCTCGCCCTTGTTCCCTGTTTCACCGTACTGTTCGGCAGGATCGAAACTCGACGGAGCGATAGCGGATACCAGAGGCAAGGAGCCCAGAAAATCCCGTCCGGCCGGAGAGTACCACTCGCCCTCGTAGCTGATGAGCAGTGCCTTGTTGTTGACCAGGAGCGGAAGGAAGAACGATATGATGTAGGCCGTCAGCAGGATGATCATCGAGTAATAGCCTCGACGCATGCCCTTGAACTTTCGCCAGCGGCGCTGATTGATCGTTTGTGAGCTTGAGGAAGGGGCTGCCATGATCAGGAGAATCGAATTCGTGGATCGACAAGAGCCAGCATGAAGTCGGAAATGATCGAACCAACGAGATTTATCGTGATCGATATCACCGCAAAGGCGAAGGCAACGTTCGTGTCGCGCGTGCCAATGGCCTCGAACGACAAACGACCAATTCCATCGATGTTAAAGGCCGTTTCCACCAGGTAGCCCCCTGCAAGAAAGATCCCGATCACACCGCCAATGGAGGCCACGAGCGGGATGATGGAATTGCGCATGGCATGCAGCCAGATCACGCGGTCTTCGCGCAGGCCTTTGGCATAGGCCGTGCGAATGAAGTCCTGGCCGAGTGTTTCCATGAGCGAGTTCTTCATGAGCAGCGTAATGGAGGCAAACCCACCAAGGGTGTACGCCACGGTCGGAAGAACGAAGTACCAGGCTCTGTCGAGGATCTGCTCTACGGCGGTAAGATTATCGTAATCCGATGACTGAAAGCCCCCTGTCGGGAAGAGATCGATGCCCGAGCCGCCGCCGAGAATCACCAGCAGCACGCCGCCGAGAGCCCATCCGGGCACTGAGAAGGCGATAAAGATGATGCTCGATGAGACCACGTCGAACTTGGTGCCGTGACGCAGCGCTTTTTGCGTACCGAGGTAGAAGCACACAACGTAGGTGATCACAAAACTCATCAGACCGAACTGCATCGATACCGGCAAGCGCTCGCTAATGAGTTCAGTGACGGGCTTTCGGTAGCGGAAGGAATCTCCGAAGTCGAAGGTGAAGATGCCGGCAACCTCCCGCTGGTACAGCCAGACGCTGTTCGGCTTCTGCGATGGGTCCACGAACCAGTCCTCAAGGGGCGTCGATGGATCGTCCAGCGCATAGACCTTGTAGAGTCCTGTGGCGGCATCCTTGCGGGCAACGACCTTGTATCCGCCACCCACGTTCCGCTCTTCACCCACCTCGGCCAGGTAGTCATTGACCGGACGCGGGAAGAGTCCGAGCCACATGAGGTAGCGTTTCCAGATCGGCTCGTTCACCTGATAATAGCGCTGCAGAGCTTCGAGCTGGCTTGGTGGAATCGCCATGGATTCCGTTCCAAGAGCAGAACCGCCGCCCTCAGCCCCCTGCCCTTTGCGAAGAGCGTTCATCTGCTGGTCGTAGGGTCCGCCCGGTGCAAACTGCACGATGAAGAACACAACGAACGTGGCCCCGAGAAAGGTCGGAATGGCCAGTAAGAGACGACGGATGATGTATTGGAGCATGACGGGAGATTAGTTACCGTCCTTGAAATCGCGCCAGAAACGGAACTCGGTGATGCCCTTGTTCCCGCCAAGATCCTTCTTTGACTTGCGAGCATCATCAAGGGCAGCGGCCTTGTCCGGGTCGTACCACCAGGTCAGGCCGGCCGTTCCGTAGACATAGCTCAGCTGCGTATACCGGCTGATCCCGTACTCCGGCATTCCAAAACGATCCCACACGGCAAGGCGGATGCCCTTCGGATTCCACCAGTGGCTCTTCATCGCATAGCCGTAGACGATGCGGTCGATCTCCTTGATGATCTTGATCTGCTCGGCCACATTGAAAGTTGAGTCATAGATCGGCAGGAGCTCATCAACGCGAGCATCCTTGAATCCCTGGATGTTGTTGTTGTCGTTCTTGTCGGCCAGCGAGCTCTTGAGCGATGTTTCAGGGTTTGGCGTGATCAGTCCCGAATAGCCATAGGAGAAGATCTGGAAGTTGCGCTCATCGATGTTCTTGATGATCGAGTTCCAGTCCATGAGCTTCAGTCGCAGGTCGATGCCGACCTTGGCAAGTTCCTGCTGATACGGGGTCATCCAGCGCTCGTCGAGCTTGGTGATGGCCATCTCAAGCACGAACGGCTTGCCGTTCTTCACAAGCCAGCCATCCTTGTTACGCGTTGTCCAGCCGGCCTCGGCAAGCAGCTTGGCAGCCGCGCCCGGATCGTAGTTGATCTTGGGGTTATCCGTGCTGGCATATGGCGTGTTCGGGTAGTCGGTATCAAAGGTCTCGTATTCGTTGTACAGAAGCTTCTCGACGATGGTCTCCCGCGGATAGAGCATCATGAAGGCCTTGCGAACACGGATATCATCGAAGGGGGCTTTGCGCATGTTAAACGTGATGCCGTTCGTGCCCATCGGACCGTTGTTATAGAAGCGGTAGCGGCGGATATAGCCGTTCTTGATGGCCTCGTAGTCGGTATCCTTGATCCACTTTTCGGTGGTGGCCATGCTGAAACGGAACAGGTCGATCTCACCGGCCTTGAACTTCTCATAGAGGAGCGTGGCGTTATCCTTAACGACCAGATAGTTCACGTAATCGAAGTTGGCCGTGTACTTTGCCGTAGGATACTCCTTGGCCCAGTAGTCTGGCCGACGTGTGAGCTTCCAGCCGCTTCCGGCCTTGATGTCTTTTTCAGCGAGGTAATACGGGCCCGTGCCGGCGGGCATGTTGAAGTTGTACTTCTCGAGGAATTCCTTCCCGGTAAGCGCGCCGATCTCATGGCTTGGATAGATGAACATGGCGCTTCCGAAGTAGAGCAGGTTGCGGAAGTTCACGGTCTTGGCCGTGACCTGCACGATGTACTTACTCAGGGCCACAGGCTGCTCGAACTTCTCAAAGACAAGGTTGAGCGCTGGTTCGAGCAATCCGGGATCAACCATGAGCTTCCATGAGGCCACGACGTCTTCGGCTAACACTGGCTTGCCATCGGACCAGCGAGCGTTCGGATCGATTCGGAACGTAAATGTCTTCTTGTCCGGGCTCACCTTCCAGTGTGATGCCAGGCCTGGCATGTAGTCACGGGTGATCGGGTGCGTACCGAGGAGCGTTTCATAGATATACCCCTTGATCTCGGTGTTGACCACCATCGATGAGCCCTGCCCTTCGGGACGAAACGTGGTCGGGAAGGTCATTTCGCCGATCGTGATCTGTCCGCCCTTGACAGCCCGTTCATCGCCGAAGTACTTCATTTCTTCGGGCTTGATCACGTAGGTCGAGAAGCCGAGCTTCTCGGCAACCTTTTCGAATCCTTCACCACCCAGCGTGTCGGCAACCGACTTATCAGCGCCGGCCGGAGTGTCGTACTTCTTCCAGACATTCTTGATGTCGGATGTGGCAGCCTGTTTGGACTTTCTGCCGCACCCCGTGGTCATCGTCAGTATCGACATCGCCAGAATGCCGGCGATGGCAAGGGTCCAGAGGGAACGATTGGGCGACACCATAGTACTCCTGAAGTTGAAGCGGATTTGTGCGTGCCAGAAGCGACACTTTGACCGCGGCAAATATACACGCTGCCCTTTGGCGCAGCCAACACTTGCCGTGGTGGGGAGAATCAGCGAATTTGCGTCCATGCCAACCTTCTACCCTGGCGAGATGTCCCACAAGGACCGGCATCAGTTGGTCCTGAGCGGCGTATCGCCCCGCCCCATCGCCTTTATCGGCTCACAGGATGCCGCCGGCATCTGTAACCTGAGCCCGTATTCGTTCTTCAACGCCTTCGCATCCAACCCGCCCATCGTGGCCATCGGTCCGGCCATCGCCGCCCGCACGGGAAAGGTAAAGGACACCTGGCGCAACATCATGGACACGGGCGAGTGCACCATCAGCACGGTCCCCTACTCGATCGTCCACCGCATGAACATCACCGCCGGAGACTACCCTCCGGAGGTGGATGAATTTGTCATGGCCGGGCTGACAAAGCGTGCGTCGGCGCTCGTTGCCCCGCCGAGCGTTGCCGAGTCTCCCTATGCCATGGAGTGCAAGCTCATGCAGAACATCGAGCTACGGCGTGATATCGGCGGCAACGGCAACATCATGCTCCTGGAGGTGGTTGCCTTCCACGTAGCCGACAGCGCGATGTCAGGGGGCAAGATAGACCCCCGCCGGCTGGACCATGTGGCGCGAATGGGCGGCAATTACTACGCGCGCACGACGGACCTCTTCGAAGCTGCCCAGCCCCTTCACGCCTGCATCGGCATCGATCAGCTCCCCGAGCACGTGCGCACAAGCCCCATTCTGACCGGTAATGACCTTGCCCGTCTGGCCTATGTTGATGTGCTGCCGATGCTCGACGGCTCATATCCGCAGTTTGACGCGTCCTACCGGGCCGATTCATTTGAGATGGAGCTTGCCGCCGGCAATCCCGACGGCGCTCTCTTTGTGCTGCTAAACTCTCCGCAACGCCACGACCTCATTCTCCTGCACCGCGTCGCCCAACTGCTCATACGCCAGGGCCGCATCTCCGATGCATGGCAGACGGTGCTGATGGAGGGATGAAATGCACCTGATCTCCTCCGACTTTTTGTCGAGTTACCTTGCCGACACGTCAATTGACTGGCCACGGGTCGAAGGCGCATTGTCGGACAATACAGGTGCTACCCCCGAGGACTTCACCTACTACCTCACGGCTTCGTCACTCTATTCGTCCAAGATCGAGGGCAATACACTTGATGCCGACAGCTTTTTTCGATTTCGTGGAATTGAGAGCAGCCCAAAGAAGAAGGAAGTACAGGAGATCGAAGACCTGCTTGCCGCCTACCGGTTTGCGTCAGACCACGAACTCACTCTATCCAACCTTCTCCAGAGCCATGCTCTGCTTGCCAGCACGTTGCTCCCGCAAAACCTGCGCGGCCGCGTACGCCGTGACCAGGTTGGCGTCAGGGATTCTCAAACGATGAAGCCGGTCTACCTCGCCGTCGAGCCCGAACACGTTGAGCAGGAACTGAGCCGCCTATTCGACGACATCAACAGCTTGCAGTCCAGACAGCTCACCATTCAGGAGGCGTTCTATTACGCGTCGATGACGCACCTGTGGCTGGCAATGATCCATCCCTTTCTCGACGGCAATGGACGGTGTGCACGACTCGTCGAAAAGTGGTTCCTGGCACGCTGTCTCGGCCCGGCCGCATGGGCCCTCCAGTCAGAGCGCTACTACTGGGACCACCGGCCCGAGTACTATGACAACATCTCCCTCGGCTTCAACTACTATGCACTGCACTGGGAACGGTGCTTGCCGTTTCTGAGGATGCTGCCGAAGTCGGTGGTGTGAGGTTTCAGGTTTCGGGTTTCAGGTTTCGGGTTTCGGGCTTCAGGTTTCAGGTGACATTGCGTGCCGTAGGGGCGACCCTATGTGGTCGCCCAGACCCTATGTGGTCGCCCAGACCCTATGTGGTCGCCCATAACCCCATGTGGTCGCCCAGACCCTAGATGGTCGCCCATAACCCCATGTGGTCGCCCAGACCCAATGTGGTCGC